>JBGSVH010000184.1:0-3158 GCA_041753055.1 Parvularculaceae bacterium
GGCGACCGCGGGACGTTCGGCGCGCGTGACCGCAGGCGCGGCGCGCGCAACCGGTTGCATCATGTCTTTTGCCGCTTCGACCATCAAAACGCCGCCCAGTCCAGACCACATCTGCGCGCCCGCCCGCTCCCAAGCTTTTGCGGCGCGCAGAAGAAATCGCGCGCCGAGTGGGGGAAAGTAAAGACCGCCGCTCCACGCCAGCGGACGAAACATCGATTGCTGCAGCAAGCGTTCAAGCTGTCGCTTCAGATAGGGCCGGCCGGCGGCAAACGGCGTCGTGTCGATCATCGACCACAGACCGCGACGATGCGCGACCACCAGAATAACACGGCCGTCGCTGGCAAGGACGCGCCAGATTTCTCGCATCAGCCGTTGCGGGTCGTCCGATTCCTCAAGCCCGTGAACGACCAGCATGCGGTCGATCGAGGCGTCCGGCAACGGCCATTGATGCTCACCCGCCAGCATCGCGGCGTTTTTCTCACCCGGCGGCCAGTGGATGACGCCTTGAGCGGCGGGCGCGATGGCAAGCACGCGCTCAGCCCCGGCAAAGAGGTTGAGATAAGGCTCGGCATGGCCAAAGCCGGCAACGCGGAGCCGTGCATGATCGCGCCACGCCTCTTCTATCCGGGCCGCCACAAAGTCGCGCGCGGTCAAGCCGAGCGGGCCTTGATAAAATTCGTGAAGATCAAGTATGTCGGTGCGCATGGCGGCGTCCGTTGTCGCTTGTTCGCCTTGACGAAACAACTGCGCTTGTTGGGGGACGCCCGGATCGCGTAGGCTTTGCCAATGCCCATCGAAATCAGACAATTCCCCTGCCTTCGGGACAATTACGGATATCTCGTCCGCGACAACGCGTCGGGCGCGGTTGCGGCGATCGATACGCCGGACGTTAACGCTATCAACGCCGCGCTCGCCCGCGAAAGCTGGACGCTGACGCACATTTTCAACACCCATTGGCATCCCGACCATGCCGGCGGAAACATGGCGCTGAAGGAGCGCTGGAATTGCCGGATCATCGGCCCAAAGGGCGAGGCTGAAAAAATCCCGGGGCTTGATGTCGCAGTCGGCGAAGGTGACGGCGCAGCGCTTGGCGGATCGACGGCGCTGGTGCACGACACGCCCGGCCATACAAGCGGCCACATCATCTATCATTTCCAGGAGGATGGCGCGGCCTTTGTCGGCGACACCATATTTGCGCTCGGCTGCGGACGCCTGTTCGAAGGAACCCCGGCGCAAATGTGGACGTCGCTGGGAAAAATCGCCGCCATGCCCGGGGCGACCAGGCTTTATTGCGCGCATGAATACACGCAAGCGAACGCCCGCTTCGCGGTGACGGTCGATCCGGGGAACAAGGCGCTGATGAAACGCGTCGCCGAGATCGACGCCAAACGCGCAAAGGGCGCGCCGACGGTGCCATCGACCATCGCCGAGGAATTGGCGACCAACCCGTTCCTGCGCGCCCGCGACGCTGGCGTTCAGCACGCGGTCGGCGTCAGCGGCGACCCGGTCGCCGTCTTTGCAGAGGTGCGGCGGCGCAAGGACAGTTTCTAGAGCCGGCTCCGGAATTGTCCGTACAGTGTGTATTATTTCCCGGAGTGATGGCTCCAGCATCCCTGTTCCCGCGCGGGTTCCAGACGATTTGTCCGGATTTTCCGGCGCTTCCCAAGGTTGAGAACGCGGCAACAGTCCGTCGCAACAGATGCAACTGCAAAGCCGCATCGTGCGAAAATCATTCAATTGTCAAAGAGCCGCGCGCTCAGCTTGCGCCGCCCGCACCAGATCGCCAGCTGGAGATGGTCACGCCGCGCTGCCATTCAAGCAGCGATTTACGTGTGTTTTGTCCGGCAATTTCGCCAGCCGCACGAATGAGTGAGTGAGCGCTCACTTCCTATCAGACGGGGCCGCACCTTGCGCGTAAAGCGAAATCGTCGAGATCGACATTTTCGCCGAGCCGTCAATCGGCTTTCGCGAGAACGCAACATAGATGAGGGTGTTGTTCGCCGTATCATAAATGCGGCGCACCGCGAGCTGTTTGAAGATGAGGCTCTGCTGCTGCGAGAAGACTTCTTCGCCGCTCTTGTCGAGATCAATCGCGCCAATGGTGATCGGCCCGGTCTGGCGGCAGGCGATCGAGGAGTTCGACGGATTTTCAAACCAGTTGCCTTTGGCGAGCCGGTCCCACACGGCGCGGTCGAAATAGCTGAGATGACAGGTAACGCCGTCGACCTTGGGGTCTTTCAGCGCCTCCAGCTTGATCTCGTTGCCGATCAGATCGTTCTTGAACTCGCCGACTTCTTCGTGCTGGCCGCTGCCGCAGGCGGAAAGGAGAGCTGTCGCGGCGATGATGAGTATTTTGCGCATCGCAAGGAGATGGCGCCGCGCCGTGAAAAATTCAATCTCAGGTTAATTCGCCGCGTCGAGAAGCGCCTTGGTTTCGGAGAATCCATCCCCGCCCGGCTCGGCCCCGTAACGAAGAACACCGCCCGACAGCGATGCGCCCGACCCGTCGCCCACGCAGACAAATTGCCGGACAAGGGACGTGCGCCCGGCGCGGCATGTCGCCTCAACCGCGCTGAGCGCCCCGTCGCAAGAGGCGACGAGATTTGATCCGGACGGCCAGTCGCGCGTCGATGGCCAGTCTATCCTGGCCGGGATCGATCTTCCGCAAACATCGCTTGTATATGCCGCCTCGCGGGCCAGCGCGTCATTATCCGATTCCTGCGCCCTGAGGTCGCGCAAGGACGGCTCCAGAGCCCGCGCCGACGCCAAAGCCGGGGCGAGGCCGCAAAGCAGCGCAAGCGACACGGCGATGAGAGCGGATATTCTTGGCATTTGCGCCACTCTACTGACCAATACGGCGTATTTTAGACGCGCAAGGCCCTAACAAAGCGCAAAACTACAGGGATTCTTCGAGGAATTTTGCGATCCGGGCGGAGGATGGTCGCCCAAGAACATCTCCCGCCGGGTTGTAGCCAACCAGTAGAACGCCCTTGCGCATCTCAAGCGCAGGGTCTGCGCCCGCAACGAATTCGACCCGCTGAAGGCGGACGCCGAGGACCTTGGCGCCCGTCGGGTCAACAGCGACCTCAGCAACGCCTTTGGCCGCGCGCGCGACGGCGTCCGCCAGCACAGTCGCGCCGCCTTCCGCATCAGGGGCC
>JBGSVH010000185.1:0-1777 GCA_041753055.1 Parvularculaceae bacterium
CAGCGGCGTCGGCAAAGCGCCCAATGCCTTGAATCCTTCAATACTGGCTTCGGTCTGCGGCACCCGGATTCTCAGACCTTTCAGGTCAGCCGGACTGCGGATCGGCTGCCGGTTGTTGGTGATATGCCTAACTCCCGCATCGTCATTGGCGCCACAGAAATCGCGCATGACTGGTCGCTGACGACCGATGAGGCGCGCATTTCCGCGCTGAAAGCCGGCGCGGGCGCCGCTTGCCCCGGATTGACCGGGTCGGCGGAGATCGAGCGTTGGGCGGGCCTTCGCCCTGCGACCAGCGACGGCGCGCCGATTATCGGTTCGGCGCCGCGAGGGCCCGAGGGCCTTCTTTATGCGCTCGGCCATTATCGCAACGGCATCCTTCTCGCGCCTGCGACCGCCAACGCGCTTGTCGCCCTCATCACCGGGGGCTGCCAAATCCCGTCAATTGCCGCGTTTTCCGCGGCTCGTTTCACCAGTTTAGGAGTTTCTTGACCATGTTCCGCCAGTTTTATCTGAAGTGTGGGGCTTTTCCGCAGTTTGGGGCGCAACGCCATGACTGACGCCATTCATTCAGCCACCGCCGCGCACGTTGCGGTCTCCGGCGCGCTCAAAAAGGCGTCGGAACAAACCGGCGTCGGCTTCGACTATCTCTACCGCGTCGCCATGCGCGAGAGTTCTCTCAACCCCTCAGCTAAAGCCAGGACGTCGAGCGCCGCCGGGCTGTTCCAGTTCATCGAACAGACTTGGCTGTCGGCAGTGAAAAAATACGGCGCCGCGCACGGTCTTGGCGCTTATGCCGCCGACATTGAAACAGGGCAGAACGGAAAACTCGGGATCGCCGACCTGGCGCGGCGGAAGGAAATTCTCGACTTGCGCTTTGATCCGGAAAAAGCCGCAGCGCTTGCGGGCGAGCTGGCGCGCGAAAACAAGGGCCTGCTTGAAACATCGCTCGGACGCGCTGTCGACGCCGCCGAATTATATGCAGCGCATTTCCTCGGACCGGCCGGGGCCAGGAAACTCCTTGCCGCGAATGCCGGCGACAGCGCCGCCTCGCTGCTGCCCGCCGCAGCTGAAGCCAACCGTCACGTCTTTTATGACGGCGAGCGCGCCAGAAGCGTCAGCGAAGTCGTCGACAGTTTCCGACGCACCATCGGCGACGCGCAAGAAGCGATCTCAGCGATTGGCGATCGGATCGAGAAAAGCCTGTCGCCATTGCTGCGCGAGACCGCTGGCGCGTTCCTCGGCCGGCCGCTGGAACGCAGCGTCTTTTCACCAAGAGGCGCCTCGCAGGAACTGCCGGCGTCAGGATTTGAGGTGAAGGGTCTGTCGCCGCTGGTGCTGGCGGTATTGCAGGCGCTAGATCCGCGCGAGATCAGCCAGAAGGCGCGAGAACAGCGCGACCGGGACCGCGAATAGCGGCTATTCGCAGGCTTGAAGCGTCATCCCTTGCGAAAGTTTCGTGCTCGCGTCGCCGCACGCGCCCGTCATCGTCTCAACGGCAAGACCGAGAGCGCCCGAAAGATCCGCGCCCTGAAGACGCGCGCCGGCAAAGGAGGCGCCAGTGACATCGGCGCCATTGAAGATGGCGTCGCGAAAATTGGCGCCGTCAAAGCGTGCGGCGCGAAGATCCGTGCTCGAAAAATCGGCGCCGACTGCAACGGCGTCAACAAAAATGGCGCCGGGCGCAAAGGCCTTGGTGATGACCGCGCCCGAAAGGGTTGCCGCCGAGAGGCTGGCGCCGGTGAGGACCGCGCCGGCGAAATTGCCGCCGGTGAAGTCG
>JBGSVH010000186.1:0-5187 GCA_041753055.1 Parvularculaceae bacterium
AGGCGACGCCGCGGCGGCGGCGCAAGCCTACGCCGATGTCGCGCAGATTTCAGAAGAAGCCGGCGAAAACCATTTTGTTCGGGCGGTTGCAGGCCTTGCCAAATGCCGGCTTGCGACCGGGGACGTCGCCGGCGCGCGCGAGGTGCTGGCGCTCGCGCCTGACGCCAAGAAGAACGATCCGGCGTTTTCAACCGTCCGTGCACAGATCGAGCTCGCGGAAAAGGCCGGCGGCGATGTCGCCGATCTTCAGCGCCGGGCGGCGGCGGCCCCCAGGGACTTCGCTCTGCGGCTTGAGCTTGCCGACGCCTATGCGGCGCGCGGCGACACCGAACAGGCGATCGACGAATTGCTGGACGTCTTTGCGCTCGACCGCGCCTGGAATGAGGAAGCGGCGCGCAAACAGCTGCTGACGATTTTTGAAGCGCTTGGGCCCGCGCACCCGCAGACATTGTCCGGACGGCGCCGCCTTTCTTCGCTGATGTTTTCCTGATGACAATGGCGGGCGCTCACAAGAAAGCGATCCGCGTCCATGGGCGCGAGCAGCCCGGCACGATCCCGATATTTCCGCTGTCGGGCAGCATCTTGCTGCCCAAAGGTCAGCTGCCGCTGAATATTTTCGAACCGCGCTATCTGCGGATGGTCGATGACGCGCTTGCCGGCGCCCGCACCATCGGCATGATCCAGCCGCGCGAGGACGACGAAGGGGAGGGGCGTCTCTACAATGTCGGCTGCGCCGGCCGGATCACCTCGTTTTCCGAAACCAGCGACGGGCGCTATCTGATCACCTTGTCCGGGACGCTGCGCTTTCGCCTCGAAACAGAGCTGTCGGTGACGACGCCGTACCGTCAGGCCGAAGCCGACTATTCTTCCTTCACCGCCGATGCGGACACCGACGAAAGCGTTGAAGCGGTCGATCGCGACCGGTTGTTTGACGCCATGCATCTTTACCTTGATACGGAAAATCTCAGCACCGACTGGGAAGCAGCGATCGAGGCGCCAACCGATGCGCTGATCAATTCGCTGGCGATGGGATGTCCGTTTGCGCCGAATGAAAAACAGGCGCTGCTGGAAGCAAGGTCGCTGGCCGACCGCGCCGATTGCCTGATCGCGCTGATGCGCATGGGCGGCGACGGCGCCGACGGACAGATTGTCCAGTGATTGACCCAGGAGGCGCGTTATGGCGGACAAAGACCCGTTGAAGGAAGTCGACCCCAAGCTCCTGGAGATCCTCGTCTGCCCGGCGAGCAAGGACCGCCTCATCTATCGCAAGGAGGCGAATGAGCTGGTCAGCCGCAAGGCGCGCCTTGCCTATCCCATTCGCGACGGCATTCCGATCATGCTGGTTGACGAGGCGCGGGCCCTCACCGACGAGGAAGCAAACGCGCTTGCCTGATCGGGTCGTTTTGGCCGGTCGCGCGCTTGTGACCGCGACAAGGGCGGCGCCATAATTGGGCCAAGCGCCGGTCGTCTTTCCGGCATGGCCTTGCGACAGGGTCAACAAGCTGAAAAGCAACAAAGAGGGCGGCGCGCCGCCCGCCAGATGAAAGGGAGCAGCAATGCTCAGCGCATTTTTATCGACGGTTGCGGTCATCGCCGCCGAAACTGCAATCGGGCTTGGCGCCGCAACGGCGCCGGAAATCGTCCCACAAGCCGTCCCACAAGCCGTCATTGAAACGGCTATTGAAGCGCCGGCGCCCGTAATTATTGCGGCGGCGACGCCGGCGGCGAAGACTGAACCCGCGCGTAAGACCCTTCTTGCCGCTGCAACGCCTGCGCCCGCCGCGACGGTTTTTGCCGGTCTCAGCGATCAGGCGGTCGCTGACGAAGTGCTGCGGCATCTCGAAGGACTGACGACGCTCGCCGGCGATTTTGTCCAGACCGCGCCGTCCGGCGCCGTCGCCACCGGCAAATTCTATCTACGCCGTCCAGGTCAGATCCGTTTCGACTATGACGACCCGTCGCCGGTCACCATCGTGGCGACTGGCGGGCTCGTTTATGTCGAAAACGCCGATCTGGAAACGACCGATTCCTATCCGCTGAAGAAGACCCCGCTGCGCTTCCTGCTGAGCAAGAAGATCGACGTTGGCGACGCCAAACTGACCGCGGTCGAACGCCGACGCGACTCGGTTGCCGTTACTTACGCCTCGACGGACGAAGAAACTGAGGGCGAAATCACCCTGGTTCTTTCCGCGCCGACTTTGGCAATTGAACAATGGGCGGTGCGGGACGGCCAGGGCGGCGTCACCGTGGTCGCGCTGCAAGGCGTCACCACCGGCGGAAATCTTGAAAATCGGCTGTTCCGGGCCCCGGAGGCGGGCGGCGCTTTCATTAACAAGTAGAGATACGATCACGAATCCGTATGTATCCCTGTCACAGGCAAGCTTTTTTTAAATTCCCTATTGAAAAGTTACCGTGTGCGGCGTTAGAGTAACAGTGCGTTGGAGATATCTTTTCGGATCGGCGTTGCCCCCCCGCTAGCAGGTCCGATCGTCCCCTTCGCCGCCGGAATATCCCCTCCCGGCGTAGGCGCAACAGCGCAGCTTAGCGCCCGGTCCTACCCAGGACCGGGCGCTTTTTTGTTGCAGCGCCGCTAGAATGGGCTTGGAGGCCATGAAATGGACGATCGGGATATCGAGGCGCTGGAGCGCGAATTGCCGGCGCTGGCGCGCCTTCGCCGGTTTGCCCAGACGCTGGAGCGCATTCCGTGGTTCGCCAATCTCGGCGAGCCCTTGACGCCCGGCGCGCGCGCCGCTGCTCGTCTGTATACGGACGGCCTTGGCTTTCCGGATGCGGATGTCGCCATTCTCGTCGACTGGGACGACGCCGCCGCAGCAGCGGAGCATCGCGATTGGAACAGCCCGGCCTGGGAGGCCGAAGAATTGCTGCGCGCCGATCTGACAACGCGGGCGCTTGAAACCTTGTCGGAAGAAGCGCTGACGATCGCTCTGACCATGATCGCCAACCGCGTCTCAGAGCCCGCCAAGGAACAGATGGAGCAGGCGAGCTTCATCTGGGATGTCGAGGACGAAGCGCAGCAGCAACTTGCCGTCGGCGCCGCCGTGCAGGCCGCAAATCAAGCTTCGCTCGTTTTGATCGCCGCCGCCGATCCTTCCTTCGACGCCGATGATCATCCGTTCCGCGCGAAATTCCGCCTGTTTGAATTCGGCCGCTGGCCGGTCGGAATCGTCGGGTCGTCGTTCAATCTTTTCTAGGGCCTTCCAAGCGACGCGAGCAGCGCCGCGCCGATGAGATAGGCGCCAAAGAAAGTCAGGAGGAGCGTGAACCCGCGCCGGAATTTTTCATCCGGCATGGTGTGCAACATCCGCGTCCCCGCCGCGGCGCCGAGAAAACCCGCGACAACGACGGCGATGATCATCGGCGCCCAGTCGGCGTAAGCAAACCCGACAAACCCGAAGGCGAGAGATTTCAATGCATGCTGCGCCGTCATCGCGCCGGCGTGGGTAGCGACGGTGTTGAGCTTGCCCAAATTGGCGACCTTGACCATGGCGGCGGCGATCGGGCCGGTGGCGCCGACAAACATCGACAGCACGGCGCTCGCGGCGCCGGTTGCAAAATAGGTGGTTTTGCCGGGCGCAAAACTTTTCGGCTTTGGCCCGTAAACGGTTGCCAGAACAAACGCGCCGATCAGCGCTCTCAGCAGATTTTCAGGAATCTCGACGTAAAGCCTTGCGCCAAGAGCGACGCCGGCGGCCGAGCCAAGCGCGAACCAAAGGACAATCGGCCAGACCACGGATCTCCACTGCAGCAACAGCCGGCTGGCGTTCGATCCGAGCTGTGCGACGCCGTGAACCGGAATAACCGCGGCTGGCGGCAGCATCGCACCCATGATCGCCAGCAGCGCCAGCCCGCCGCCGAGGCCGAAAGACGCGGTCAGCGCCGAGGTGAAAAAGCTTGAAAGGACGACGGCTGCAGCAGCCGTCACCGAGACGCCGTCCGGCAAAAGGGCGGTTTCAATGCTCATGGGACCCTGCGCCGCTCATCCGGTGATTGCCACAGGATCGCAAGTCTGGTGAACGCAAGCGCTGCGCGGTTGCGCGAGCGGCGAGGATGTTTATGGTCCGCCGTCTCCAAACGAGCCTGAAACCGCCGATGAAAATCGCCACCTGGAATATCAACTCCGTTCGCCTGCGCATCGATCTCGTCACGCAAATCCTCAAACAGGAAGCGCCCGATGTTCTTTGCCTGCAGGAAATCAAATGCGCGACTGATCAGTTCCCGGCCAAGGCGCTGAAGGCGGCGGGCTATCTCCACCACGCGGTTTCTGGCCAGCCTGGCTATCATGGTGTTGCGATCGTTTCGAAATTGCCGCTGAAAAGCGTCGAGGCTGAGAGCTTCTGCGGCAAGGATGATTGCCGTCACATCGCCGCAACCTTGCCCGGCGGCGTGCGCATTCACAATTTCTATGTGCCTGCGGGCGGCGATGTTCCTGACCCCGATGAAAACGAAAAATTCGCGCACAAGCTCGCTTTTCTCAAGGCGCTGGCGAAGATGTTTGCGCCGGGATCGAAACGCAAGGAAGTGCTGGTCGGCGATCTCAATGTCGCGCCGCGCGAACATGACGTCTGGTCGCACAAGCAGCTGCTGAAAGTCGTTTCGCATACGCCGGCCGAAGTCGACCTCCTCAACAAGGCGGTGAAGGCGGGGCGCTGGATCGATGTCGCTCGCGAAGTGATCCCCGAGCCTGAAAAGCTTTATACGTGGTGGTCCTATCGCGCCGCCGACTGGCGCGCCTCCAATCGCGGCCGCCGCCTCGATCATATCTGGGTGACGCCGGCGCTGGAAAAAGCCGCTCTCTCTCTCGGTCGCGCCGGCTACCAGATCCGCGACGATTGCCGCAGCTGGGAACGCCCGTCAGATCACGCGCCGGTTCTCATCACCCTCGACCTCTAGACGAACGGCGCCAGCGTTCGGATCAGATGGTCAGCGTCCTGTTCGTCATTATAGAGATGAACGGAAAAGCGCAGCGCGCCCTGACGCTGATCGTGTGCGATTTTTTCCTCACCCAGCGCCGCGGCGGCGGCGGCAAGGTCGCGCGGACGCAGCATCAAGGCGCAGCCGCGCTCGTCCTTCTTGACATGCGAGACGAAAGCGCCGCCGGGGAAGGCGGCGACGATGCGGTCGATCAGCGCCTGATTGCCGCGGGCGATTTTTGCAACGCCTGCCCGC
>JBGSVH010000187.1:0-12749 GCA_041753055.1 Parvularculaceae bacterium
TGCCGGCGTAGCTTCCGGCGCCGCCTGCGGTTCGGCGGCTTGCGCCGGTTCACGCCATGGCTTTGCAACTGCGACCGATACGGCGCGCTGCTGGTAGCCGTGAGAGTCGCGCGGCATCGCTTCGATACCCGTTGCAACGACCGATACGCGAACGCGGCCTTCGAGTTCCTGACTGAAGGTCGAGCCGACAATGATATTGGCGTCGGGATCGACTTCGGCCCTGATGCGGTTCGCCGCTTCGTCAACTTCAAAGAGCTTCATGTCCATCGAGCCGGTGATGTTGATGAGAACGCCCTTGGCGCCCTTCATCGATACTTCGTCGAGGAGCGGATTTGAAATCGCCGCTTCCGCCGCCTCAATGGCGCGTTTGTCGCCAGAGGCTTCGCCCGTTCCCATCATCGCCTTGCCCATCTCGCGCATGACGGTGCGAACGTCATTGAAGTCGAGATTGATCAGGCCCGGCATCACCATCAGATCGGTAATGCCCCTGACGCCGGAATGAAGAACCTGATCGGCGAGCGCAAATGCTTCCGCAAAGGTCGTGCGTTCATTGGCGATCGAGAAAAGATTCTGGTTCGGAATGATCAGCAGCGTATCGACATGCTGCTGCAGCGCTTCGATCCCGGCGAGCGCAATTTTCATCCGCCGCGCGCCTTCAAAATGAAATGGCTTGGTGACGACGCCAACAGTGAGGATATCGCGTTCCTTGGCCGCCTTGGCGATAACGGGCGCCGCGCCCGTACCGGTGCCGCCGCCCATGCCGGCAGTGATGAAGAGCATGTGGGCGTTGCCGACCTGCTCAAGAATTTCGTCGAGCGTTTCTTCCGCCGCCGCGCACCCGATTTCAGGCAGCGATCCGGCGCCAAGGCCTTGCGTGGTGTGGGCGCCAAGCTGGATGCGCCGTTCGGCCTTGGAAAGGCCCAGCGCTTGCGCGTCCGTGTTCGCGACAATGAAATCGACGCCTTCAAGGCCGCTGTCGACCATGTTGTTGACGGCGTTGCCGCCAGCGCCGCCAACGCCAATAACGGAAATTCGCGGCTTCAGTTCAGTCAGTTCCGGCACGCTGAGATTTAGTGGCATCGAACGGCTCCGCCCCACAAGGTTAAGGTGATATTAAAACTTCCTTTAGAACCGTTACCAAATGGTTAACGACGTCTCGCTTACGCCGCCCCCTATTGGCGTTAGACCGCTCAAAGGACTTGATTTTTTTGTCAGCGTGTTCGCGCACGCTGTCACCCTAAAAAAGCGAATAAATCGATCCGGACGGCGAGAATTTCAATTCTAGAAATTCGCGCGCAGCCAGGCGCCGACATTGCCGATAACGCCCTTGCCGAGCGACTGGCCGGCGGCGGCGAAATTTGGCCGACGGATGGATCGCCTCGCGGTGGCGCGTTCGCGCGCGGCAAATTGCAAAACGCCGACTGCCGCTGAAAATTGCGGCGCTGTTGCGGTTTCTGGCGCGCCCGAAAGCGCTGCGGGGCGCCCAAGGCGGGTTTTGACGCCGATGACGCGTTCCGCCGCCTCCCTCGCCCCGACGAGAAGGCTGCCGCCGCCGGTAAGGACAGCACGGCGGATCGCCCGACGCGCGACACCCGATTGCGGCATTGCCCTGAGCGCATGTTCGATGATTTCTTCAAACCGCGGCGCGATCACTTGCGCCAGTTCGGCTCTGGAATGCCGGGCAATCTCCGCTTCGTCACCCAATTGCGGAAAATCGAGGAACCGGTGTTCATCGCCTGCGCTCGACAGGGCCGAACCGTAAAGCGTCTTGATCCGCTCCGCCTTGGCGATTGGCGCGCCGAATATCTGGGCGATATCGCGGGTAACGTGGTCGCCGCCCAGCGCAATGCCGCCACAGGCGATCAGGGCGCCGCGTTCATAGAGCGCAAAATCCGTTGAGCGCGCGCCGATATCGATCATCACGACGCCGAGTTCTTTTTCATCCTCGATGAGGACCGCTTCTCCGGTAGCGCAAGGGCCAGCAACGAGTTCTTCAAGCTCCAGTCCGCAGCGGTTCAGCAGCGATTCGACATTTTCAGCGTAGCTGTCGCGAACGCTAAGACCCAATATCTCGGCGGCAAGAACGCCGCCCGACAGGCCGACAGGATCTTCGGCCACTTCGCCATCAACCGAATAGCGAATCTTGAAGGCGTGGAGCGGGGTCGACCCTTGAGGCGCTGTCGCTGCGGCGCCTTGCGCCAGACATTCTTCAACGTCATCGCCAGTCACCACCCCGCCCGCGATGTCGAGATCGACAGCGATCCGGCGGCTGCCGAGCGATCGCCCTGCGGCGGCGATGTAGACACGGCGCACGCGTTCGCCGGCCATCCGTTCCGCCGCTTCAACCGCGGCGCGGAGCGAGGCTTCGACATCCGGGCGCTTGTCGCGGCAAACGCCGCCATGTTGCCCGACGCCGATCACGTCCGGCTCGTATTCGCCGTCGAGCACGGGGGTTAATTGCGCGATGACGCAGGCGACCTTTGAACCACCAATATCGATAGCCGTGACAAGACCGCCTTCCCGCACTGGTTTGGAGAGCTTCGCCATTACCGGTCTGACCGCCTTTTACCGTGCCGGCCCATCCGCCCATTGCGGAATACCGTCACACTCACTACTGCCGCCTGTCGGGACAGATGCGCATCTACCCGTTCGAGGAAGCTGAATTGATCACAGATTCCGGCTCTCCGCGTTTGCGGATCACCATGCGCTCCGGATCACGAAGATCAATATATTCGATTGGCTGGTCAAGCGTTCCCTGAGCGGCCTGGAGAAGTTCGATGTCAGCGATGGCGCGCGTATAGTCCGTCTCGGGAAGTTTGATGTCGATATTGTTGCGAAGTCGCATATTCCAGCGCCGCTCGCCAACGCGAACCAGCGCATAGGTCCGTTTCCGGAGCTGATCCTGTTCGCCAAGGGCGGTCAGGATCCCCGCCGCCGCTTCCGGCGCGCCAACCCCGACAATCAGCGGCAGGTTTGAGTATTCATTGGCGTCGACCGCGCGAATGAGCGCGCCGTCCTTGTCGATCAAATGCAGATCGCCCTTGATTTGCCAGACGGCGGCCGGATCACGCTCGCGGATCGAGATCGACACCGTGTCGGGCAAAAGCCGCGTTACCGCCGCCGAACGCACCCAGCCGAGATCTTCAATGCGCGCCTTCGCCTCACCCAGCGACAATTGCAGGATCGAACCGCCAACGACGGGTCCCAGCGCATCAAGAATGTCGTCATGTGCGGTTTGATGGGCGCCGCGGAGCAGGACGCGCTTGACCTCGAGACCGGCGGCGATCGCCGTCGCGCTGGCAGCGCGGTCAACATTCCGGCCGATCGTCGCAAAATAGCCGCCAGCCCAAAGAACCAGCGCAACAAGACCGAGGATCACCGCAGACCCGGCGACGCCGGCAATCGTGTAGCGTTCAACCAGCGACGCGATCCGTTCGAACACCGATGGCGGCTTCTTTCTTGAACGCGCCCTCTTTTTCACCGCTGGCATGAGGCGTCCTCCACTATCCATGAGCAAAGATCGGGGAAAGAGATTCCTACATGCGCCGCCTGCTCGGGAACAAGGGATGTTCCGGTCATGCCGGGCTGGGTGTTGATCTCAAGAAAGAAAATCTGCTCGCCCTTGAGGTTTTCATCATAGCGAAAATCCGACCGGGTAACGCCGCGGCACCCAAGTGAGTGGTGCGCCAGCAAGGCGAGATCCATGCACCGCTGCGCTATTGCCTCGGGAACGAGCGCCGGTAATACGTGTCGTGACCCGCCCGGCGCATATTTCGCTTCATAGTCGTAAAAGGCGAGGCTGGTGGTGATTTCCGTGACGCAGAGCGGCCGGTCGCCGATGACGGCGACGGTCAATTCGCGCCCTTCGACAAATTTCTCGACAAGGACTTCGTCGCCAAGCGCCCATTTATCGCTGGCAAGTTCCGCCGGGGGCCGGTTGTCGCCTTTGCGGATGATGTAGACGCCGACAGACGAGCCTTGCGCATTCGGCTTGATGACATAAGGCGGTTCCATCGCGTGGCCGCCGGCGGCGTCAAAACGCGACATCACGCAGCCCTTCGGCGAGGGCACGCCGGCGTCTTCAAGCACGAGTTTGGTGCGCTGCTTGTCCATTGCCAGCGACGAGGCGAGAACGCCCGAATGCGTGTAGGGAAGTCCCATCACTTCAAGCAGACCCTGCACGCAGCCGTCTTCGCCCCATTGGCCGTGCAGCGCGTTAAAGACAGCATCGGGTTTTGCATTGGCCAGTTGATCGGCGAGATTGCGCGCAGCGTCAATTTCAATCACATCATAGCCGGCGGCGCGGAGCGCCTTGGCGCAGGCCGCGCCCGAGTTCAGCGACACCTCGCGCTCCGGCGACCAACCGCCTTTGAGGACTGCGATCTTCCTGAATTTCACGCCGGCTCTCCGATTCGCTTGATCTCCCAGCGCAACTCAACGCCCGTCTTGTTAAGAACATCTTTACGAAGCGACTCGACGAGCGTTTCGAGATCCGCCGCCGTCGCCTTGCCGCGATTGATCATGAAATTGCAATGCTGCCCGGAACACTGCGCGTCGCCTACGATGCGGCCGCGGCCGCCGATTTCATCGATCAGCTGCCACGCCTTGCGGCCGCCGGATTTTGCGGGGTCCGGATTGGCGAAAGTCGACCCGCCGGTCTTTTCCCGGATCGGCTGCGAATTCTCACGGCGTTCCATGATCGTCCGCATGCGCGCTTCGATCGCAGCCGGCTCGTCCTTGCGGCCCTCGAACACGGCCTCGGTAAAAATCAGCCCCTCGCCCGCGCCGCAATGACGATAGGAGAATTTCATGTCGGCATTCTTGAGGATGTGGCGCTTGCCGCTGCGGTCAAAGGCGACCGCCTCAATCAGGATATCCTTGGTTTCCTGTTCATAAGCGCCGGCGTTCATCACGAGCGCGCCGCCGATTGTCCCGGGAACGCCCCGATAAAATTCAAGACCTGCAACGCCCGCCCTCGCCGCCTGCCGCGCAACCTGCGCATCGAGCGCGGCGGCGCCCGCGCTGACCCGTGTTCCCTCAATCGAAATTTTTGCAAACGGGGCGCCGAGCCGGATGACGACGCCCCTGATCCCGCCATCGCGCACCAGAAGGTTGGAGCCGACGCCGACCGGATAAACCGGAATCTTCTTGGGCGTCTTCTTCAAGAATTCGGACAAATCGTCTTCGTCTTCCGGCGCATAGAGAATGTCCGCTGGCCCGCCGACGCGAAACCAGGTGATCGCCGACATGTCGGCGTGCTCGACATAGCGGCCGCGAACCGGCGGGAGATCGGGAACTGTCACTGCTTGATCTTCTTCAGTTCGCCTTCGAGGCTGTTTGCATATTTCGTGATGTCGCCGGCGCCGAGCAGGACGACATAGTCGCCGCTTTCAGCGATCCCGGCGATTGTCTTCGGCAAGGCATCGAACGACTTGAGCGCGCGCACATCGCGGTGTCCTTGCGCAGCGGCGCCGGCGACAAAAGCATCCTGACTGACGCCCTCGATCGGCGCTTCGCCGGCGGCGTAAACATCCGTCACAAAAGCGATATCCGCCTCGTTGAGGCAGGAACAGAACTGGTCCATCAGATCGCGGAGACGCGTATAGCGATGCGGTTGCACCACGGCGATAATCTTGCCGCGCGTCACATTGCGCGCAGCGCGCAGGACCGCGGCGATCTCGACCGGGTGATGGCCGTAATCGTCGATAATGGTGACGCCGTTCCAGTCGCCAACTTTGGTGAAGCGTCGTTTGACCCCGGAGAATTTTGCAAAGCCATTGCGGATGGCGTCATCCGAAGCGCCGACCTTGCGGGCGACGATCGCCGCGGCGACGCCATTCAGTACGTTATGCAGACCCGGCATCGGCAGTTTGATGCGGTCGATCCGGCTGTCCGCTTTACCCCTGCTTCTAAAGACGATGTCGAACTGCGCCATGCCGCCTTCAAAGGAGATATTTTCAGCGCGCACATCCGCCTGCGGGTTGGTTCCGTAGGTGATGAGGCGGCGATCAGTGACACGGCCGACCAGCGCCTGCACTTCCGGATGATCGAGGCACACGACGCCGTATCCGTAGAACGGCGTCGACTCGATGAACTGGTCAAAGCCGTCCTTCAGCGCGTCAAAACCGCCCCAATGTTCGAGGTGCTCTGGATCGATATTGGTGACAACGGCGACGGTTGTCGGAAGGCGCAGGAACGAACCGTCGGATTCGTCGGCCTCGACCACCATCCAGTCACCTTCGCCGATGCGTGCGTTGGTGCCATAGGCGTTGATGACGCCGCCATTGATGACAGTCGGATCGAGGCCCGCTTCGTCAAGGAGCGCCGCGACCATGGTTGTCGTCGTCGTTTTACCGTGCGTGCCGGCAACCGAAATCGTCCATTTCAATCGCATCAGCTCAGCAAGCATATCGGCGCGGCGCACGACCGGAATATGACGGGCGCGCGCCGCCAGAATTTCGGGATTGTCTTTTCTGATCGCGGTGGAGACAACAACTGCGCCGGCGCCGTCAACATTCTTTGCGGCGTGACCGATGACGATCGGAATGCCCTTGTCGCGCAAGCGCTGGACATTGGCGCTGTCTGATACATCCGACCCGCGAACCTCATAGCCGAGGTTCTTCATCACTTCGGCGATACCGGACATGCCAATGCCGCCAATGCCGACGAAATGCATGACGCCGACATTGAACGGCAGGCGAACCTTGATGTTCCCTGATTCACTCATGCGGCGGCTCTGGTTTTTTGCGCGGCGGTTCTTTCGACGAGATCGGCAAGGCTCGCGGCGGCGTTTGCCTTGACGCGTCCCTTTGCGGCGGCTGCCATATGATGGAGGAGCGGCGCGTCGGTCATCAGATCGTGGAGGCGCGCGCGAAGCGCTTCGGCGTTGAACTCCGCCTCGCTTATGCGGATAGCGGCGCCGGCGTCGGAAAGCGCGCGGGCGTTTCCGGTCTGGTGATCGTCCATCGCAATCGCCAGGGGAACAAGGATTGACGGCCGCCCTATGGTTGAAAGTTCGGTCACCGTCGAAGCGCCGGCGCGCGCCACAACAAGGTGCGCCTTGGCGATGCGGGCCGGCATGTCGTCAAAGAACGGCGCAATTTCAGCGTCGACGCCGGCGCTGCGATAAACCTTTGTCACTTCGTCGATTTCGACATCACGCGCTTGCTGTGTCACCGACAGCCGGGCCCGCAGGGGTTGCGGCAATCCGGAAATCGCGGCTGGAACGATTTTTGAAAACAGTGAAGCGCCCTGGCTGCCGCCAAAAACAAGAAGCGATATTCGCGACGTGTCGTCGTATGGCGGAAATGGCGCCGAGGCCGCCGACCGCACCGCGTCTCGCACCGGATTGCCAACTTCAATACAGGATGACTGGACCTTCTCCGGCGCTCGTTCCAGCACCGGAAATCCATGCGCAACAAAAGCCGCTCCCGCTGTCACCATACGATTGGCGCGGCCAAGCACGCCGTTCTGCTCGTGAACGCCGTAGGGAATACCGAGGAGGCTCGCCGCCTTCATCGCAGGGAACGACGGATAGCCGCCAAAACCAACAGCTGCGGCAATGCGCCGTTTCGAAAATTCGCGAAGCGCCGTCAACAGACCGCCCGCCAGCGACACTGCGGCGGCGGCCTTCGCCGCTGGTCCGCCGATCGACGGACTTGCTGCGGAAATCATGAAGCGCTCATCGGCCGGAAATTTTGTCGAGAACTTTGCCCCACGCGCGTCGGTCACCAAGAGTATACGCCAGCCCCGGCGTTTCAATTCCTGCGCCAGCGCTTCGGCGGGAAACAAGTGCCCTCCAGTGCCGCCCGCCGCCAGCGCGACCAGTTTTTCAGGTTCAGCGGTCACGGCATGACGTCCTTGCGCCGCGCCGTCAGCCCTTGACGCCGGGTCAGCGCAAGAATGAGACCGACAGTCAGCGACGCGGCGATCAACGATGAGCCGCCATAAGAAATGAACGGCAAGGTCATTCCCTTTGCCGGAAGCGTGCGCAGATTGACGCCGATATTGATAAAGCTCTGAAGGCCGATGAGCGCGGCAAGGCCAGCGACGGCGCATTGCGCAAAAATGCTTTTGAGATCGCTCGCCTTGACATAACTGCGGATAACGAAAGCAGCAAAGAGGCCAAGAATAATCAGACAGACAATCAGGCCGAATTCTTCGGCTGCAACCGCAAAAATGAAATCAGTGTGAGCGTCGGGCAGCGACAGTTTGATCGCCGCCGCGTCGGCGGCTCTTGGCCCGACGCCGCCATTCGCAATTGCTTCCAGCGCCTTGTCAATCTGATAATTGTCGCCCGCCTGCGGGTTGAGAAATCCGTCGATGCGGCGGGCGAGGTGCGGCGAAAAGAAATAGCCGCCAGCAAATCCGGCAAGGGCAATCGCCGCGACAATGATCAGCCAGAATATGGCGCCGCCGGAGACAAAGAACATCGCCATCCAGACCGCGGTCAGCAGCGCCGCTTGCCCGTAATCAGGTTGCAGCGCCAAAAGACCGGCGCAGATGGCGTAAAGACCCGTCGCAATCGCGGCGCCCGGAAAACGCGGATGGCGCGCGCCCTCGGCCAACATCCATGCGGCGACGATGACAAATCCAGGCTTTAACAATTCTGACGGTTGAAACGACAACGGCCCCAGCGGAAACCAGCGCTTGGCGCCATTGATCTCCGGCGCAAAAAGCAGCGCGGCGAACAACAAAACGAAGGCAATCGCGAACAGCGAGGCGCCCAGCCGCCGCGCCTGCAACGGCGTCAGCATCGAAACGCCAAGAATGACGGCGACCGCCGGCAATAAAAAAATCACCTGCCGCAGCGGAAAATGAAAACTGTCGCTGATGCCGAGCCGCGCCGCCGCGCCTGGCCCCGCCGCAAAAAGCAGGACGACGCCGATCGTCATCAGCGCCGCAAGAATGAACAGGGACACATGATCAACCGACCACCACCAGCGAGCGGCGGGTGAATCATCCAACCGGCTGATCGCCCTCATGCCGCCTCTCCATTCAGCTTCTCAAGCTGGTTTGCGAGTTTTCGGAATACTTCGCCGCGTTCTTCGAAATTTCGGAATTGATCGTAGGACGCGCAAGCGGGTGACAACAGCACCACCGGCTCCGCGCTTCCGCTCATCGCGGCGTCGCGGGCGGCGCGCGCCAGCGCTGTCGGCAGATCGCCGCACTGAACGCACGGTGCTGCGCCCGCAAGCTGGCCTTCAAAATCGCGCGCCGCGTCGCCGATGAGATAGACCCCGCGCACGCGGTCCATCAACGGGCGGAGCGACGCAACGCCGCCCTCTTTCGCCTTGCCGCCAGCGATCCAGAAAATGTCGGAATAGGACTTAAGCGCCCGCGACGTCGCATCTGCGTTGGTCGCTTTTGAATCATTGACGAAAAGAACGCCGTCTTTCTTGGCGACGATTTCCATCCGGTGCGGCAGGCCGGCGAAGCGGTCCATTGCATTGACGGCGACGTTTGGCGCGACGCCTTCGGCGACAGCGGCTGCAACAGCCGCCGCCGCATTCTGCCAATTGTGTTGGCCGCGAAGCGCGGCGACATGCGAAATATCGCCCGCTTCGCCCGTCTTTTCCGGGAAACTGAAATAAAGCCTGGCGTTGAGCGCAAAGACGCCGCGGCCAAGCGCCCCTTCGGCTGAAATTGGCGTTACGCGCGAGGGCCCGCTCGCCAGACGTTTTGCGCAAACGCCTTGCGACCATTCATCGTCAACGCCGATAATCGCCGTATCGTCCTTGGTCTGATTGAGGAAAATCCGCATTTTCGCCGCGACATATCCTTCCATGCTTCCATGCCGATCAATGTGGTCCGGCGTCAGGTTCAGCAGCACCGCCGTATTGGCGCGCAAGGTCTTGGCGAGATCAAGCTGAAACGAGGAGAGTTCCAGCACATAGGTGCGGTAACTCTCAAGGTCCGGCAGCGACAACACCGGCAATCCGATATTGCCGCCGATGAGCGCGTCCCTGCCGCACTCCTTCAGGACGTGACCGATCAGCGCCGTCGTTGTCGATTTTCCGTTCGATCCGGTAATAGCGACAATGCGCGGACGTTCCTTTGGCGCGAGCGCATTCACGGCGCGGGCGAAAAATTCGATATCGCCAATGACTTCAACGCCGGACTGATGCGCCTTTCTGACAATCGGATGCGGCGTCGGATGGGTCAGCGGCACGCCAGGGCTCAAAGCGAGCGAGCGCAGTTCCTGCCATGGCCAGTTTTTCGGGTGCTCCGCGGCGTAGCGCGTGTTGGCTGTTTTCTTTTGCGCCTCGGCGCTATCGTCCCAGCAATAGACGTCGGCGCCAGACGCGCAAAGCGCCTCACATGTCGCCAGTCCCGTGGCGCCAAGCCCGTAAACGCCGATCTTTTTCTTTTCGATTCCCGGAACGATGATCATGGATGCGCAATACGCCTAACGAAGTTTTAGTGTTGAAAGTCCGATCAGGGCGAGGATAACAGCGATAATCCAGAAGCGGATGACGATCGTTGATTCCTTCCACCCAAGCTGTTCAAAATGATGGTGGATTGGCGCCATTCTGAAGACGCGTTTGCCAGTCAGTTTGAAAGACGCGATCTGGATCATCACCGAAAGCCCTTCGAGAACGAATAGGCCGCCGACAATCGCCAGCACGATCTCATGCTTTGCGGCAACCGCGATGGCGCCGAGCGCGCCGCCGAGCGCCAGCGACCCGGTGTCGCCCATGAAAATCGCTGCAGGCGGCGCGTTGAACCACAAGAACCCAAGGCCGCCGCCGATAATCGCACCGCAAATGATCGCGAGCTCGCCGACGCCCGGCACGTAAGGGATGCCGAGATAGGTCGAATAGTCGAACCGGCCGACGAGGTAGACAATGAGACCATAGGTTCCCGCGGCGATCATCACCGGCACTGTCGCAAGGCCGTCGAGCCCGTCGGTCAGGTTGACGGTGTTGGAGGCGCCGACAATCACAAACGCCGCAAACGGCACCATCAGCCATCCGATTGGCACGCCGATCGCGCCCTCGCCGAACCAGCCCTTGAAAAACTGCAACGGTACGAACGGAACCGCGACAGAGGTTTCAATGCCTGGCGCCGCATCGGGTGCGACGGCGAGCGCGATGACGCAAAAGACGCCGGCCGCGAGCGCGACAGCGAATTGAATGAGGAGCTTCATCGAGCCGACGACGCCGGACGCCGTCTGTTTCGTCACTTTCAGATAATCGTCCCAGAAGCCGAGCGCCCCATAGGTCAAGGTCACGCCCATCACGATCCAAACATAGGGATTGTCGAGGCGCGCCCACAGAAGCACCGCAACCGTCATCGACATCAAGATGAGAACGCCGCCCATCGTCGGCGTCCCCGCTTTGGAGATAATGTGGCTTTGCGGTCCGTCCTGACGGATCGGCTGGCCTTTGCCCTGTTTCCTGCGCATCCAGCGAATGAGTCGGGGACCAACCATGAAGGCGATCAGCAGCGCTGTCATGATCGCGCCGCCGGCCCGGAAGGAAAGATATCGGAACACATTGAAAAGTGCGAACTGGTCGGAAAAATTTGTCAGGTAATAGAGCATCGCAATCTTGTTCTTCTTATTTCGGTCAAAGGGCGTCGCCCGCCGCCTTGATGGCGGCGACGATTTTACTCACCTTAGAGGCGTTCGATCCTTTGACCATGACAATGTCGCCGTCTCTTAGCGCGCTGAGGAGCCCTGGGGCCAACGCATCTGCGTCCGCCGCGCGGCCAGCTCGCATCGCCTCGGGCGTCTTCTCCCATAAATGGTCCATCAGAGCGCCGGCGACATAGAGCGCGTCAACGCCCGCGGCAACTAACGGTTCGGCAAGTCCGGCGTGGAGTGCGGGGCCCTGGGGCCCAAGTTCAAGCATCTGCCCGAGGACCGCGATTCGGCGGCCGCCGCCCTTAAGCGTCATCTGACCCAAAAGCGCCAGCGCAGCGGCCATCGAGGTCGGATTGGCGTTGTAGCTCTCATCGAGAATGATGACTTCCGCGCCGGATTTGAGGCGCACCCGCGTTTGCGCGCCACGTCCGGCCGCAGCGCCGAGTCCCTTAAGGCCGGCCGCTGCCTTCGCTGGCGAAACCCCGGTCGCGCAGGCGGCGCCAATCATTGCGAGCGCATTCATCGCCTGGTGACGGCCCGGCGCAGCAAGCGAAAATTCCAGCGGTTCGCCAAATACTGCTGCGCGAATCTCCGCACCGGCGCCGTCGCTGCGATAATTGGCAAGACGTATGTCAGCGTCCTTGCTTTCGCCAAAGCTGATGACGCGGGCGACGCTCGCCTTGCCGGCAAGCTTGCGGAGCAGTTGATAGAAGTCATTGTCGATCGGCAAGACCGCCGCGCCATTCCTGGAGACGCCAAGAAAAATTTCCGCCTTCGCCTTCGCGATGTTTTCACGCGAGCCGAGGAATTCGATATGCGCTTCGCCAATTGTCGTGATGATCGCAACATGCGGCGCGACAAGGCGGGTCAGAGGCGTTATTTCGCCGGCGTGGTTCATGCCGATTTCGAAAATGCCGAAATCGGCGTCGATCGGCATTCGTGCGAGCGTCAATGGCACGCCCCAGTGATTGTTGAAACTCTTGTCGGATGCGTGCACGCGCCCGATTTTTGAGAACGCGGCGCGCAACATTTCCTTTGTCGAAGTCTTGCCGACGCTGCCGGTAACGGCGATGCGCTTGCCGAAATTGCGCATGCGCGCGGCGCGAGCAAGATCGCGCAATCCTTCCAGTGTGTCGCCTACGACGAGAAGCGGCGCGCCTTC
>JBGSVH010000188.1:0-7555 GCA_041753055.1 Parvularculaceae bacterium
GGACGACGCCTCGCTGCGCGCGCTCGACGCCTCCTATGTCGAGGCGTGGCTGAACGATGATGCCGCGGCGCAGGAAAAACAGGTGCTTGCGCTCTTCGACCGCGATGCGGTGATCATGCCGGGCGGCGGCCTCATTCCGGAAAACGGTATTGGCAATCTCAAGAAATTCTGGTTTCCCGACGGCGCTTCGCCGACCATTGTCACCCATTTCCAACATGACATCGGGGCGGTCGACCAGTCGGGCGACCTTGGCGTCGTTTCGGGCCGCTATACGCTGAGCTTTACCTATGAAAACCAGTCGATTGTGCAGGCCGGCAATTATTTGATCGTCGCCAGACACGGCGCCAGCGGGTGGCGCATCGTGAAGATGATCTGGAACGACCAGCCGCTGACCGACGTATAGAGGACAGGGCAATGTCGCTTGATACGCCTTATGACGCCGACAATATTTTCGCCAGGATCGTTCGCGGCGACATGCCCGCCATCAAGGTCTTCGAAGATGATGTGGCCATCGCATTCATGGACATCTTTCCGCAAAGCGACGGCCACACGCTGGTCATTCCGAAGAAAACAGGGGCGACCAATCTCCTTAACGCGGATGCTGACGATCTTGGCGTTTTGATCGCGCGCGTGCAGCGCGTGGCAAAGGGCGTCGTCAAGGCGCTCGCGCCGGATGGCGTGCGCATCATGCAGTTCAACGGCGCGCCGGCGGGCCAGACCGTCTTTCACCTGCACTTTCACATTGTTCCGGTGTCGGAGGGCGCTCCGCTTAAACGCCATGCCGGCGAGAAAGCGGATATGGAGCGGCTTGCAGCGCTGGCGGAAACAATACGGGCCGCCATCGATTGAGATTGTGGACGCTGGCGATCCAGCGGTGCCTTTCCAATGTCATTTCGAGGAGTTCATGAAAAAAATTGCGCGCGCCGTACTTGCCGCAGTCACGCTCGCTGCGCCCGCTATGGCGCGCCCCTATAACGACATCATGCAGGAAGCGCAGGCGGCGTTCGCGTCCGATGACTTCGCCACGGCGGGCGCGCGGCTCGACGAAGCGCAAGTGCTGCGCCCCTATTCGCTGTATCTGACCCGCAACCGCGTGCTGGCGCGCATTCTAACAGGTCGGATGGACGAGGCGATTACGCTTGCCAAAGACGTCGCCGATCGCGGGCTGGTGCTTGAAACGCCGCCAAGCGAGGCGTTCGACCGCATGCGCGCTGACCCGGCTTTTGCGGCGATCGAACACCAGATGACGGAAAACGCAAAACCCGTTGGCAATGCAAATACAGTCTTTGAAATTGCCGAAGACGGCCTGCTTCCCGAAGCGATAACAATTGGCTCCAGGGGCAAAACGCTGATCGGCTCGGTCCACACCGGCGCCGTGATGGCGATTGACGACAATCACATGTTGCGCACGGTCGCAACGGCGCAAGGCGGCGTCTTCGACCTTGAGGCACGCGGCAAACTGATCTGGGCCGCCGTCAACAATCAGCTCGCTTATGAGAATGCTGGCAAGGATCCCGCATTCGCGTCGGTAATGGCGTTCAATCGCAAATCCGGCGCTTCGGTTCGCGAAATTCGGGTGACGCAGAGCGATGCGCTGCTCGGCGATCTTGAGGTCGGCCGGAAAGGGGTAATTTTCGCGAGCGACTCGCTGACGCCGCGGATCTTGCGCCTGGCCCCGGCGGGCGAAACGCTGGAGGTCTTTGCGCAAGATGCGCGATTCGCCAATCTGCAGGGATTGGCGCTCGATGAAAAAAACCACCGGCTGTTCGTTGCCGACTATCTGACCGGCCTCTTTGTCGTTGACGTGAAATCCGGAGCCGTCACCGCGATCGCCAATCCGACGAGCGCGCATCTTGGCGGCATTGATGGCCTTTATCTTTACCGCGGCGATCTGATTGGCGTGCAGAATGGAACATCACCGCAGCGCATCGTCCGGATCGATTTGAGCGAAGACGGCGCAATCGCGATGGGCCTGACGGTCTTGCAACAGGCGCTTGATGAGTGGAACGAGCCGACGCACGGCGTCATTGCCGGAACGGCGTTCCACTACATCGCAACCTCAAACTGGCCCGCCTATGACGACGAGGGCAGATTGCGCGAAGATGCCGCGCTACATCCGCTAAGGGTTATGTCGATCAAACTGCAATAGTCGCGAGCCTTTCGGCCCCTGCTCCGGTCGCGCAAGAGCGCCCCTTGAAAGAAACACAGACCGAGACAGGATCTGAGCGCGCCAGGACGGCCGGATTATTGCTGCATTAAATCAAGGAGCGACCAGCGCCGGTACGGTGCTTTCTTTCTTGGTCTCGTCCGGAATGAATTCAAAGGCGAGTTTTTCCGCGTCCTCCGGATCAGGCATGACGCGAACGACGCCGCCATTCTTCAGCCGGCCGAACAGGATTTCATCGGCGATCGGCTTCTTGACGTGTTCCTGAATGATGCGTCCGAGGGGGCGCGCGCCCATCTCCTCATCAAAGCCGCGTTTGGCGAGCCAGCGCGTCGCTTCGGGATCAAGCTCGAAAGTAACGCCGCGATCGGCGAGCTGCGCTTCAAGCTGCAGGATAAACTTCTCTACGATGCGGTCGATGATCTCAGGGGTCAGGCCGCCAAAGGCGACTGTCGCATCGAGACGATTGCGGAATTCCGGCGCAAACATGCGCTTGATCGCCGCTTCGGTTTCGTCGTGTTTCTTGCCGCCGGCAAAACCGATGGCGAAACGCGAGGCGTCGGACGCGCCCGCGTTTGTCGTCATGATGATGACGACGTTGCGGAAATCGATTTTCTTGCCATTGGTGTCGGTCAGGGTTCCGTTGTCCATCACCTGCAGCAGGATGTTGAAAATCTCCGGATGCGCCTTTTCGATTTCATCGAGCAGGAGCACCGCGTGCGGATGCTGGTCGATCGCATCGGTCAACAGGCCGCCCTGATCAAAGCCGACATAACCCGGCGGCGCGCCGATGAGGCGCGATACCGTATGCCGCTCCATATATTCCGACATGTCAAAGCGAATGAGCTCAACGCCGAGAATCAGCGCCAGTTGTTTGGCGACTTCGGTTTTGCCGACGCCAGTCGGGCCGGAAAAGAGATAGCTGCCGATCGGCTTGTTCGGCTCGCGCAGCCCGGCGCGCGACAGTTTGATCGCCGCAGCAAGCTGTTCGATCGCCTGATCCTGACCGAAAACGACGCGGCGGAGATCTGCGCCCAGCGTCCGCAGACGTTCAGTGTCGCTCTTCGACACGGATTTCGGCGGAATGCGCGCCATCTTGGCGACGATTTCCTCGATGTCCTCTTCCTCAATGATCTTTTTGCGCTTGTCAGGCGGGAACAGCATCTGCCGCGCGCCCGCTTCGTCAATGACGTCAATCGCCTTGTCGGGCAATTTGCGGTCGGTCATGTATTTCGACGACAGGTCAGCCGCCGCCTTGATCGCTTCGGGCGTATACTGAACATGGTGATGCTCTTCGAAATAGGGCTTCAGCCCCATCAGGATTTTCACTGTATCGTCGAGCGTCGGCTCGGTGACGTCGATTTTCTGGAAACGGCGCGCCAGTGCGCGGTCTTTTTCAAAATGCTGGCGGTATTCCTTGTAGGTCGTCGACCCCATGCAGCGGAGATTGCCCGACTGCAGCGCCGGCTTCAGGAGGTTCGACGCATCCATCGCGCCGCCCGAGGTCGCACCAGCGCCGATGACCGTGTGAATTTCGTCGATGAAGAGAATTGCGTCCTCATGGTCTTCGAGTTCTTTCAGAACCGATTTGATTCGTTCCTCGAAATCGCCGCGATAGCGGGTGCCGGCCAGAAGCGCGCCCATGTCGAGCGCAAAGATCGTCGAATTTTCGAGAACTTCCGGCACTTCGCCGTCGACAATCTTGCGCGCCAGACCTTCGGCGATCGCCGTCTTGCCAACGCCTGGATCGCCGACCAGCAGCGGATTGTTTTTGCGGCGGCGGCACAAAACCTGGATCGAGCGCTCGACCTCGGCGCCTCTGCCGATCAGCGGGTCGATTTTGCCCTTGCGCGCCTTCTCATTGAGATCGACGCAATAGGCGCCGAGCGCGCTTTCATTCTTGCCGCCATGCGGGTCGCTTTCTTCCGTCGCACCGCGCGGGGCCTTGGGTTGAGCTTCGCCGGGCCGTTTGGCGAGCCCGTGCGAGATGTAATTGACGGCGTCGAAGCGCGTCATGTCCTGTTGTTGAAGGAAATGCGCCGCGTTCGATTCCCGCTCGGCGAACAGCGCCACCAGCACATTGGCGCCGGTGACCTCTTCGCGCCCCGACGATTGAACGTGGATGACAGCGCGCTGGATGACGCGCTGGAAACTGGCGGTCGGCTTTGCCTGATCTTCGCCCTCGGTCTTGAGGTTCGAAAGATCGTTCTCGATGAATTCATAGAGATTGCGGCGCAGGGTTTCGAGATCGACATTGCAGGCGCGCATGACCGCGGCGGCGTCCTGATCGGTCGTCAGCGCCAGGAGCAAATGCTCCAGTGTCGCCAGTTCGTGGCTGCGCTCGGTCGCGATGGCGATCGCGCGGTTTAATGACTCTTCGAGATTCCTGCTGAACGACGCCAACCTATTCCCTTTCCATCGTGCACTGTAGGGGATGCTGATTACGGCGAGCAATCTCCATCACCTGAGCCACTTTCGTCTCTGCGACCTCGTATGTGTAAACGCCGCAGACGCCGACGCCGTTCTGGTGAACATGCAGCATGATGCGGATCGAATCCTCGGGGCCCTTGTTGAAGACGGCCTGAAGCAGCCACACCACGAACTCCTGCGGCGTGTAGTCGTCATTGAGGAGCAGGACCTTGTAGAGCGACGGCCGCTTGGTCTTGGGCGCTGTCTTGGTGACGACGCCGACGCCAAAGCCCGGTCCCTGATTGTTGTCGTCCTCATTCGCCATTGATCGTAACCAGTTCTCACGCACCAGCGGTCCGAATCCGTCCGGCGTTGCATTAAGTATGTAGCGGAATGTGGTTGAAAAGAAGGAAATTGAAAGACCCGGCGGAAAATGCGCAGGCCCACACGCATTCTTGAAACGCGCAGCGCCCGAATGGCGGAGCCATCCGGGCGCAAAATTCAAGACGCGTTAACTGTTTTTCCAGTCCTGGGACGGAAATCAGTTAGCTGCGGTGGTTCTGAACCAGCTCAACGAACTCGCCATAGCGCTTCGACAACGGGTCGGCTGCTTCCTTGGCGACGCCGGTCCAGTGGTCGGCGAGCTTGGTTGCATGGCCGAGGTTTTTCTCGAACGCCGTGCGGACGAATTCGTTCTGGAGCTCGATCGCTTCCTGAACGCTCTTGGACGCCGCCGCGGCTTTGGCGGTCGCAACGCCTTCTTCGAACTGTTCTTTCACGAAACCGACCTGGGTGGTCGTGGCTTTTTCAAAGCCCTTGGCGACGACGCCGGCCGCCGACATGAACGCTTCGAGCGAGCCTTTCTGGAAATCGGCCCATGAAGTCATGCTCTTGGCAAATTTCTCGTACCCGTCCTTGAAGACTTCCGGGCTGAAAGCGGCCATGCTCTCAAAGGCTTCGGTGGCGGCGTTCTCGGCTTTTTTCTCGGCTGACATGATGGTCTCCCTTGTTGGCAAAATCATTCACGACCCGGCACTCGCCAGTCGTTGTGCACTGCAACATAGGTGGTGCGCACCCCTTCGTCAAGAGGAAATTGTGCGCTGCAACAACACCAAATAGGCGAATTCAACAATTAAACGCATTTTAACTTTAACCACTTGTTTACTGAGGACAGCGACGATGCGGGTTCCGCCGGAACTGGGACTTGTCGGGGGCGGCACACGCTTTGCTGAGATGGGTTGAGGCAAGCGTGTGTGCGAAATGGGTGCGATCGGGCGAAAATCTTGGCGGCGGCTCTCAATTTTTTGTTGCTAAGCGCCCTCGGTTTGGCGAGGCTTCGGTAATGGCGGTAAGTTTGCGTGGCGTATTAACTGTTGTGTTGGCTGTGGCCATGGCGCTCAGCGTGCCGGGCGAAGCTTTGGCGGCCAAAAAGAAGGGCAGCGGTGGCGCGCCCAAATACGCGGCCCTCGTCATCCATGCTGATTCCGGCGACGTGCTGTTCGAGCGGTATCCGGACGCCAAGCGCTACCCTGCGTCCCTCACCAAGATGATGACGCTTTATATGCTGTTCGACGAGCTTGAGGCTGGCCGCCTCTCGCTCGACAGCGACCTTATGGTTTCCGCCCAGGCCGCCGGCCAGCCGCCGTCAAAGCTTGGGCTGATCGCCGGAACGAAAATCGACGTCGAAACCGCCATCAAGGCCCTTGTTGTCAAATCGGCTAACGATGTCGCCGTTGTCGTTGCCGAAGGCATTTCAGGCTCCGAGTGGAAGTTCGCCCAGGCGATGACCGCCAGGGCCCGCGAGCTCGGCATGCGCAATACGACCTTCAAGAATGCGTCCGGGCTTCCGAATTCGACCCAGACGACGACGGCGCGCGACCTTGCGACCCTCGGCCAGCGCCTGATCCAGGATCACCCGGCCTATTTTCCCTACTTCAACACCCAGGACTTCGCCTGGAACGGTCGGACCTATCTGACCCACAACGCCCTCGTCAAAACCTTTGAAGGTGCCGACGGGCTGAAAACCGGTTACACGCAGCGGTCGGGCTTTAACCTTGTCACCACGGCGCAGCGCGACGGCACGCGTCTCATCGGCGTCGTCCTTGGCGGCCGTTCGGTCAGAACCCGCGACTCGCACATGAAGGATATTCTGACGACCGCCTTTGCCGACGTGGCCAAAAAACCGGCCCTTATTGCGGCGCTCCATCGCGAAACCCCGGTTCCGTATCTGAAGCCGACGCTGCTTGCCGCGCTTGAGCGCCAGAATGCGCTGAACGCGATGAACACTGCCGTTCCGACCATTGGCGATAACGACGCGCTACGCAAGGAACTGACGATTGCAGCGGCGTCATTCGGGCCGATCGGATCAACGAACAACGCCCACGACGATCAGCTTGGCGCGCTCATCGCCGCCACCAACAGCGACGATTTCAACGAATATGAACGCTTCCGCCTGTCGGCGCTGACGCCGGCGAACGACATGCTCGGCGAAGGGGATTTCGACGATCTCAGCCGCTGGAGCGTGCAGATCGGCGCTTATTCCTCAAAGTCGATGGCGCAGCAGGAGCTGGAAGCAGCAGCGATCGCCGCCGGACTTGCCGATCGCGCCCGCGCTGTCGAGCCGATGCCCAAGGGCGACGGCGCAACGCTTTATCGCGCGCGCTTTGTCGAACTGAACGAAGCATCCGCAACCGCAACCTGCGAGCGCATTCGCGCGGCAAAACTGAATTGCTTCGCGCTTCAGGACGCCGCCCGGTAATCACGCCAGAAACGGACTGCGCCTTGCATGACGGACCGGAGGCGACGCCTTCGATCCGCTGAGGGAAGTCCGATGGTTAATATGCAGGCGACTTTGATGACCGCCACCGCGCGGCCGGCGGCTGGCCGCGCGGTCTGGCGGCGCGCAGGCGCCGAATTCGCGCTGATCCTTGCTGGAGTCATCTTGATGTTTCATGACGCCGCATTTTCCATGGCGTCGATCTG
>JBGSVH010000189.1:0-5419 GCA_041753055.1 Parvularculaceae bacterium
TCGGCGGCGGTTGACTCCGCTTTTTTGAGCAGCCCGGCGGCCAGCGCGGCCTCCACGCGGGAGACAAGCGCACGCATCGCTTCAGTGGCGACCGGCGGGGGATCGGTCAGGACCGCAAGGAATCCGAGGCGGCCGCCAAAAAAAACCGCCGCCGACAAGGCAAACAACCCGAGCGAACCGACGGCTGGAACAATATTCCGCATGACCGCATGGTCGGGCCAGAATGTCCGTAACAATTGGGCAGTGTGAAGGACGCAAAGTCCTGCAACCGCAGCGATCACGAAATTGCGGCTTCGCGCCGCCCTGCCCTTCATCACGCTCCCCGCCTTCGCTGCCAGAAGCGCGGCAACGGCCGTGAACGCCATCTGCGCGAAGACCATGCGGTCGGCCAACAAGGTTGCGGAGATGTGTTGAAGCCCCGCCGCCGACGCGACCGCGATGGCGGCGAGAGCAGCGCCGAGGATGCGCATATCGATGCGGACGCCAAGGCTCTCCGCCGCAAAAAGAAGAAACAGCGGCCCGGCAATGAAGGTCAAGGATGCTTCAAGGAGCGCGGACAAATCCGGCGCAATGACAGACCCGCCATGATCAGCGGCGATCAGCATGACGGCGGCGGCGGCGGTGGCGAGAAAGAGCGCTGCGAAAATCCCGGCCTTCGCCTTTCTGCGAATGGACTGCGCGCCGAGAGCGGCTGCGAGCAGCGCTGCGTTGATCGCGGCGGCAAATGACAGCATCGTCCCCATCAACGCCGCCTAACATAAATCTGAAACGCCGTCCAAACGCCGCCAGTGATCATTCGGCGAAACGTCGTTTTTTGGCGCGATCAACCGCTTCCACGAACTTGCGGCGTGCGGTTTGCCGCGTCCTGCCTGCCGCAGATCTTGGCCCATTTTCCGGGTTTTAGGCCTTTGTACCGATTGGACGCACCTTATGACGCAGCCCGGAATGAACGGCCGCTCATTGCAGAAGATGACGTTGAAGCGTTCCGGCGGATTGTCGCCGATTGAAATGGCGTCAATGCTCATTCATGCGAGCGCGAATCCCATCGCCACTAATCCGCGCGTTCCGGCCGACTGAATCAGCTTTCGTATACCGTCTTGCCGCCGAGAACCGTCCGCACCACCGGAATTGTCTTGATCGTGTCCGGCGCTTCCGTGAATGGGTCGCGCGCCAGCATGACAAAGTCGGCGAGCTTGCCGGACGTGATCGAGCCTTTGAGGTTTTCTTCAAACGACGCATAGGCGCCGTTCATGGTGCAGATCTCGACTGCCTCGGCGACGGAAATCTTTTGCGACGGCCCCCAGACCTTGCCGCTGAGATCCTTGCGCGTCGCCATCGACTGGATCGCCATCAGCGGTTCGAACGGACCCGGCGGATAATCGGACGCCGGCGCGACTTTGATCCCGTGATCGAGGAACGAGCGATGCGCGAACATGTGTTCCAGTTTCGCCTCGCCATACTCGCCCCATTTGTCGCCATGATAATGCGCATAGGTGTAAAACGGCGTCGGGATCGCGCCGGTCTTCTTGATCCGCTTCAGCAGCTTTTCATTAACCAGCGTGCAGTGTTCGATGCGATAGCGCGGATCGGCCAGGGGCTTTTCCTTCAGCACTTTTTCAAAAGCGTCGAGCACCATTGCGATGGCGATGTCGCCATTGGCGTGAAGGCCGATCTGGAAATTAGCGTTGCGCGCGTCGTTGACCGCAGCGTAAACTTCGTCCTTGTTCATGGTGAGGATGCCGAAATCGTCGGGTCTTCCCTGATAGGGCGTCGACATCCGCATCGTGCGCTCGGACGCCGACCCGTCGACGGCGTATTTGACCGCGCCGATCCGGATCCATTCATCGCCAAAGCCGGTGCGAAGGCCCGCGGCTTTCAAGGCGGGGTATACAGGCGAATCGCCGCCCGGCATGAAACACAATCGGAACAGCATTTCGCCCGCCGCGCGCGCATCCTGATAGGCGACAATTTCTTCGAGCGCGCCCCATGCGTTGGTGACGGAGGTGACGCCAGCTTCCGCCATGCGCCTTGAAATGCGTTTGACGCCCTCCTGCTGCATGGCGCGGGTCACCTTGGTGCGCTCGCCAATCGTGTCGAAGATGAATGCGGCTTTCTCGGCGACGCGCCCGTTCATCACGCCATTGTCACGATAGAATGCGCCGCCTTCGGGATCGGGCGTTGCGTCGGTGACGCCAGCGAGCGCCAGCGCTTTTGAGTTGACGACAGCCGTGTGGCCGCCGCGATGATGGACAATCGCCGGATGATCGGGAACCGCTTCATCGAGATCGGCGCGTGAAATCGACCGCCCGTCTTCAAGCTTCTTGTCGTCATACATGAAGCCCTCGACCCAGACGCCCGGCGGCGTGTCATTCGCCTTGCCGCGCATCGCGGTTTTGATTTCGGCGATGGTCTTGAAGCCGACGATGACGCCGTAAACTTCCTGGATCGATGCAGGATGCGAATGCGCATCGATAAAGCCTGGAAAAACGAAAGACCCTCGCCCGTCGATGATTTGCGTCTGCGGGCCGACGAGGCCGTCGATATCGCTGTCGGCGCCAACGGCAAGGATACGGCTGCCCGCCATCGCTATGGACTGCGCCTTTGGCCGCGCGGCGTCGCTCGTGTAGATTGTCGCATTGCGCACCGCAAGGCTTGCTTTCGCGCTGGCTTCGGCTTTTGCTGCGCCGCCCGCCAAAGCGATAACGCCAGCCGCGCTTGCCCCGCCAAAAAATCCCCTGCGATTGATCATGTCCGCCCTCCGCGCCGATTGATTCGGGCATCGAAGGTCGCATCTGGCAGAGCGCTTGTCGATCAGCCGCCAAAAGGCGCTATGCGCCGCTTGCTTTCGCCAGCAAAGGCGGCGTCGATGGCGCCGCCGCAGTCGTTGCGACGGCGGACCCGCCCATGCGTTTTTCCAGCCGTTCGGCGTACCAGTTGATGAGGCGGCGCCACAGCTCGTCTTTCAGAACCTCGCCTTCATAGTCGTGGTCGAGATTGGGGTTGTCGTTGATCTCGATGACGAATACGCCGTTCTCGTTTTCCTTGAGATCGATCCCATAAAGACCGTCGCCGATCAGGCGCGCGCATTTGACCGCGATGTCGATGACGGTTTTGGGCGCCTTTTCAATCGGGATTGTATCGGTGCCGCCGAAGGAAACGCCGCCACCTTCCTGATGCTTGGCGATCTGCCAGTGCCCCTTGGCCATTTTGTAGCGGCACGCATAAAGCGGTTCGCCGCCAAGCACGCCGACGCGCCAGTCAAACTGCGTCGGCATATATTCCTGCGCGAGGATGAGCGCGGTGTCGGCGAAGAGTTTCTTTGCAGTCGCCTGAAACTCTTCAAGCGTTGCAACCTTGTGCACCGATCGCGAGAACGACCCGTCGGGCGCTTTCAGCACCACCGGCGAGCCGAGGCGCTGCATCACATCGGCGAAATTTGCCTTGTCGTCGACGATCTCGGTCTTCGGCGCCGGGATGCGCGCGTTGTCGAGCAGCTCTTTCAGATAAACCTTGTTGGTGCAGCGGATCATCGATTCGGTGTCGTCGATGACGGGCATGCCTTCCTGTTCGGCGCGGCGGGCGAAGCGATAGGTGAAATTGTCGATGGCGGTCGTCGCGCGGATGAAGAGCGCGTCGAATTCGGCAAGCGAGGCGAGCTCATTGGGATAAATCGGCTCGACCTCGACGCCCATCTTGTTGGCGACGGCGGCAAGCCGCTTGATTGAGGCCGGCGAGGACGGCCCTTCATCTTCCTTCGGATCGATCAGCACCGCGAGCGACCATTTCGCTGCAGTCTTTGTTTTCGGCGCGGTCCAGCGGCGGCTCGTATGTTGGTCAAGCGCGGCAAGGAAAAAGCGGCGTTCTTCGCCCTTCAACTTGTGCGGCGAGACAATGCGCAGCGCCTGGATTTTCGGTTTGACGCCGCCAGCAATTTCAACCTCGATCACCGGCGCGCGGAACCAGTCAAAAAGAAGCTTGGCGAAGCGTTCAAAACCGCGCGGCTGCGTCGTCGTAAAGGCGACCAGCAATTTGTCGGCCGGCGCGGCGCCGTTTTCGATATCCTTCTGGATCGCCGCTTCAAGTTCTGGAACCGCGTGCGCGTAAAGCGATTTCTGGCCGAGCTCGACCATCGCCTGCACGGTCGGCGCAACCCGGTGGCGGCGCGCCTCGGCAAGGAGCGAAGCATAATAACCCTCGCTTTGATAGGAATAGCTGCGCGCGAGATTAATGATGCTCGGGCGGCGCCCGGTAAAAAGATTGGGCGTTGTCAGGTAATCCCTGATCCGCATTACCTTGTGCGGCGTTTCGTGCTGCGCGAGGTCGGATGTGTATTCGACCAGAATGAGCCAATCACTCATTGGTGGCGCTCATGGTTGGGCTCTCCTGTCGCCCGTCGTCTGCGGCGTGAGGGTCAGCTCCATGCGGATCGCGTCCTCGCCGTCGTCATAGTATCCCGGTTTGCGCTCGAGCAGCATGAACCCGGCGCGCTCATATAGCCGCTGCGCCGCCTGGTTGGAAGGACGAAATTCCAGCCTCAGCCGGTTGGCGCCGCGCGCCGCCGCCTTTTGCGCCGCTTCCGCCAGCAGCCGTTCGGCAACGCCCAGCCCGCGAAAGTCCGGGTCGACGGCGATCGAATAGAGCCGCGCGACGGAAGTCCCCTTGCGAAAGAGTAACATAACGTAACCGGCGGGCGCGCCGCTGTCCTCGGCGATCAGGAACACGGCCGCCGGACTTTTGAGGACGCGGCGGAGATTGCGGCGGGGAAACCGGTCCTTGGCGAAAGAGCGGCGCTCGATGCGATCAATCGCATCGATATCGGCCGGAACCGCTTGCCGAACGCGGGTCCGCGCAATCCGGTCCTTGGCGGGATTCTGGGTCGCCGTGTTCATGAGGCATGCCCGGCATCAAAGCTCTGACCATCACTAACCGCGCGCCCAAAGCCGGGCAAGCCAGCATTTCCGGCGCTGTCAGTCAGAGCCCCGGCATTGCATCACATAGACGTCTCCGCCAGCGAGCGTTCCGGGAAATGCCGCCGCATCGGCGCAGCGACCGGTGATCGCACGCCACATGTCCGGGGCGCCGCGTTCGATATAGTCGCGAAACGTGTATGCCACCCAGAACGGTCCGTTGACGGCGTCGAACGCATCGGCGGTTTCAAGTACCGGCCATTGCCGCTGGTGATAATCGTCAAAGGCGACCATCGCGGTATAGCCGACGACATAGATCGGCTCCCCCGCCGGCGCGGTCCGGTCGAGATACGCCATGGCGCCGGTAAAGTCCTGTTTTGGCGTCGTATAATTCCACGGCAGCGACGCCGCCGACAGGACGCAAATGACGGCGATGACGGCAAGTCCGATCGAGAGATCCGGGAGCCGCCGGCCGCGGCCCGCCGGCAGCCGCCTAGCGGTCTCGCGCCCCG
>JBGSVH010000190.1:0-31479 GCA_041753055.1 Parvularculaceae bacterium
GCCGCCGCGCCGTCGGCCGACGCCGCGCACGCAAATGCGAAAGCCGCCAAACCGGCGGCCGCCGCACCAACCCAACGCCCAAATCCCCGACGACCCATGAGCCGTAGGTTAACCGCTGATTGACCGGCGCGGTAGGGGAATTCGGCAGATTTCGGCGCGTTTCGGGTCAGATTCGCCGGATGGTTGAATCGACAGCGGCCTCGGACCTGGCAGGAAAATCGGATTTTCAAGATCTGGCGCTGGCGATTTCCCGTGCTGATGTTAATGAAGTCAAATGCTTAGGGAGAAGTTTTGATGCAAGCTTTTGGGCTGTTCTCGATTGCGCTCGTCGCGCTGTCGATTTTCATCCTGTGGTCGACGGTCAAGATCGTGCCGCAAGGCTATCAGTTCACCGTCGAGCGCTTCGGCCGCTATGTGAAGACAATCAAGCCTGGGCTGCATTTGCTGACGCCCTTCGTTGATCGCGTCGGCCGCAAACTCAATGTGATGGAACAGGTGCTCGACATCCCGGCGCAGGAAGTCATTACCCGCGACAACGCGATGGTGACGACCGATGCGGTCGCTTTCATCCAGATCATGGATGCGGCGTCCGCCGCTTATGAAGTCTCGAACCTCAACAGCGCCATCGGCAATCTCGCCATGACGAATATCAGAACGGTGATTGGTTCGCTTGATCTCGATGAAGTGCTGTCGAAGCGCGATGACATCAATGACCGGCTTCTCACCGTCATTGACGCCGCCACCCATCCTTGGGGGATCAAGGTGACGCGCGTCGAGATCAAGGATCTGTCGCCGCCGGCCGACATTACCGAAGCAATGGCCCGCCAGATGAAGGCGGAACGGTTGAAGCGCGCCGAGATTTTACAGGCGGAAGGCGAAAAACAGTCGGCGATTCTTCGCGCAGAAGGTGAAAAACAGGCTGCCATCCTGGAAGCGGAAGGCCGCCGCGAGGCCGCTTTCCGCGACGCTGAAGCCCGTGAACGCGAGGCGGAAGCCGAGGCGAAAGCGACCGCCATGGTGTCAGAAGCGATCGCAAAAGGCGATGTAAACGCAATCAACTATTTTGTTGCGCAGAAATATGTTGCAGCATTCGAAAAGCTGGCGATTTCGCCGCAACAAAGGACGGTTATCGTGCCGGCGGAAATGTCGGCGCTGGTGGGGTCGATCGCTGGTGTCGGCGCGCTGGCGCGCGATGCGCTGGAAAAAGGCCGTGATGGCGGCGCGTCGGTTCCGCCGGCGCGCTAGGGAGATGATGATGGCTGAGTTTCTGGAGACAATGCCGTTCTGGACCTGGTTCGTACTGGCGGTCGCGCTGCTGATCGTCGAGATTTCGACCGGCACCACCTATTTTCTCTGGCCCGCCGCCGCGGCGGCGGTGGTCGGCGTCGCCGACATGTCGATGCTTGCCGGGGAATGGCGTCTGCAACTCATCATTTTCGCTACGATTACCGTATTGTTGACGGTGTTTGCGACACCAAAGGTCAAGCCCTGGCTGCAAAAGAGCCGTAAGGATCATTTGTCGCTTAATGAGCGCGGCGAGCAGAAGATCGGCAAACGCGTCATGGTCGAGGCTGATTTCTCATCCGGGCGCGGAAAAGTCCGTTACGGCGACAGCCAGTGGCTTGCCGAAAGCGCCAGCGGCGAGAATTTTCTCGCCGGCGCGGAGGTCGAAATCACCCGCGTCGACGGCTCGAAACTGGTCGTTACGGACGTCTAACGCCAACATCAGGCGGCGGCGCCTGCTCGGCCGCCGACTTGTCGTCGCGCCACCGCCGGGACCCAGCCGCGTTAGTCCCAACACCATTGCAAATTGATGCGCGCCACGAAGCGAAGACAAGTCGTATTGACAACATACCAACTGGTCGGTATTTATGCAGCTATGAGAATGACCGCCCGAACCAGATTGCTCGACGTCGCGCTGGATGAAATCCGCGCCAAGGGGTACTGCGCGACCTCAGTGGATGAGCTTTGCGCTGCGGCGGGGGTCACCAAGGGAGCTTTCTTCCACCATTTCAAATCCAAGGAGGCGCTCGGCGTCGCCGCCGCCGATCACTGGTCGGAAACGACAGGCGCGCTTTTCGAGACTGCGCCCTATCACCACCACGACGATCCGCTTCAGCGCATCCTCGCCTACATAGAATTCCGCAAAGAGCTGGTGAGCGGGGAGATTCCCGATTTCACCTGTCTGGTCGGCACCATGGTTCAGGAGGCTTATGGCGTCTCGGACGGCATTCGCGACGCCTGCTGGCGCTCCATCGCCGGCCACGCGCAAACGCTTGAAGCGGACATTGCGGCGGCAATCAAGAAATACGGCGACAAGGGCGTAACGCCAAAAAGCCTCGCGCTTTATACGCAGGCGACGATCCAGGGTGCGTTCATTCTCGCCAAGGCGAAGAACGATCCGGGCGTCGCCATCGACTGCATCAACCACCTGAAACGCCATGTTGAACTTCTGTTTAAACGAGAGGGCAGGGAAGCCCGCAAGCCATGATTGTTCACCATGCTGGAGAATCCGCATCAAAGGAATTGACGCTCGACGTTACGATCAATGCGCCGCGCGGCGCTGTCTGGCGCTGCTGGACGGAAGCGGAATTACTTAAGCAATGGTACTGCCCGAAACCGTGGCGCGTTCCTGAAGCCGATCTCGACGTGCGCTGCGGCGGTCGCTTCAACACGGTGTTTGCAGGACCGAATGGCGAAAGGTTCGAAAACAGGGGTGCGTTTTTAGACATCGAAGCGATGACGCGCCTCGTCTTCACCGACGCCTATACGGAAGGCTTCATCCCTGCCGAAAAACATTTCATGACCGGCTATGTCGATCTGTCGGACGCGCCGGACGGCAAGACGCGCATGATCTGGGGCGCCCGCCATGCGAATGAAACAGACATGAAGAATCACCTTGAGATGGGCTTTTGTGATGGCTGGAAAGCCGCCGCCGCCCAGCTTGAGGAATTGGCGAAGTCAATCGGGTGAATTCAAAAGAGCAAGGAGTGCGGCAATGAAGACTTTTCTCGCCGTTTTCATCGGCAATCAGGAATCGACGATTAAAGCAGGATGGCGCGATCTCGCGCCGGACGAGCAAAATGCGCGTGTCGAAAAAGGAGTAGCCGCTTGGAGAAAGTGGATGACTGACAACGCTGATGCGCTCATTTTCGAAGGCGGGCCGCTCGGCAAGACGAAAAGCATTTCAAAATCCGGCGTTGAAGACATATCGAACCTGTTGGCGGGCTTCGTCGTCCTGAAAGCGGAATCGCACGAAGCGGCGGCGAAGAAATTCGAGCACCATCCGCACTTCACGATCTTTCCGGGCGTCGGAGTCGAAGTGATGGAAATGCTGCCGATACCCGGCGGCTAGGCGGGCCCCATATCCGGCGTCGCAAATTCTGAATTTTAATTCGAGCAAGGAAACAATATGCCCAACACGATCGAATTACACCGTGTGTTTCGCGCGCCGCCCGAGCGCATCTATCGCGCATTTCTCGATCCGCAGGCGATGGCGAAATGGCTGCCGCCGCACGGCTTCACCTGTGCGGTTCATCATATGGACGCCCGGGTCGGGGGAACGTTCCGCATGAGCTTCACGAATTTCTCAACCGATGCCGGCCACTCGTTCGGAGGTGAATATCTTACGCTGACTCCCGGCGAACACATTTTGTATACGGACAGGTTCGACGACCCAAATCTTCCAGGGGAGATGAAGGTTGAGGTGAAGCTGAAGAAGACATCAGTCGGCGCCGATATATGGATCGCCCAGTCAGGCGTTCCGGACGTCATTCCGACGGAAGCCTGCTATCTCGGCTGGCAGGAATCGCTCAACCAGCTTGCGAATCTCGTCGAGCCGGAAATATTGGAATGAGGCCCCGCGTTTCAACCTGCCTCTGGTTTGACGACAATGGCGAGGAAGCGGCGAAATATTACGTCTCACTCTTTCCGAATTCGCGAATCGCATCTGTCTCCCGCTACGGCGAAGGCGGCATGATGCCCGAAGGCTTGGCCATGCTGACGCGGTTTGAACTCGACGGCGCTCCATTCGCGGCGCTAAATGGCGGACCACACTTTAAGCTCTCGGAGGCCGCCTCAATCGTCGCGCTCTGCGACACGCAAGGCGACATTGATCGCCTGTGGTCGGCGCTCACTGCCGATGGCGGCGCTGAAAGTCGGTGCGGCTGGCTGAAGGACCGCTTTGGGTTGTCGTGGCAGATCATCCCGTCAATGCTTGATGAGGTGATGAGCGACAAGGATCCGGCGCGAACCGGGCGCGTGATGGCGGCGATCATGCAGATGGCCAAGATCGATCTCGCCGCGATAGAACAGGCCGCAAAAAGTTAGGAGAACGCCAATGCCCTATATTGACGGATATGTCATCGCCGTGCCGACCGCCAACAAAGAAGCCTATCGCGCCATGGCGGAAAAAGTCGCGCCAATCTTCAGGAAGCACGGCGCCTTGCGCGTCGTTGAGGGCTGGGGCGAAGACGTACCGGAAGGCAAGCTTACCTCATTCAGCATGGCGGTCAAACGCCAGGATGATGAAACGGTGGTTTTCTCGTGGATTGAATGGCCGTCAAAAGAAGTGCGCGATACCGGGATGAAATCCGCGATGGAAGAAATGCACCCGGACATGAGCATGAAGCCGGAAGACAACCCATTTGACGGCAAACGGATGATCTTCGGCGGCTTTCAGTCGATCGTCGATCGCTGACGCGCCGCCCATTCTTCTCGCGTCATTTCAAAGTATTGAGAAGGTCTGACGCCGCCGCCGGGTCGCTGGCTTTCGATCTCGCCAATGCAGCGAAAGCCGAGGCGGTCGAGCAGTTTCTGTGTACGAATGTTGTCGAGCGCGGCAGTCTCGCAAATGAGATCGACGCCGATGACGTCAAAGAGCCAGTCAAAGGCCGCCGCCGCGCCTGCGCTTCCCGTTCCGCCGCCCTGCCGGTCTGGGCGGATTGCGCCGCCAAGCTCGCAGGCCGTCCATTCAGGCCAGAATTGAATGTCGTGATAACCGGCGAGGGCGCCGGTCTCGTCGAAATCAAAAATCAGCAACCCTTCGCCGCGCGCCTGTTCCGCCAAGTGGTTGGCGATGAAGGCGCGCGCGGCCTCAAGCGATGGCGGCCTTGGCAGGGTGTAAATCGGATCTGAAACACGCGGATCGGCGATGAGGTCAAAGAAGGCCTGCGCATCTTCGGCGTTGGCGATGCGGCGGCGACCGCCTGTAGGGAATTCGGTCACCCGCACGGCGGCGCGAATGGCTTCCGCTTTGGCTGGCGGCGCAGGGTTTCGGGTAAGCGGCAGTTGGGTCACGGCGCAGAGACTAGACCTCTGCGCCGACGGACGCCATTAGCGGTAGCGGCGGTCGAAAGAGCGCTGCTCGGCGATATCGCTGCGGACAACCGCACGGCCAACCGGCCACAGCGCATAGCCGGCGAGTTTCAGATGCGCCCACGCGAACGGGATGCCGATGACAGTGATCGCCAGCGCCAGCGCGGCGACAAGGTGACCAAGAGCCAGCCACCAGCCGGCAAGAACAAACCAGATGATATTGGCGAGAAAGCCGAGCGGCCCCGTGCCGAGACCTTCGCCGTAAAAGCGGTCGCGATCGACGGCGCGCACGCCAAACGGCCACAGCGTGTAAACGCCATTGTTGAAAGCGGCGCCGGCGAAGGGAATGCCAATGATCGTCACCACCATGATCAGCGCGGCGAGAAACCAGCCGCAGGCCGCAACCGCGCCGCCGGCGACGAGCCAGAGGATATTGAGGACGAACGACAGCGGGTCCATCGCATCATTTTCGGCAATCGGGTGGTCGCGGAACATCGGCGGTCTCCTTTGACCATCCATATAAGCACGGCCATGGCAATTTCACGCCTTTCGGCGACGCAAGGCCTCGGTTCGTCGAATTCGTCTCATGTCGCCGGGCAGAATTCTGCGTGTATTTGCGGCGACCGGATGATTTCGTCGACATAGTAGACGACCATGTCACGGGCTCGCACCCGCTCGCTGTCGGGGATGAAGGCCGCCGCGTCGGCAAGCCAGCCCGCCGCGCAGGTTGCGCCGTCGCTGGCGGCGGCGCAGGCAAGGAGATTGTCAAAGGCGCCACGATAGGCGTCGAACTCGGCGCGGGACAAAAGCGGTCCGTGCCCAGGCGCGACGCGCTCAATCGGCTTGCGCGCGATCGCGTCGAAAGCAGCGCTCCAGCCGGCAGGGCAGGCGGTATCGAAGAACGGCGCCGGGACGGTGATGATATCGCCAATGGTCGCGGTTTTCGTTGCGGGGTCCCAAATCCACAAATCCGCTTCGGTGACGGCGTGATCGGTCAATTCGATCTCGAGACTGCGTCCGTTGACGGCGAGCTTCATCGGATGATCGACGCGATCGGTTGCGAGGATCGTCCGGTTGCTGATTGTCGCCATTGCGCGTTCAAGCCCGGCGCGCCGGTCGCCGGTGACCGTTGGGTCGTCGAGCAGCGGCTCGATCTGCCTGACGCTTTCGGCAAGGAACCCGTCCAGCGCGCCTTCGGCGGCCCTTGTCGCGTAGACTTTGATGTTCGGATAAACGGCGCGAAGGTCCGCATTGCCGGTTGTGTGATCAAGATGCCAGTGCGTGTTGACGATTGCGGCAATCGGTCGGTTTCGGGCTTTGGCGTAATCAAGGATCGCCTGCGAGTGCTCGATATGGCGGCCGGTGTCGATGACGATGAGCCCGTCCGGCGAATCGTAAATATAGGTATCGCCGTCCGGCCCGCCTGTTTCCGGGAATGACCCGCTAATCATATGAAAGTCCTCAACGCCGCTGCTCGCGGCGCAGCCGGCGAGCAGCGGCATTGCAGTGCTCATCAGCGTCAGGGCGGCGAAGCGGCGGAATAGGTTTTGAAACATCTTTGTCTGCTCTGCGGCCTCCCAGTCGAATTCGGATAGTCCTTCGATGTTACCCGCTTTTGCAGCGCCGGCAGCGCCAAATACGACGAACTGGTATCAATGGCGGCTGAACGGCCAAAAGGGAACGCCCGGTCATTCGTCTTTGTCGCCAGAAATCGCCGCTTCGCCGCCATCGGTGCGCCGCATTTTCAGACTTTCCTCCGATCATGAGACTAATTGTATTTCTGGCCGCCATGCTCGCCCCGCTGTCTGCATTCGCGCAGCCGTCCGATTTCGGCGCGCGCCTGTCTGCGGCGGCGATCGAGCGGATCAGTGTCGAAGTCGTTTATGATCCTTCGTACCGCCGGATCGGCTATCCGATGGGGGATGTCGCCGCCAATCGGGGCGTTTGCGCCGATGAGGTGGTGCGGGCGCTGCGCGCTATCAATATCGACCTTCAGGTGCTGGTGCATCAGGACATGAAGAAGAATTTTTCCGCCTATCCGCAGTTCTGGGGATTGTCAGCGCCCGATTCCAATATCGATCACCGCCGGGTGCCAAATCTTGAGACCTATATGACGCGAAAGGGTTGGCGGCTTGCGCCGAGCCTTGATGCGAAAAGCTACCGTCCGGGCGATATCGTCGCCTGGAACTTGCGCGGTGACGCAGGCTTTCTTCCCCATATCGGCATCGTCACCAACAGGATCGGCGCCTCCGGCTGGCCAATGGTCGTGCATAATATTGGCGCGGGGCCAAAACTTGAGGATGTCCTGTTTTCCTGGCCGATGACCGGCCGGTATCGTCCTCAAATTGCGGATCGCGCGACCTTGTAATCTCGCCAATCCTGCAGATGAGGTCTATGGAGATAGCGTCGCCAACAGCAGGATACGCCCATGAAAAAAGTTCCGCTTGGAAAATCCGGACTTTCCGTTTCACGCCTTGGATTTGGCTGCATGGGATTGGCGGAATTTTACGGCGAGGCGCTGACAAAAGCCGATGCTGAAAAAATCCTCGACGCGGCGCTCGATCGCGGGATCAATTTCTTTGACACGGCTGACATGTACGGTACCGGCCGTAACGAAGAGCAGCTTTCCGGCTTCTTGCAGCGCCGCCGCAACGACATCGTGATCGCGACCAAATTTGCAATCCGGCGCGGCGCCGATGGCGCGCTGCTCGGCCTCTCGAATGATCCCGCCTATATTAGAGAGGCGTGCGATGCTTCCCTGAAACGGCTGGGCGTCGACCAGATCGACCTTTATTATATGCACCGGCGCGACGCTTCGGTGCCAATTGAGGAGTCGGTCGGCGCGATGGCCGATCTCGTCAAGGTGGGCAAGGTGAAAGCCCTCGGTCTTTCGGAAGTGAGCGCGGCGACGCTTGAAAAGGCGATGCAAGTACATCCGATCGCCGCGCTCCAATCTGAATATTCGATCGTGACGCGTGAGATGGAAAAGGAAATGATCCCGGCCTGCCGACGGCTTGGCGTCGCCTTTGTCGCCTATTCGCCGCTTGGCCGCGGGCTGTTGACCGGCGCTTACCGCAGTGAAAAAGACTTTTCGGCCGGCGATTACCGCATGGCGGGCAATCCGCGATTCTCCGGCGGCGCGCTCGAAAAGAATTTGAAACTGGTCGACGAAATCGCCCGGGTCGCCAAGACAAAGCACGCGACACCTGGTCAGATCGCGCTTGCCTGGGTGATGGCGAAGGGCGACGATATTATTCCCATTCCCGGCACCAAGAAGATCGCCCGCCTTGATGAGAATGTCGGCGCTCTTGCTGTCGCGCTGACAAAGGACGATATCGCCGCAATCGAACGGGCGGTTCCGCCCGAGGCCGTTTCCGGCGATCGTTATGCGGCAACTTCTGCGACGACGCTCAATCAATAAAGCCGAGGCGGCGGCGAACCTCCGCCGCGCTGACGCCGCTTTCGCGCAGTGCGCGCAAGGTCGCCGCCTTATCGCGTTTGGCGAGGCGCTTGCCGGTTTCGTCGACGATCAGCCGGTGGTGACGATAGATTGGAGTTGGCAGGCCGAGCAGCGCCTGCAGCAGGCAATGAAGATGCGCGGCGGCGCGCAAATCCTCGCCGCGGATGACATGCGTCACGCCTTGCAACGCATCATCAAAAACCGATGCGAGATGATAGCTGGTTCCAGAATCCTTGCGCGCGATGACCGCGTCGCCGAATATTTCCGGCGTCGCGCGTATGGTTCGACCATCGCCGCCTTCAACTTTTTCTTCGACAAAAGACAAGGCATCGAATGCAGGGCCAAGCGCTCGTCGCGCAGCGCCGATTGAGAGACGCCAGGCGTAGGCTGCGCCGTTGGCGAGCAGCGAATCTTCCTCATGGGTCGCGAGGGGCGCGCCAGTGAAAACCGGACCATCCGGCCCTTCCGCCGTCAGATGCGGCGCGCGCGCAATGCCGTCGAGTATTTCCTTGCGCGTCTTGAAACAGCGGTAGACCATGCCTGTTGCGATCAGTCGCCGCAATGCGCCGTCATAGTCGTCAAAATGTTCCGACTGCCGACGCGGCGGCGGCGCCCAGCCAATCCCGAGCCAGGCAAGATCTTCATAAATAGCCGCCTCAAATTCTGGTCTGCACCGACCTTGATCGATGTCCTCAATTCGAAGGAGAAGCCGCCCTGTAGCGGCGTCCGCCGCGCCAAAGGCCGTCAACGCCGAAAACGCATGCCCAAGATGCAGATGGCCGGTCGGAGACGGTGCGAAGCGGGTGACGAATTCGGGCATTCCGGTTCCATCAATGATTTAATTCTGCTGCGTTTCCAGCCTGAAATGTGATACGCGCCGCTCGGCCCGCCGCAAAGCCGCGGGATTGCACTGGTGACGGAGAATTTATGGTCGATGCTGACGCCATAGGATCGATCGCGGCTGTGATGACGACCGTGTCATTCCTTCCGCAAACCATCAAGACAATCCGCAGCCGTGATACGACGTCGATATCGCTCGCGATGTACGCCCTGTTTTCGGCCGGCGTCGGATTTTGGCTGGCGTATGGGCTTCTGGTTGAAAGCAGGCCAATCATTATCGCAAATGTGGTGACCCTTGCCCTGGCCTCGACGATCCTTTTTCTGAAGGCGCGCGATGTTTTGCGCCGCCGTCCGATTGCCCGGCCGCCGCCGGAGTGAGATTTGCTTCGTCCGCTGACTGACTTATACTCTCCTTTGCTCTTGGAGGGCGGCATGAGCGAAATTCCGGACATTGATCCAGGCGATAGCGAGGTCGGCGTCGACATCGCGCCGCCGCTAGATGGTATCGCCAGCGCTGCCGCCGCGACCGGCGCGGCGCTCGCCTGTCTCTCCTGCGCCGCGACGATTACCGGGCCTTTTTGCGCCAGTTGCGGGCAGAAGAACGACGATCTGCGCCGGAGCTCATTCGTGTTGTTCAAGGATTTCGTGACCGACACGTTCTCATTCGACTCGCGGATGTGGAGGACGCTCGGCCTGATGGCGGCTGCGCCAGGGCTGGTGCCGACGAGTTACAGCCATGGCAAACGCTCGCGCTACACGCCGCCTGTGCGGCTGTTTCTGGTCGTCAGCTTTCTGTTCTTTCTTGTGCTCGGTGTGACGCACACGATGTTTGTCGCCGTTGAAGTGACAGAAAAATCTCCTCAACGTATCGCCGCGGACAAGGCCAACTATGAAGAGGCCCTTAATGAAGCCCGACCTGAAGCGCGCGCTGCAATCGAGAAAGCGCAGGAAAAGTCCCAGGCGGTCGTCATTGATGGCGAAAAAGTTGACTGCAATATTGACGTCAAGGCGCGATTTTTCGTGCGGCCGCAGGATCTTGTTTTCGACGAAGAAAAATGGCGCGCTTGTTCTGAAAGCATTGTAGCGACGGCGGAGGTCGAAATCAGCGTGAGCAAAGATCGAGGGGAAAACAACCAGATCGACAATAGGTTGAAAGAGGAAGAAGTAAAGCGCGGATTTCGACGTGTTGTCGCCGGGATTAATCAGATGGTCTCAAACCCGACGGCGTTCAATTCGGAGATTAACACCTGGCTGCCGCGGGTGATGTTCTTCATGGCGCCGCTGCTCGCGCTCATTCTGACAATTTTCATCCGCGGCCGCGATGCGCTCTATTTCGATCATCTGGTGCTTTCGCTTTATTCGCATGCGACTGGTTTTGCGATCATCGGCGCGGCGATTGTAATCGCGCAGTTAGGCGTTTCGAACACGTTTCCCGCGGCTATGGCGGCGCTCGGGATTTATTTTATCGCCGCGTTGAAGCGCGCCTATAATCGAGGATGGGTCAAGACGGTCTATTCAACGGCGTTCACTGCGCTCCTTTATCTGATGCTGCTGTCGTTGATTGTCGGCGCGATCATTTCCAATCAGATCTGGAGCGCCGCAGATTGATCAACCGATGCGCATCAGCGCGACGCCGGCGAGGATCATCGCCGCCGATCCGATCCTCCAGGGGGAGGCGCGTTCCTTCAGGAGCAACACTGAAATGCCGAGTGCAAAGAGGATGCTCGATTCACGCAGCGCCGCGACGGCGCCGATCGGCGCCTTTGTCATTGCCCAGATGATCAGCCAATAAGCGCCGAGCGACAATGTCGCCGTCAAAATCCCGATCGGCAATTCGCGCGCAATGGCGACGACGCGGCCGCGCCTGACGCCCGTATAGACCAGTGCAATCGCGAGCCCGTCGAAGACAAACATCCAGACGACATAAGTCGCCGCAGAAATGGCGCTCCGCGCGCCGACCGCATCGACGATTGTGTACCCGGTGATGAAAAGCGATGTGCCGAGCGCCCAGAAGACGGCCTTAGCATCGAGCGCGCCGACGGCGCCGCCCTTGAACGCCATCAGCGCAATTCCCGCGCACAAGGTGACGACGCCCGCCCACAGGAACGGCCCGAGCGCTTCGTGCAGGAAAACCAGCGCAATCAGCGACGACAGCAAGGGGGCGCTTCCTCGCGCCAGGGGATAAACTTGGCCGAGATCGCCGGCCGTATAGGCGCGAATGAGAAAAAGCTTGTAGCCGGTGTGCAGCGCCGCCGAGGCGGCGATCCATCCCCATACGGCCTTTTCCGGTAAGCCGACAAAGGGAACGATCGCAAGCGAGATCAATCCTTGTGCAACACCGAGCGTCGATATCGAAAAAAAACGGTCGCCGCGTTCCTTGATCAGTGCATTCCACGCCGCATGCATGAAGGCGGCAAGGAGGACAATGAGAAAAACCGTGTTGGACAAAGACTTCCTGTTATTTCGTGTGCTTTGCCAGCACGGCCGTCAGCGCTGCAAGTCACCCGCCGGCGCCGCCGACCGTCAGTCGGTCGATTTTGATCGTCGGCTGACCAACGCCGACCGGAACGCCTTGTCCCGCTTTGCCGCAAACGCCGATGCCGGGATCGAGCGCGAAGTCATTGCCGATCATCGAAACGCGCGTCAGCACCGTCGGTCCGTCGCCGATCAGCGCCGCGTTTTTCAATGGCGCGCCGATCTTGCCGTTCTTTACGCGATAGGCTTCGGTGCAGTTGAAGACGAACTTGCCCGACGTGATGTCGACCTGTCCGCCGGAAAAGTTCACGGCGTAGACGCCGTTCTTCACCGTGCGGATGATTTCTTCGGGGTCATGCTTGCCGGCGAGCATGAAGGTGTTGGTCATGCGCGGCATCGGCTGGTGCGCAAAACTTTCGCGCCGTCCATTGCCGGTCGTAGCGACGCCCATCAGCCGCGCATTGAGGCGGTCCTGCATATAGCCCTTGAGAATGCCGTCCTCGATCAGCGTGGTGCGTGAAGTCGGGGTTCCCTCATCGTCGACGCTGAGCGAGCCTCTGCGGCCGTCGAGCGTGCCATCGTCGACGACGGTGACGCCGGGGGCGGCGACGCGTTCGCCAAGACGCCCGGCGAAGGCCGAGGTCTTCTTGCGGTTGAAGTCGCCTTCAAGCCCGTGGCCGACCGCTTCGTGGAGGAGGACGCCGGTCCAGCCGGGGCCGAGCACGACTTCCATGTCGCCGGCCGGCGCGGGCTCGGCGTCGAGATTGACCAGCGCCTGCCGGAGCGCCTCATCGACATAGCCGCGCCACGCGTCGGCAGCGATGAAACGGGCGTAGCCTTCACGCCCGCCAGCCCCGTAAGAACCCGATTCCTGCCGGTCGCCCTTACCGGCGGTCACCGAGACGTTAATGCGGACCAGCGGCCTAATATCGCGGACGATTTCGCCGCCGGGACGAATGATTTCGACCGCCGACCACTCGCCGGTGAGCGAGGCCGAGACCTGGCGAACGCGGCTGTCTTTCGATCGGGCGTAGTCGTTGATCTCGGCGAGGAGCTTTGCTTTCGCCTCAAAGGGCAGGGCGTCGAGCGGATTATCGTCGGGATATAGCTTGATATTGGTGCGCGCCGGGCCAGAGGCGATCGACCCGCCGCGGCCGGTCTTCACCGCCTGTACGGCGCTGGCGGCGCGCTTCAGCGCTTCTTCCGAAAGGTCTGAGGCGTGCGCATAACCAGTTGATTCGCCGCATACCGCCCGAAGCCCGAAGCCCTGTTCGATATTATAGCTCGCCGTCTTCAGCCGGTTGTCGTCAAAGACGAAGGCTTCGGATTGCGCATATTCCAGATAGAGCTCGCCATCGTCGCCGCCCTGCAGCGCATCATCAACGATCGATTTCGTGCGGGCCTCGTCAAGGCCGGTCTTCTGGAAAAACAGCGACTGGGTCATGTTGAAGAGTTAAGCGCCGCCAACCGCTTAGGCAATGCCATGCGGGGCCTGCGCTGCGACCTTTTTTCCCTTCGCTTCGCGGGTGACGCGCGTCGCCGGAAGGGCCTATAAGCCAAGGCCGACCATTGACCTTTTCGGCCGCTGGCGCCAATCCGGCGTCGACTGCGTGCGGAATTTTGAGGGCTTCATGAAGAGAACGATGACGAGCCAGGGACTGGCTGGGCGAATGATGGCGGGACTGGCTGCCGCGATGGCGCTCCTCGGCGTTGCGCTGGCGCAGACGCCGTACACGCCGGTCGACGGCGAAATGGGCATGATCCCGGCCGCGTCAAAGCTGGCGGAGGAAGTCCACTTCTTCCACAATGTGATTTTGATGCCGATCATCACGGTGATCAGCCTGCTTGTTCTGGCGCTGCTGATCTGGGTGATGGTTCGCTATAATTCCAAGGCCAATCCCGTACCGCAGAAATTCAGTCACAACACGCTGGTAGAAATTGTCTGGACGGGCGTTCCGATCCTGATCCTCGTCGCCATCGCGCTTCCGTCCTTCGATTTGCTGTTCAAGGAAGACGTCATTCCGGATGGCAAGCAGATTGTCGCGCAAGCGGACGGAACGACCAATGTATTCGAGGTCGCCAACGATTTCCCCGCAAGCCGGATGGCGGCGAATGCGCGCCATGTTCAGGTATTTCTCGGCTCAGGCCAGGACGTCGCCGGCCTTGTGTCCGGCAAGGACTACACGCTTGATGGACTTGGCACGCCGAAAATTTCGGTGAAGTTGGCGACAACGCCTCGGGCTGGCGACCGCCTCGTCGTGCGCATGGGCCGCAGTCTCGTCGGCGCTGGCGACGCCAAGGAAATCGCTCTCGCGCCGACGATCACGCTCAAGGCCATCGGTTATCGGTGGGGCTGGACGTATTCCTATCCGGACTTTGGCGATTTTGAATTCTCCGCGAACATGTCGCCGAAGGAAACGACGCCGCCGGCGCTGTACCGCTTTGAAGTCGACAATCACGTCGTTGTGCCGGTCGGTGAAACGATCCGCGTCATCACGACCGCGCGTGATGTCATTCACGCATGGGCGCTTCCCAATATGGCGATCAAGGTCGACGCCGTACCCGGCCGCCTCAACGAGACATGGTTCAAGGCCGACAAGGAAGGCGTCTATTACGGTCAGTGTTCCGAGATTTGCGGCATCCGCCATTCTGCAATGCCGATTGCGGTCGATGTCGTCTCGCGCCGGGCCTTCGAAGCATGGGTGAACGCCAAGCGCGAGGAAGCGGGGATGGAGCCGATGTTCAGCGCGATCGCTTCGGCGGAAACTTCCCCATCAAGGCACGCCGCCGTATCCGGCGCTGCGACCGCGCAATAATCAGGGCAAGGACGAAGGTTTTATTCATGGCTCACGCACCCTCATATGACGGCCAGGATCCGGCGCACGCTTCTGCCCATGATCACAGCCACGATCACACGCCGCGCGGTCTCGCCCGCTGGCTGTTTTCTACGAACCACAAGGATATCGGGACGCTCTATCTGATCTTCGCGATCTGCGCCGGTATCTTCGGCGGCGCCCTTTCCGGCCTCATGCGGGCCGAGCTTGCCGAGCCGGGCATCCAGATTCTGACCGCCATGGTGCCCTCCGGCACCGAAGCGGAAGCGGAAAACTTCTACAATGTGCTGATCACCTATCACGGGCTCATCATGATCTTTTTCATGGTGATGCCGGCGCTGATCGGCGGTTTCGGCAACTGGTTCGTCCCGATCATGATCGGCGCGCCGGACATGGCGTTTCCGCGCATGAACAACATCTCGTTCTGGCTTTATGTGGCCGCGGGCATTCTCGCCACGATGTCGATGTTTGCGCCGGGTTACGGACAATATCTCGGCTTTGCCGGCGGCTGGGTGCTCTACCCGCCGCTATCGTCAAATACCGGGCACCCCGGGCCGGCGATGGATTTGCTGATTCTCTCCATCCACCTTGCCGGCGCCTCGTCGATCCTTGGCGCCATCAATTTCATCACCACGATCTTCAACATGCGCGCACCGGGCATGACGCTGCACAAGATGCCGCTTTTCGCCTGGTCTGTTCTGGTGACGGCGTTCCTGCTCGTGCTGTCGCTGCCGGTTCTCGCCGGCGCCATTACGATGCTGCTCACCGACCGCAACTTCAACACGGCGTTCTTCAACCCGGCTGAAGGCGGCGACCCGCTGCTGTTCCAGCATCTCTTCTGGTTCTTCGGCCACCCGGAAGTTTACATTCTTATCCTGCCGGGCTTCGGCGTCATCTCGCACATTGTCTCGACTTTCTCGAAAAAGCCGATCTTCGGTTATCTCGGCATGGCCTATGCGATGGTCGCGATTGGTTTTGTCGGCTTCATCGTCTGGGCGCACCACATGTATACGGTCGGCCTCACAGTGAACATGAAAGCCTATTTCATCGCCGCGACGATGGTCATTGCTGTGCCGACCGGCATCAAGATCTTCTCCTGGATCGCCACCATGTGGGGCGGATCGATTGAATTCCGCACGCCGATGATCTGGGCGATCGGGTTCATCTTCCTCTTCACCGTCGGCGGCGTCACCGGGGTCGTGCTCGCCAATGCGGGCGTCGATCACTTCATGCACGATACGTATTATGTCGTCGCGCATTTCCATTACACGATGTCATTGGGCGCGGTGTGGTCGATCTTCGCCGCCTGGTATTACTGGTTCCCGAAAATGACCGGGAAGATGTACCGCGAATGGCTCGGCAATCTGCATTTTCTGTTCATGTTCGTTGGCGTCAACATGGTGTTCTTCCCGCAGCACTTCCTTGGCCTGCAGGGGATGCCGCGCCGCTATATCGACTATCCGGAGGCCTACGCGCACTGGAACCTTGTCTCCTCATACGGTTATGCGGTGACGCTGGTCGGCATGGTGATTTTTGCGGTTTGCATGGTCGACGCCTTCTTCATCTATCGGAAAAAGGCGCCAGCCAATCCGTGGGGCGTTGGCGCAACGACGCTCGAATGGACCTTGCCGTCGCCGCCGCCGTTCCACCAGTTCAACGAGCTGCCGCGGTTCGACAAGGGCGACGCGCACGCATTCCACTAGATCGGCGCTGCACCGCAACGAAAACACAACCCCGGCGGGTGTCCGCCGGGGTTTTGTATTGCAGTGCGGCGAGAATTTCGGCTGGCAGCCAGCGTCGAAGTTCGTTAACTTCATCCGTCAGCGGTCGTGGGCGCCCGCGACCTGATCAAAGCAGAAACGGAGGGGCCGAATGCTTGATGCCATACTCAATGACGTGATTGGAATTTTGAAGGCGACCTTTATGGGCGGCGACCTGATCGCCATCGCCATCGCCGCGGGATCGGTAATTATCGCCGCCATGGTAATGCAGCGGGGCACGCAGATCGGGTCGATGACCCTGCTGGCGCTCGTGCTGTTCGCCTTTGGCGGCTTCATCCGCGGCGTCATGCGCGGGCCTGTCGCCAGTGACGGCGGCTCCGTCGCGGCGCAGACGGGCAGCCGCGCCGTCGGTCAGCTTGACTCGAGCTGGGGCCATTTCTCCAGCATGACGGCGGGCATGCTCCTCGCCTATTTCATCGCCTTCATGGTGCTGATCTTGCTGGTGTTCGGCGTCAAAGCCGCCCTCAATCGCGGCTAGATTCTGGATTACAAACTAAAACGGGGCCGCAGGGCGACCTGCGGCTCCATTGCATTTGAAAGCAGGCGTTGGTTCGGGCATAAGCCGGGCCAGTGACAGCCATGCAAACGCAACCTTCCCTAGCCGGGCCGAAAGACTATTTCGCGCTGTTAAAGCCGCGCGTGATGTCGCTTGTCATTTTTACCGCGCTTGTCGGCATGGTCGCGGCGGTCGCCGGCGGCGCCTCCATGCAGCCGGGCCTTGCGGCGGCGTCACTGCTGGCGATTGCGGTTGGCGCCGGGGCGTCCGGCGCGCTCAATATGTGGTGGGATGCAGACATCGACGCCGTCATGGCGCGGACGATTTCCCGGCCTATTCCGCGCGGGCTGGTGCCGAAATCTGAAGCCGCCGGTTTTGGTCTGCTCCTTAGTGCGCTGTCGGTGGCGCTGCTGGCGCTTGCGTCAAACTATGTCGCCGCCGGACTTCTCGCCTTCACAATCTTTTTTTATGTCGTCATCTATTCGATGTGGCTAAAACGGATCACGCCGCAGAATATCGTGATTGGCGGGGCGGCGGGCGCGCTGCCGCCGGTGGTGGCGTGGGCGGCCGCATCGGGAACGGCGCCGCTTGACGCGTGGATCCTCTTCGCCATTATTTTTCTGTGGACGCCGCCGCATTTCTGGGCGCTCGCGCTCTACCGCGAAGGCGATTATGCGCGCGCCGGCATTCCGATGATGCCGAATGTCGCCGGCGAGGCGTCAACGCGGAAACTGATTTTCGGCTATGCGATCATCCTCGTCATTTGCGGCATTGCGCCTTATGCAACGGGCCTTGGCGGCGAAGCGTATCTGGCGATTTCATCGGCGTTCGGCGCTGGTTTCCTGATGCTCGCCTGGCGTGTTCTCAAGGCGCCGCCAGGATCGAAAGACGCCGCCAAACAGCTGTTTGCTTTTTCAATCCTGTACCTTTTCGCGCTGTTCGCAGCATTGCTGGCAGAGGACCTGTTTGCGCTTTATGCCTGAGACAACACCGGAACTCTCTTCTGAAGAAAAGAAGCGGCGCAACCAGCGCAATATTGCAATTGCGCTTGGACTTGCCGCCTTCATCCTTGTGGTTTTTCTCGTCACCATCCTGCGGATTTCCGGCAATCTCGGGAGCGTACAGTGACGCAGACGCAAGCGACGGCAGGTAATCGAAAAACCGCTTTCATTGTCCTTGGTGTCGTCGCCAGCATGGTCGGCCTCACATTTGCGGCGGTGCCGGCCTATCGCGCCTTTTGTCAGGTGACCGGCTTCGACGGTACGACGCAACGCGCCGACAAATCCGCCGACAAGGTGCTGGCGCGCACGCTCGTCATTCAATTTGACGCGACCGTCGGCGAAGGCCTTCCCTGGGCCTTCAAGCCCGAGCAGCCGAGCCAGACCCTGCATATCGGCGAGACGGGACTTGCCTATTTCCATGCGCAGAATTTTACCGATCAGGCCGTTACCGGACGCGCCAGCTTCAATGTGCAGCCGGCAAAGGCTGGTACCTATTTCAAGAAAATCGAATGCTTCTGCTTCACCGAGCAGACGTTGAAGGCGGGGGAATCCGTCTCGATGCCGGTCACCTATTTTGTCGACCCGGCGCTCGCTGATGACCCCAATCTCGACGATGTCGGCACGATCACGCTGGCCTATACGTTCTTCCCCTGGGAGGAGTCGGCCCTGACGCGCTCCTCTGGGGCGAATTAGGCGGGATTTGTCGCAGCGCCTGGGTCTGGCGGGGGCTTGGAAAAAGACCCCGCAGAGGGCTATAGACCACGTCAAACCGAATCCACGAGGGCGAATTTATGGCCGGCGCTGAGGTCAAACACGAATATCATCTCGTCAACCCGAGCCCGTGGCCGCTGATCGGATCGACCGCGGCGACGGCGCTGATGGCTGGCGCGGTCATGTGGATGAAATCCGGCGTGGGCGAAAGCGGCCTTGCCCTCGGGCCGCCCGACGCCGCCGGCAATTACCCTTTCTCGATGAAGGGCAGCTGGCTGTTCCTGCTCGGCCTTGCCGGCGTTTTGCTCACCATGGCCGGCTGGTGGCGTGACGTCATCAAGGAAAGCCTTTCGGGCGAGAGCACCTCGGTCGTCATCCGGCTTGGCCTTCGCTATGGCATGATCCTTTTCATCGCCTCCGAGGTGATGTTCTTTGCGGCATGGTTCTGGGCGTTCTTTGGCGCAGCGCTTTTCCCGGATGCGCGCGACGCGATCATCCTCGCTGACGGCGCCCAGATGCTGAACCTCAATGGCGATCCGGCGTTCATGGGTAATGATTTCCGCCAGCATTTCACTGGCAGTGTCTGGCCGCCGGTCGGCGTTGAACCGCTGGACCCCTGGGGCCTGCCGCTGATCAACACGCTGATCCTTTTGCTGTCGGGCACCACCGTCACCTGGGCGCACCACGCCATCCAGCACAATGACCAGAAGGGGCTGGTTCAGGGCCTCATTTGCACGATCTTGCTTGGCGCTTTTTTCACTTTCCTGCAGGTGACGGAATATTCCGAGGCGCTGAACGGCGGCATGTTCAAGTTTTCCGGTGGCGGCATCTATGGCGCCTCGTTCTTCATGGCGACCGGCTTTCACGGCCTGCACGTCATTATCGGGACGATCTTTCTGACCGTGTGCCTATTCAGGGCGCTCGCCCATCATTTCACCCCAGAGCGCCATTTTGGCTTTGAGGCGGCGGCGTGGTATTGGCACTTTGTCGACGTTGTCTGGCTGTTCCTGTTCGCCTTCATCTACGTTCTCGGCAATCAGGGTCTGCTCTCCTAGACTCCAATGGAGCGGGCGGCGGGCCCGCTCAATCGGGGATCTGATATGACAAAGATGGTTGCGCATGCTGCAAAGTCGGCGCTTGCGACAAGCCTCCTCCTCCTTTCAGGATGTCTCACCAGCGATGGATTCCTATTTGATTCCGGCAACGCGAATTCTGAAGCGTTCGCCGACGGCGCCTGGCGCGCCTGCGAGATCGAAGGTGATGCGGCGCCCGACTGCAAAATCGTCGATATCAGCCACAATCCGACCGGCCTCTACAAGTTTGTCATCGAAGAAGAAGACGAGGAGGCAACGCTCGCGCGGTTCCGGTCGATTGGCGGCGGCGCCTACGCGGCGCAGCTTTGGGGCGCTGAAGACGACAGCCCGTTCTATTTTCTGGTGACGAGCAAAGGGTTGGAACGCACGTTTTCGATGATCGATTGCGAAGGTCTCCCGTCCTCGTTCAAGAAGCGATATTCTGCACGCGGAGAAATTGAGATTCAGGACAAGAACACATGCGTCGCCAAGACTGCCGGGGCTGTCGCCGCTGCGGCGCGCGCCTGGCGGCGGACCGCGGCGTCAAAGTCGGGCTCGCACCTTGTCTATTCGCCGGCTCCGGCGGCTGAGTGAATGAGCGCATGAGTTACTATCCGCCTGTTTCGCCGCTATCCGCCGGGCTCGGCGGCAAATGCCCACGTTGTGGACAGGGCGCGCTGTTCAAGACCTTTCTCGGGCTTGGCGACAATTGCAATGTCTGCGGCCTTGATTATTCGAAAGCGGATGCCGGCGACGGCCCGGCGGTCTTTATCATGTTCATCGTCGGCTTCGTCGCGGTTTCGGTGGCGTTTGTTGCGCGCTTTGTCTGGTTCGCGCCGATCCTGACCGCCTTTTTGATTTCGGGCGGGGTTGCGATTGTCTTGTCGCTGGCGCTTTTGCGTCCGTTCAAGGCGACGCTCGTGGCCCTCCAGTACAAGCACAAGGCAGAAGAGGGCCGGCTTGAGGAATGAGCTTGCGCTTGCGCCCGGGTCTTGTTGTGGCGACTTCGATCGCCTTCGCCATTCTATGCTCGCTGGGTGTGTGGCAATTGCAGCGTCTTCACTGGAAAGAAGATCTGATCACGCAGATTGACGCGCGCCTTTCTTCGTCGCCGATACCCTTTGACGAAGCGGTGGCGCGGACAGCAACAGGCGAGAAGATGGAATATCAGCCGGTCTATCTCGACGGCATTTACGCGCATGACCTCGAATCCGGCGTGTTCGGCACTTACAATGGCGCGCCCGGCGTTTACGTTTTCACGCCGCTCGAGACGGCAGATCTTCAGTCAGGCGGCAGGCGCTTTGTTTACGTCAATCGCGGCTTCGCCCCGCAGCAATTTCGCGACCAGGCGACTCGCATGGATGGACAAGTCGCCGGCGACCTCCGGATCGAAGGGCTGCTTCGGATGGCCGAGCGAAAACGCGGCATTGAAAAATGGATTGCGCCGCAAGATCAGCCTACGGACAATCTCTATTTCGTCCGCGATCCCAAAGTCCTCGCCGCACGTCATGCGATCGATGTTCCCGCCTTCTATATCGACAGCGCCGGGAGGGAGAGCGCGGCGGCGTGGCCGAAGGGCGGGCTCACCCGTGTCGATATCCCCAACCGTCATTTTGAATATGCGCTGACCTGGTTTGGTCTTGCCGCCACGCTCGCCGGCGTATTTCTGGCTTTCTCGCTGAAACGCGACTGAACGGCGGGTGAGGCGGTGGCCCGCCACGGCGATGGCGCCCAGCAACACGTCCCGTCAACACGTCACGGTCATTGCCGGTCAAGAATCGACGCGTCGATTCCGCCGATCTCCGTTACGCCGGTCAGGCCCATGGCGACACCAAGATCATGCTTCATCAGCGCAAGATACCGCGACAAGCCTGCGTCGCCTTGCGCCGCCACCGCGAAAATCCACGGGCGCCCGATCAGCGCCGCATCGGCGCCGCTGGCGAGGGCGCGCAAAATGTCCTGTCCGGTCCTGACGCCGCCATCGACCAATATTTTCGCGCGGTGTTTGAGCGCATCGCGGATCGGCGGCAGGGCGGCGACGCCGGATGCAACCCCGTCAAGTTGCCGGCCGCCATGGTTGGAAACGATAACGCCATCGGCGCCAGCGTTGACGGCCGCGACCGCGTCTTCCGGCGTCAAAACGCCCTTGATGATGATGTCGCCATCCCAGTCGCGGCGCAGCTGCTCGATATCTTTCCAGGTAACACTCTGGTCGAATTGCGAGTCGACCCAGGTTCTGAAGTCCGCCGGGGTTGTCGCTTCCGGCACATAAGCGGCGAGGTTGCCAAAGACATGCGGCTTGCCGCCAAGACCGACATCAACGAGCCATGACGGGTGCAGCAAATAATCGACAAGGCCGGCGCGAAAGCGGCCGAGCGCGCCGCCGCCGCCGCTGAGGCCATTGCGGATATCGCGGTAGCGGGCGCCGACAACCGCAAGATCGACGGTGAAGATGAGCGTACTGACGCCGACCGCCTTGGCGCGCTGAAGGATCTCGCGCACGGCGCCGCGGTCCTTAAGCATATAAAGTTGAAACCAGAACGGCTTTGATGCAGCGCGCGCCACTTCTTCAAGCGAACAGATGGCGACGGTCGACAGGCAAAACGGCACGCCGGCTTTCTCGGCGGCTTTGACCGCCTGCACTTCGGCGCGCTTTCGCATCATACCGCCCATACCGATCGGCGCCAGCGCCAGTGGCATCGACAGCGATTGACCGAACAATGTTGTTGTCGTGTCGAGTTTCGAAATATCGCGCATGACGCGCTGCTTCAGTTTCAGCTGCGCAAAATCATCGACATTGGCCGCGAGCGTTGCTTCCGCGCCAGCGCCGCCGTCAATATAGTCAAAAAGCGCGCGCGGCAGACGCCGTTCCGCCAGCCGCCGATAATCGTCAGTTGATGCGGGCGCAATGTTGAGTGACGGCATCGGGCTTGATCCTCTTCGCGGCAAGCGTCCGCCAATTTGACGTGCTGCGCGCGACAGTGGAAGCACTAATGGCGGCTTCTATGCGAAAGACGGCGCGTTGGCGAAGGGATCGTCAAGGCTCGCCGCCGGTTCGGTGAACCAGCGCGGGCCGTCCGCCGCCATGTAGAAATGGTCTTCGTGGCGCACGCCGAAGCGGCCCGGCGACACGATCATCGGCTCGTTTGAAAAACACATGCCGATATCGAGCGGGGTCTTGTCGCCTTTGACGAGATTGGGCGGCTCGTGGACGTCGAGCCCGATGCCATGGCCAGTGCGGTGAGGAAGGCCGGGCAGGGTGTAACCGGGCCCATAGCCGCGCCGTTCGAACGAGCGCCGCGCTGCAGCATCAACACTCTCGCACAGCGCGCCGCGCCGGGCCGCCTCGAACGCGGCGGCTTGCGCTTCCTTTTCGGCGTCCCAGGCGGCGCGGAAGTCTGCGTCCGGTTCGCCGAAGACATAGGTGCGGGTGATGTCTGAATTGTAGCCGTCAATCTGGCAGCCGGTATCAATCAGAACGATGTCGCCCTCCATTAGCGCGCGGTCCTTTTCCGGGCCATGCGGCAGCGATGTATCCGCGCCGAACGCGACAATGCAGAAAGTGTTGCTGCTGCCGCCGAGGGCGCGATGGGTGTCGTCAATAAAGCGCGCAATCTCGGAGGCGCGCACGCCGGCGCGCATTTCCTTGTGGGCGCGCCGTTGCGCTTCGAGCGTGATCTTTTTCGCGTGTTGCAGTAACGCTAATTCGGCAGGCGACTTGCGGGCGCGCAACGGTGCGATCAGCGCCGCCGCATCGCCCAGTCTTTCGTCTGCGATTTCGCGGCGCAGGTTTCGATACATGAACAGCGGCAGATCGCCATCAAGCGCAATTTTCTTCTGGTCAACGCGATCGGCGATGAGGCGGTAAGGGCTTTCTTCTTCTTCCCATGTCAGAATGTCGCCCGGCAACGAGACAAGGCCTGCAACCTTGTCGAGTTCAAACCGCGGCGCGACATAGTCGATCCTGCCAGCGGTGATGATGGCGCCGAGAAAGCGCTCGGATGGATGCCAGACGATCCCGGTAAAATAGCGAAGGCTCGTCGTTGAGCCGAGCAGGACCGCGCCTGCTCCGGCTTTTTCCATCTTCAATCGCAGGGCGTCTATCCGCTGGCGACGCTCGTCTGTTCCAATGGGCGCGGGCGGTGCAGGCGGCGCGTTTTTATTCACCGCGCAGCTTTCGGTCGTAGGCGGCAACCAGCGTCATATAGGGGTTGACCTTGGTGAAGAGCGGATCGTCGCCGGGTGACGCAACATAGTTCTCATACATTTCAAAATGCAGATGCGTCGTCGTCGGCACGACGGTTCCATCGGATTTGAAAAAGTCGTTGGAAACTTTTCCGATGTGATCGCCTTTGAGGACCTGCTGCCCTTCGGTCACCGAAAGATCGCTCATATTGAGGTGGAGGTAGTTGTAAATCGTGCCGTCCGGCGTTTGCAGCGTCACCCAGTGACGGCGAACATCGATGATGCGTCCATCCTCGACCGCCACCGCCCAATGTACATTCTTGGCGCAACTGTGCGGCCGGATATCGAGCCCTTCATGACCGCCGCCGGGACACAGCGGCTGGTTGCGGTCGCGATGTTCGCAGAACGTGTCCTGCCATGGATAATCGTAATTGCGCGTATCGCACTGGCTTCCTTCCATGCCGTTGACCGACCCCATGCCGCCGCCATAGCGATAAACCTGGCTGTTCAGATAGACGGGGTCTTCGGTAGGAAACAGTAAGGTCGGCCGGTAAACGGTTTCATCGGTGAAGCCCGGACCGGAGCTTGGCAGCAAGTCTCCGGCGGGAAGGTAACTGAAAGTCTTGCCGTCCGGATCAGTCAGAACGTCGGGTTCGGACGGTTGATCATCGGGACTGTCGTCAGTTTCATCTGCCGGCTCATCCGCCGGCTCATCCGCCGGCGTTTCCTCTTCGGCGGGTGTGTCGTCGCCGGGCGCCGGCGTCGCGGTCTTTTGCCCATTCCACCAGAAGCCGCCAATCAACAGTGCGATAATCATGATGACGAGCAGCCACCCGCCGGCGCTCCCGCGTTGGGAAATTCTTGCGTTCTGCATCATTCGCCTCCCGCTTCTGGATTGAGGAGCATGATGTTCGAGGCGAGTTTGGTGATGAAATCGTCCTCGGCGCAGCGTGCGTCCGCCGCGTCGTCGCACATGATCGACAGCACATAGCCGGCGCCGAATTTGGCGAAGGTCAGATCGGTTGAACTGTCGCTTCTGGTAATCAGATAGGGCGTATCGAGACTAGCGAGCGTTGGCCGTTCCTCGCGCATTGCGGCGATGCGCGTCCGCGCGGATTTCAGATCGCCGATGACGATTTTCTTGCGCGCGCCCGACATCCGCATGACAACGCCATTTTCAACGTCCGCCGTCGCGGAATAGGTATCGCCTTGGCTGTATACCTTGAGCGTTTGCGCGATGCGCGCGCCTTCCGGCGCGAGCAGGGGAAGGCGCGTTACATTGACTTCGCGGGTAACGACATTCTTGAAATTCGTCGGCGCGACGGCGCGCATGCCGGGTGGGCGGGCAACGACCGCAGCGGTTGTCTGCCGCGCTGCGCCGTCGCGCTGTGAGGAGACGGCAAGCCGCGTTTTCATTTCGGTCCAGTTGGCGCCGCCATCGATAATTTCCTTGGCCGGAATTCCCGGCGGCGTCCGCGCCAGGCGAGGGCGCGTCAGCGCGCGTTCCTTCTGCGCCGCCTGCAATCTTTCGCCAATCCTCGGATCTGATTGTTGCGCAACAGCAGCCAAGCCAACAGCGCCAATCGCCAGCGCGCCGATCGCCGCTGCAATCGTGATCTTCCTGTTCATCGCCTTACCCCGCTCTCCCACGCCGCATCCCCGAATGCAGCGTCCTCATCCTAACGCACCTGCCGCGCGTGCGTCTATCGCGCGTCGAGCTTGAACTCGATGCGGCGGTTCTGCGCGAGGGCGGCGGCCGAATAGCCGTTGACGAGCGGCCATTCAGAGCCGGATCCCGTCGCCATCAGCCGCTTTGCCGGGACGCCGCGCAATTTCAGGTAGTCGACAACCGAAATCGCCCGCTGTGCCGAAAGTTCGAGATTTGACTTGTAGATGGCGGCGCATGACGGGCCGAGCGCTGCGGCGTCGGCATGACCATCGACCCGCAACACCCAGGGAATTTCCGCCGGGATATCGTCCTTGATATCAAGCAACACCGTCGCCAGCTTGTTGAGTTCGAGCTTTCCCGCCTCGCCGATGGTCGCCGAACACGAGCCGAACAGGATATCGCTTTCAAAGACGAAGCGGTCGCCGACGACCTTGATATCGGTGCGATCGCCAAGCGCTGCGCGCAAGGCTTCGAAAAAGCGCGAGCGCACTTCCTGAAGTTCTTGCACCTTGCGCGCGAGTGCAGCGTTGAGGCGCTGCGACAGGTTTTCGATCTGGGCGTTTTGTTCCTTGTCTTTTGCTTCGGCCGCGTCGAGCGCTTCCTGTAGGCTCTGCAGCTGCCTGCGCAACGCGGCGAGCTGTGCGTTCAAGGTGGCGATCTGAGATCTCTGATCATCGGTCAGCGCTTTCTCAGCTTCGAGTTCTTCTGCGCTTGCAGCGACCGCGGACTGGCTCGCCGCGAGCGCGGCCGCCGCCGCGGCCAATTGCGCGTCCTTGTCGGCGATTGTCGTTTCAAGGGCGAGCATCTGCGCCGCGAGCTGGTCTTTTTCGGCCTGCGCCAGTCCAAGCTGTTCCGCGAGTTCATTGATGCGGGCGGTAAGGCGCGCAAGTTCTGAATCCTTGGTCGCAAGCTCGTCCTTGACCGAGGTCAGCTTGGTTCCAAGGTAAAACTGCGCGACGACAAAAATCGACAAGACGAACATCAGGACAAGCAGCAAGGTCGACAAACCGTCGACAAAGCCCGGCCAGATATTGGCCTCCGATGGGCGGCGCCGTCGCGACATTTTTTATTCCTTGCCGCCGCGGATGAGCGAACGGTTGAGCGCGCGGATTTCGTCCTTCAACTCCGCAATCTGGCCCGCTTGCGCCTTGATCAGCGCCTCGGTGTTGGCTGTCATAACCGCTTCGAGCGAATAGAACGGCGAGCTTTCATCGCTGGCCATTGACGCCTTGGCGCCGCTTAGGCCAGCTCTGGTGTCGGTCATGCCGGACAGCCAGTCTTCAAGGTCGGTATAAAAGCGTCCTTGCGCCTGGCTCGACTGGATTTCAAGAAAGCCGACGACGAGGGACCCGGAAAGACCAAACAGCGACGATGAGAACGCCGTACCCATGCCGGACAAGGGCGCTTTCAGATTGGTGATCAGCTGCGCAATCGCGTCTTCGGCGTCGCCGCCTGAAACGCCAAGACTGCTGATTGTCGAGACGACGCCGTTGACGGTTTCAATCAATCCCCAGAAGGTTCCGAGCAGGCCAAGAAAGACGAGAAGGTGGCCGATATATTTTCCGGTCTCACGGCCCTCATCCATCCGTGTGCCAATCGAATCGAGAATGGCTCTGGTCGATTCCGGCGACAGCCGCCCGCCGCGCTCGTCGGCGTCGAGAAGCAGTTTCACCATGGCGCTGATCAGCATCGGCGGCCGGGGCAGGCGCGCGCGCCGCGGGGCGACGGTTTCGCGAAACGCCTCGACCCAGCGGACCGAGGGGGAAATGACGCCCGCCTGACGCAGATTGTAAATGACGCCGATGGCAAGAACGCCGAGAATGAGGCCGTTCAGCGCGGGATTGGCGTTGAAGGCGTCGACGAGGACGCGCGAGGGCTCCGGGCTCCACGGCGACATGTAATAAACGACCGCCGTCGCCGCAATCAGGAACAGCAGCATATTGAGGATATAGCGGCCCGGTTGAACGAATTTCACCGACCGCTCCAACAGACGCGCCATTCGGGCACCCTCCACTCAACGCTGGCGTTTTGCCCAGCTTCGCCCCACGGGAACCAATCCGCATCCCGAGCGATTAGCCTAAGGCCAAAGTGCGGCCCCGTGAATGCGGGCAATGTCGATTAGGATCCGCCGTCGCTCTCGCGCCACGCCCGATTTCCGAAATGTCCCCCGCAATCTTTCTGCCTAAGGCTTCGCCACACCGGCCAAGATATGCACAGTGTGCACCTTTTGATTTTCAGCATCGTTTCGAAAGTAAAACAGTGAGTCGAAACTATCGCGCTATTATTGCGCAAGATTTGCGCTTTTTGATTGACAAGGGGGCTTAATATGACATTATCGTGACAATTCAATTACAGATTGGTGACACGCTCGCCGCCGGTCTGTGTCAGGGAGGATTTCGGCCAATGGCATTCACCAAAACCCTTATCTCCTTAGCCGCCGGCGCTAGCATACTGTTCGCGGTATCGCAGGCGGGCGACATCGCTGCCTGCCCAGACACATATCCCGAACAAGCGACGTCTTACGTCGAAAGCCGCCTTGCCGACGCGCGCGGCGCGCGGGTCCAGATCGTCAGCGAGCCTTACAGGATTGAGGCCGACGTCAGCGGCTATTCCGATCTGCCGGGTTGGGGCGTTGATATCCGCGTCAGATCGCGCCTGCCGGGCGGCGACTACGGCAATTACGTCCCCTATACCGTCGTTTTCGTGAACGGAGAGCCGGTCGCGCTTTGTGTCGATTCGAAAGACTTGACCCGCGTCTAGGCTCACTTCGCTTTCTTGTGGAAACGCCGCCCTTCCGGGCGGCGTTTTCGTTTTAGCTTGCCCTTTCCATCAAAAAAGCGCATCGGACGCCGCTCTCCACCCGTTTCTGTTGCGCTGCAGCAAGGCCAAGATCGTGACCGCATGACCGCTCTCCGGAATATCGCCATCATCGCCCATGTCGACCATGGCAAGACAACGCTTGTCGACGCCCTATTGCGCCAGTCGGGGACCATCCGCGCCAATACCGAAATGGCCGAGCGGGCGATGGATTCGAACGACATCGAACGCGAGCGCGGGATCACCATTCTCGCCAAATGCACGAGCGTTGTCTGGGAAAGACAAAACGCGCCGGTGCGGGTAAATATCGTCGACACCCCCGGCCATGCCGATTTTGGCGGTGAGGTCGAGCGCATTCTGTCGATGGTTGACGGATGCCTTCTTCTCATCGACGCGGCTGAAGGGCCGATGCCGCAAACGAAATTCGTGCTGACCAAAGCGCTGGCGCTGGGCCTTCGTCCGATCGTCGTCCTTAACAAGGTCGACCGCCCGAACGCCGATCCCGATGAGGCTTTGAACCTTGCGTTCGATCTTTTCGCCGCGCTCGGCGCCTCAAGCGAGCAGCTCGATTTCCCGGTTGTCTACGCGTCGGGCCGCGACGGCTGGGCGTCGATGACGCTGGATGGCGCGCGCACCGATTTAGCGCCGCTTTTTGAAACGATCATTGCGCATGTGCCGCCGCCACCGATTGCAGAAGACGCGCGCAATCTTCCGTTCAAGATGCTGGCGACAACGCTTGAAGCCGATCCCTATCTCGGCCGCATTCTGACCGGCCGCGTTGTCTCCGGTGTTGTCAGGCCGGGCTCCACGATGAAAGCCCTGTCGCGTGACGGCTCGGAAATCGAACGCGTACGGCTAACCAAGGTGCTGGCGTTTCGCGGTCTGAAGCGCCAACCGGTCGATGAAGCCGAACCGGGCGATATCATCGCCCTCGCGGGCTTCTCCGAAGCCTCGGTCGCCGACACGCTGTGCGATATCGAAAACACCGAAGTCATCAATGCGCAGCCAATCGACCCGCCAACTCTCGCGATCACGATTTCCGCCAATGATTCGCCGCTGGCCGGGCGCGAAGGCGAGAAAGTGCAAAGCCGCGTCATCAGAGACCGCCTGCTTCGGCAGGCCGAAGGCGATGTCGCAATCCGTGTGACCGAAGCGGAAGGCGGCGATGCGATGGAAGTTGCGGGCCGCGGCGAGCTGCAGCTTGGCGTTCTCATTGAAAACATGCGCCGCGAAGGTTTCGAGCTTTCGGTGTCGCGGCCGCGCGTTGTCACCCGAACCGACGACAATGGCCAATTGCTGGAACCGATCGCGGAGGTCTTTATCGATGTCGACGATGAATTCACCGGCGTCGTCATCGAAAAACTGACGCGGCGCAAATGCGAACTGGCTGAAATGAAGCCATCCGGCGCCGGCAAGACGCGCATCATCCTGCACGCGCCAGCGCGCGCGCTCATCGGCTATCATGGCGAGTTCCTGACCGACACGCGCGGCACGGGCGTCATGAACCGCTCATACCTGATGCATTTGCCGCACAAGGGGCAGATCGAAGGGCGTCGCAATGGTGTTCTCATTTCAACCGACGCCGGTCACACAGTCCTCTACGCGCTCTGGTATATTCAGGAACGCGGCGTCCTTTTTGTCGGGGACGGCGAGGCGACCTATCAGGGCATGATCATCGGCGAGAATGCGAAAGACGGCGATCTCGACGTCAATCCGCTGAAAGAGAAAAAGCTCACCAATATCCGCACCAAGGCCGCCGACGAGGCGATGCGTCTCATCCCGCCGCGCCGGATGAGCCTTGAACAGGCGATCGCCTATATCGGTGATGATGAACTGGTCGAAGTGACGCCGAAATCAATCCGCCTTCGCAAAAAGATGCTGCTGCCGCACGAAAGAAAGCGGCAGGCGAAAGCCTAGACGCGCGCCGGCGTTGCGGCGCGCGCCTAATTCCGTCAGCCGGCCGGCTCAGGCGAGAGCAGAAATCGCATAGAGCGTTGGCGAGATAGCGGCTGACAGCACTGCGATCACCACCACAGATGTTGCGAATTTGGCCATTCTTCTTGTCCTTTTTGCGGGCTGCCGCCGTCAGGCGGCTTTGCCGGCCGCCATGGCGTGGATGTCCTTGGCGGCGAGGCGCTGGCCGCCGATCGCCCATTGGCCGCCCTTGAATTCGTTGATGCGAACCCAGGTGACCAGGCGCATCGCTTCGCCTTCGACGGCGACCATCGCTTCAGTAACTTTGTCGATGATGTCGGCCTTCTGGTCCGGCGTGAACACGTCTTCGATGAGGTCGATGGTAACGAGAGGCATGGCGGATCTCCTGATCTTGTTTTTCTGCGGCGGCCCAGTGCCGTCGCCTCAACAGGGGTATAAGCGCGGCCCCGCCGCCAGGCTTGAAGGCGGTATGGAGATTTCCTGGAGATTTCCGGGGAAATGTGTGGGCGACCGGCGCCGGCCGCCGCTATAGCAAGGGGCCATGATTCACCGATTTGACGATTTCGAACTCGACACGCTGAAAGTCGAGTTGCGCAAGGCAGGTGAGGTGATCGCGCTGGAGCCGCAGGTCTTCGCGCTCCTGTGCCTTCTGATCGGCAATAGCGACCGCATGGTATCCAAGGACGAAATCATTGAAAAAGTCTGGGATGGGCGGATCGTTTCCAATTCGGCGCTGGCGAGCCGGATCAAGACCTTGCGCGCGGCGCTTGGCGACGATGGCAAGGCGCAGCGCTATATTCGCACCGTACACGGACAGGGGTTTCGCTTTGCGGCGCAGCCGCGGACGCTGCTGCGTCCCGATGGGCGCGCCGCCGCGCCGGACGCC
>JBGSVH010000191.1:0-8777 GCA_041753055.1 Parvularculaceae bacterium
AACATTCAGGCCAAAACCCGCGAGCGTTCCGCCGCCGCGGTCATTTCAAGGCGCCGCATTGTCCGGACAATTCCGCTGAACCGCGCATGGAATCAGGAATCCTCAAGAGACAAACCCCGGAAACAATACGGCATGTCCGCACCACCAACCGCAGGCGCGTCAGATCCGGTCCTTATAAACCGGCTGGATATCGACCGGAATGTCGGTCAGCGAGGCGATCACTTTTTTCGCCGGCTCGTCGAGAACGGCGTATTTTTCGAGAAACGCCTTCGCCCGCGCATAATCGCCATCGCCCTGCACGAAGACAATTTCAGCGGTCAGCGCCGATATCGCCGCCTCGAGCTTTGGAAAATCGACCCGGTATTTGCCGGTTTCTTCGTCGACCGCGAAGGCGCCCTGATCTTTGAAGAAGGCGTATTGAAACGCCGCGCCGCGCCCGTGCGCTTCATTGACGCCGAAGCGCACCGCGCGGAACAGGCCGACAAAATAGGTCGCGAGGAAGTTCTCCTTCTCCGCCGAGGGAAGCTCGCCCTTTTCCATCATGAAAAGTATATTGTAGGCGCCCATGACGTCGGCCTTGCCTTCCTCGGTCGCCGAATAAAGCTCCTTCAGCTCCGCCGCGACTGTCGTTTCAACGCCGTCCTTGGTGATCGTTCCCGGCCCGAGGCTGTGCGACAGTTCATGGAAGAGCGTCTCGGCGCCCATATATTTCTGCATCAGCAGGGCGGCCTGTTCGTCAACCAGAACATGGCCCGCCATCGGCTGCAGGATGCGGTCGAACTTGGCGGCCATGACATTGTTCAAGAGGACCTTCTTGGCGCCTTTGGCCTCGCGCACATGCTCGTCATTAGGAAGGTTGAAGGCGATCGTTTGAACGCCCGGGACATTGTCGCCGCCGCCGTGCAGCTGCTCGACAACCGCAATCGGCGATTCAAAGCCGCGGCGGAAATTCTTGTATTCCGGCGGCACGGGAAGATTTCCCTCCATATCGCGGAGGTATTTCTTATATTTGTCGAGCGCGGCGCTTTCGCCCGGATTTTTCACTGTGACAAAGGCTTCAAAAGCGGTCTTGTAGCCGAAAAGTTCGTCCGTATAGGTCTCATAAGGGCCGATGGCGACTTCGATCGGACCGTCAAGGTCCATCCACGCCATTTCCGATTCATAGTAGTCATCGGAAAGAAAGGCGTCGGCGCGCAGGGTAAGAAAATTCTTCATCGACGCATTCTTGGTGATCGCCGCCGCCTGACGCAACAGATCGGCCGCCGGCGTCAGCCATTCCTTGTAATATTCGGAATAGGGAATGGCGATAAGACCGCCTGCCTCGTCGCGGCGAATGACGGTGTAACCGCTGGTGAACGCCTCCTTGCCATCCGGATGCGCAGCGATCCAGCCGTCGAATTCCGCCTTGGTGATGTCGGCGGGATAAAAGGCCGCGCCGTCCGGTTTTTCAGCATCGCCATAAAACGGCTGGTTATGGTCGAGCGTATCCCAGGGGCCGAAATGGAGATCGAAGAGGTTGAGCAGAAGTTCCTTGTCGGCGCTTGCTCCCGCCGCGATCTCGGCGCGCAGCGCGGGATTTTCTTCGTTGATCTGGCGAAGATAGATCTCGCTCATCAACGCGGCGGCCTGATTGAGAAGGTTGATGACGCGCACATCGGCGGCGCTGAGGAACGATGTGTCGGGCGCCATATCGACAACCGCAGTTTGCGCGCGCATCGCCTCAAGGTGATCGCGGCTCGCTTGGGGCGGCGCGGTGCTTGCCGAAATCGGCGCAGTGGGAATATCAACGGGCGTCGGCGCCTCCACATTCTTGCGCCCGCAAGCAGCAACAAGGACAAGCGCGGAAGCCGACAGAATGAGCATGGTGCGCATAGGGAACTCCTTGAAATGAATCGCCGCCGGCGGCTGGTGATTCTTAAGGAAACCATAGGCCATCGGACCGGCTGCATGAAGCCCGGCGTCGGGCGCTCTGGGCCCGCCGCAATGCCGCCCATATTGTCGCCGCAAAGCGGCCTTGTCCCTCAGCCATGATGCACTTTAAGAGAGGGACCTTCTTATCCGAATCGAAGGGGGCTGTTGCGTCATGAAGCCGATAGATCTGGGGAAAATCCTCGCCGTCATGGCGTTTGCCGCCGCCGCGCCGGCAGCGGCCGACGAGCCGGACTTTGACGAATGGCTCAAGGGCTTCAGGGCCGAGGCCGCCGCGGCCGGCGTCAACGCGGCGGTGATCGACGCAGCGTTTGAAGGCGTCATCATGAACCAGCGTGTCTTTGAACTGAACGACAACCAGCCGGAATTCTCGCGCTCGGTCTGGGATTATCTCGACGGCGCTGTTTCCGAAAAGCGCATCGCCGATGGCAGGGCGGGCGTCGCCGCAAACAAGGCGCTCTTCGATCAGATCGAAAGCGAGTTTGGCGTCGATCAGGAAATCATCGCCTCCATCTGGGGCCTTGAATCGTCCTATGGCAAACTCATGGGCGATTACGACGTCATCGGCGCCCTCGCGACCCTTGGCTGGAAGGGACGCCGCACCGGATACGGGCGCGAGCAATTGATCGGGGCGCTGAAAATCATTCAGAACGGCTATGCCGGTCGCAATGAACTGCGGGGATCCTGGGCCGGTGCGATGGGCCAGACGCAGTTCATCCCAACGACTTATCTCCGCTACGCCGTCGATCATGACGGCGACGGCCATCGCAATATCTGGACTGATCTTGGCGACGTATTCGCCTCGACAGCCAATTACCTGTCGGCGTCAAAATACATGCATGGCGCGCCGTGGGGCGTTGAGGTTACCCTGCCGGTTGGCTTCGATTTCGCCCTTGCCGATGCCGACGTCAGGAAAGCCGTCATCGAATGGGCGGGCGCCGGCCTCACCGGCCGTCAGGTCAATCTGTCCACCGACATTGATCCCAACACGCGCGGCAGGGTGTTTTTGCCCGCCGGAGCGCGGGGTCCCGCCTTCCTCGTCTTCGAGAATTTCGAGGCGATCCTCAAATACAACCGCTCGACCTCCTATGCTCTTGCCGTCGGGCTCCTCGCCGACAAGATCGGCGGCCGCGACCGTCCCATCGTCGCCCAATGGCCGCGCGACGACCGGGCGCTTTCGCTGGCCGAGCGGATGGCCCTGCAGCAGGCGCTGAAAGACAAAGGTTTCGACCCCGGACCCATTGACGGCGTGATCGGCGCCGGCACCAAGAAAGCCCTGAAAGCCTGGCAGCAGAGCGCCGGCCTGCCGGCCGATGGCTATGCATCGCTCGATACCTTGACCCGGCTGACATCGTGACCCTTGCTGCAGCGCAAAAAGGGCCCTATAGGAGACGCATGCTGCGCTGCAACATGGCGTGGCGGCCCGGCCGGGCCCGTAACACCGAACAAAAGGAGCCTGTCATGGCGACCAAGAAATCCGCGCCGAAAAGCGCCGACAAAGCACTCGATCAGATGACCGATACCGCAGCCGACGCCATGGCGGCGTTCACCGACCCGGCGGCGTTTGCTGACGCGGCGCGCGACCAGTACGAGACGGCGCTCAAATCTTTCAATGACGGCGCTGAAAAGATCCGCATGCAGACGGAAGAAACAATGACCACGGCCCGCGAGAGCTTCGAAACCGCCAGCGAGCGCATGCGCGCCGTCGGCGCTGATGCGATGACCGCCGCGCGTGAGGAAATGACTGAAGCAGTCGATTTTGCCAACGAACTCGCCAAAGCCAAATCGATCACTGACGCGCTTGAAATCCAGCGCGATTACTGGACGCGCCTTTTCGAAACGCGCGTCGAGCGCGCACGCGCCATGCATGAAGCCTCGGTTGAAGCGACCCGCGATGCCTTTGAGCCTTTCAATCGCACCTTCACGACGGCGTTCTCATTCGTTCCAGCGTTCGACAAGTTCTTTCCGTTCAGCGCAAAATAAGCTTAAACGCTCGCCAATGACCGGCGGGATCGACACTGCAAAATTGGACTGGGAAGCAAATGCTCCCCGGTCCATTTTTTTTGGTGACATTTATTTCTCCGGCGACGGCGTCGAAGAATCGCGTCATGTTTTTATTGGCGGCAATGACTTGGTTCGCCGCTTCGCCGCCGCGCGGCGTTTCACCATTGGTGAATTGGGATTTGGGACCGGGCTGAACATTCTTGTCGCCTGGGATTTGTGGCGACGGACCGAAAAGCCGAACGGCGCCAGGCTCGATTTTCTTTCTTTTGAAAAATTTCCGCTGGCCGGGACTGATCTCGCGCGCGCGCACGGCAACTGGCCCGCCCTGTCAGGGTTGAGCGCCGCGCTGATCCGTCAATATCCGCCAGCGGCGACCGGAATTCATCGCCTTCAGCTTGACAGAGATGTCACACTGACTCTCGCCTTCGGCGACGCGATCGACATGCTCCAGCGCATGGAAGCGGGCGTCGACGCCTGGTTTCTGGATGGATTTGCGCCAGCGAAAAATCCTGAAATGTGGTCGCCGGATGTCTTCGCTGAAATCGCGCGCCTGTCGGCGCCAGGCGCGACCGCCGCGACGTTTACCGTTGCGGGCGCGGTGCGGCGCGCGCTTGGCGCTGCCGGATTTGAAATCGAAAAGCGCAGCGGTTACGGGCGCAAACGCGAGATGCTGACAGCGCGCCGCAAGCAAGCGGGATCGACATCGAAGCCCGCGCCGTGGTTTGCAAATGAAAACCTGACGACGCTTCCACCCGGCGCACCGGTTGCGATCATTGGCGGCGGCGTTGCTGGCGCGAGCCTTGCCCATGAGCTTTGGAACGCCGGCCTTGCCCCGATCATTATCGACCCGGATGGAATTGCAGCGGGCGCATCCGGCAATCCCGCCGGTCTCATCATGCCGCGCATTGATGCAGGCGACGACGCAGCGGCGCGCTTTTCAAGGGCCGCCTATTTCCATGCGTTGCGCACCATCGCAGCGCTGGAAGCCCAGAGCGGCGAGCGTATCTTCAATCCTTGCGGCGTGCTGCTGCATGCAAGCTCAGCCGACGAGCGTGAACGGCAGGCGAAGATTGTCGCGGCGCGCCAGCTTCCCGAAGACTGGATCGAGGCGCGCGCTGACGGCCTTTTCTTTCCCCAAGCGGGCGTCGTTGATCCGGTGCGCTATTGCCAGCTTCTGGCGGGCGACGCACCCCTGATTGCACACAAGACGTTGTCGGTCAGCACTGCGGCGGACGGTGTTCTCGTCACCTTTCAGGATCGCGGCCCCGTGCGCGCCGACGCTGTCATTCTCGCCAATGGCGCCGATACGCTTCGCTTTGCAGCGGCGCGAACCTTGCCGCTGACACGCGTCATGGGGCAGATCGATTTCTTTCCGGAGGCGGCGCCGCCTGCAATCGCCCATGTTTTCGGGCCCTATGCAGCGCCGGCGCCCGCCGGCGGTCTGGTTATTGGCGCGACATATGAACCGGTCGGCCAGGCGGTTGCTCCGTATACGACGATTGCAGCGTCAGCCGAAAACATCAGGGCCGTCAGCAGCGCCCTTGAAGACCTTGCCGCAACGCTATCATCCGACGCCGCGCGTCCCAGAGCTTCGATCCGCTGCCAGACGCCAGACCGGCTGCCGGTCGCGGGGCCCGCGCCTGACTGGAATTTTTTCGGCGACGCCTATGACGATCTGCGCTTTGGCGTCAAACGCGATTATCCACGCGGCTGCGTCGTTCCCGGCGTTCATCTGTTGACCGGGCTTGGCTCGCGCGGCCTTGTCACCGCGCCGCTCGCGGCGGCGGCGATGGTCGCTGAAATGACCGGCGCGCTGTCGCCGCTTGAGCGGGAGATCGCCGAAGCCCTGCATCCAGCGCGGTTTTTCATTCGCGATCTTCGTCGGGCGAAGCGGATTCTCTCAAAATAGAAGGAGCGCTTGAAGCGACCGGCGGCATCGGCTTTAAGTCGCCCTGGTTCACAGCGGGAGTGACGCGCATGCAGGAAACGCCCTTCGGCCCTGTCTACAACAATGTTCTTGAAGGCATCGGCAAGACGCCGATGGTGAAGATCTCGAAGATCGACACTGGCCCTTGCGAGCTCTTTCTCAAGCTTGAAGCGAACAATCCGGGCGGATCGATCAAGGATCGCATCGGTCTTGCGATGATCGAGGACGCGGAAAAAAGCGGCAAGCTGAAACCGGGCGGCGCGATTGTCGAGGCGACCGCCGGCAATACCGGTCTCGCGCTGGCGCTGGTCGCCGCGCAAAAGGGCTACAAGCTGACAATCGTTGTTCCCGACAAAATGGCGCAGGAGAAGATCTTTCACCTGAAGGCTCTCGGCGCCGATGTGCGGCTGACGCGTTCGGATGTCGGCAAGGGCAATCCCGAATATTATCAGGATGTGGCGCAGAAAATTGCCGATGAGACCGGCGCGTTCTATGTCAATCAGTTTGGCAATCCCGCCAATCCCAAGGCGCATGAGACGGTCACCGGCCCTGAAATCTGGGGACAGATGGGCGAGAACATGGACGCGATCGTCGCCGGCGTCGGATCGGGCGGCACGATCTCCGGCCTTGCGCATTTCTTTGAAGAAACGGCACCCGATGTCGAAATCATTCTCGCCGACCCAAAGGGCTCGATCCTGACGGACTATGTCAACACCGGCGTCAAGCCGAACGAGGTCGGATCGTGGCTGGTTGAAGGCATAGGCGAAGATTTCATTCCCGATATCTGCGATCTCAAGCGCGTCAAAAAAGCATACGGCATCAACGACAAGGAAAGCTTTGAAGCCGCGCGCGATCTTCTCAAGAAAGAAGGCATTCTCGGTGGGTCGTCGACTGGCACCATTCTCGCCGCCGCGCTCAAATATTGCCGCGAGCAGAAAACCAAGAAGCGCGTTGTCGCTTTCGTCTGCGATCGCGGCGACAAATATCTGTCAAAAATGTACAACGATTACTGGATGTACGATCAGGGTTTCCTGAAGCGCCCGCCGAAGGGCGATCTGACCGATTTGATCACCCGCAAACATTCCGAGCGCGCGACAGTGACGGTCAAACCCGACGACACGCTGATGACCGCCTACGGACGAATGAAGCTTTACGACATCTCGCAGCTTCCGGTCCTCAACGAAGACGCTTCTCTCGCCGGCATCATCGACGAGGAAGATATATTGTTCGCTGTCGTCAGAAACCGCGACAAGTTCAAGGACCCGGTCAAATCGGCGATGACTTACCGCGTCGATACGCTCGACGCCTCGGAGAAGATGGAAGAACTGCTGCCGGTTTTCGCGCGCGGCCATGTCGCGGTGGTGACGAAAGACGGCAGGTTTGAAGGGCTGATCGCAAGGACGGATTTGCTGAATTATCTCAGGCTGCAGGTCGCGTAGACAATGATGCTCGACCTCTTTGGCCTCAGAAATTGCGACACCTGCCGCAAGGTCCGCAAGGAACTCGATACGGCGAAAGTCGCTTACGACTTTCACGATCTGCGCGATGACGGCGTCAGCAAGGCGCAAGTGGCGCGCTGGGCGAAGGCGGCCGGCTGGGAGAAGATGCTGAACAAATCCTCGACGACCTGGCGCGCGCTCCCCGACGCCGACAAGACTGGCGTCACCGAGGCAAAAGCGATTGCGCTGATGGCGGCGAACCCCGCCCTGATCAAGCGGCCGATTATTACCCGTGGGGACACCGAAATTTATGTCGGCTGGACGAAGGATGTTGCGGCGGCGGTGAAGAGATAATATTCGTCAGTACAAGTATTGTTATTCGCGTTGAAAGAGGCCCCCTCAGTCGCGGAGTTTATCCTCGGGCCGGCCCTTGGCCGGACCCGGGGGCGACAGCTCCCCCGTAAACGGGGGAGCGGAAGGAAGAGGCGATCTGCTCGCTGTCGCAACGGGCCTCGCGGGAGCAAGTGATATCAATGAACCCCGAAAACCCGCGCCCGTTGAACTTTTACGGGACGCGGGCTCTCGTACTCGCGGAACGCAATGTTCCCGAAGGTTTTGGAAGAGCGGCGCGCGGGACAAGTCCGTGCAGTGTATCTTCAGTCATATGTGACTTCTCAAGTTCAGTCCCGCGCTTCCCGGACGTACTTCTGGCGCCAACTCGCGCAAGTTCCGCGCGCCCGGCGCGCGGAGTTTGCGCAGATTGTCCGTTCTCGGCGTTTGGCGAAGAGCCAAGCGCCGGGGGGACGGTGTACCGGGATAGCCCCCTTGTTGCCTCAAGGGCCATTGCCGGCGGTTCAGGTCAGCCGGCAGGGTCTCGTGAGGAACTCCAAGATGCGTTCCTCCTGCCCGCTCGCCGGGGCGTTCGAACCCAAGGGCCTGGTGCACCAAGAGCCTCTTCCGATCGAACACGGGAGAGATCATAAGGCCTTCCGCAAGGTGTGGGATAACTTCGTCTTTTTGGGCCGGGTCTGGTTAACAATTAACCGTATCCTGATTAACGCGCCAATGAAAACAGGGACTTGGCAAGCGCGCGTCGCGCGGCGATGACGCCGCCATCTTGGGTGAGCGGCGCTGATCGTGCGACATGCGACAACCCGCCGCAGATTCCGGGTTTCAGAAAGTACTCTGTATACAGAGCATAAACCGGCGGCGGGTGTTTTCTCATTCCCTCCTGTCACTTCGGGGCGATCCGCAGGATCGAACCCGGAGTCCATGCTTCATCAGGCTCCGTGCGGCGAAATGAATTCCGGGTTCCGCGCTGCGCGCGGCCCCGGAATGACGACGGGAGGTAGCGAATTGGGAGCGGCGCTCAAGGTCAGCGAACGCCTATTTCTCCCAGAACTGAACGAAATGCGCGGCGCGGCGGTCGAAGCCGCCGCGGCGGCGCGCTTCCTGCGAGAGAAAGGCGTGGATGCGTC
>JBGSVH010000192.1:0-17615 GCA_041753055.1 Parvularculaceae bacterium
GTCGCCTTTGGCGCGCGCCAGGGTTTCCGCGCCCTCGCGCAGACTGGCGATGGCGCGTTCCATGGCGTCATTGGCGCCGTCAAAGTCGCCGTCCGTCAGCGCGCTTTCCGAGCGGCGCATCTCGGTCAGCGCTTTGCCAAGGGCGCGCGACGCAGCGCCTTCAGGATCAGGCGAGCGTCCTGCTTCCTCGAGTGACTTCATCAAGTCGGAGAGATCGCCAGCGAGGGTGTTTTGTTCGCTGGCGAGATCCTCGCCTTTTTCACCGCGCTTTTGCCCGCGCTCGAAGGATTTGTCCGCGAGTTCGCGCTGGCGGCCAATCAGATCGCCTGCTTCGCCCGCAGCCCCCCCTTGCTGACCGCCGTCACCCTGTCCCTCGCCGGATTTTCCGCCGCGACTGGAAAAGCGGAGATTGTTGAGCAGGTTTTCAAGATCGGCAAGCGCCTGCCGGGCGGCGTCGCCTGCGCCCGATTTCGCCAGATCACGAATTGAATCCAGCATCGCCTCAAGGTCGGCGGAATTGATGGTGTCATCCGTAGGCGGACCATCGCTGTCCGGTTGTTGGCCGGACTGCGCCAGCGCTTGCAGATACTGCTGAAGCGCGGCCCGCATTTCTTCGGTCAGTTTTTCAATCTCTGAGGCGGATGCGCCATTCTCCAGCGCCGATCGCAATGCATCCCTGGCGGCTTCGAGGCGGCGGCGCGCAAGCTCAAGCGTTTCATCTTCAAGCTGCAAGGCGAGCGGCCAGAAATCCTCGACGGTCTCCTTGTAGTCGCCGCCAGCCTCCTTGTTGACGCGCCACATCGCGGTTCGCAGCAGCAGATATTCGGCCGGATCCTCGTAGAAATATTCCGGCCCGAGCGTCAGCCCGTTGAACGCCCATTCGGCGCGTCGCCACTCGTCGGGCGCCACGGAAAGGGACTGGCGCTGTTCGATAACAGCGCGGGCGAGCGGATTGAAAAACGCCTTGGCCGGAAGGGTCAGCGACACCGGCGGCGTCTCGCCGTTGTTGCCGGCGGCATCGGTGACGATCAGCGCTGCGATGACCTCAAGTCCCGCCCAAGGATCGGCCTGAAGATCGACCGATACCGACCTGGCGCCGGACGCGCCCGCAATGCCGTCGAGCGGAACAAGGCGGCTTTCGGTTTTCGCTGCGTCACCAATCTCCGGCGCATCCAGCGGGCGAACCTGACCGGGATCGAGGCGCAATCGCAGCACTGCCGAAACAACGCCATAGTCGTCATCCGTCTTGACGGTGATCGCGACGCGTCCATCGCGATCCGGAGCGGGCGGTTCCAGAAATTCAACATGCGGCGCGCGGTCGTCGATGACGCCGATTGGCCAGCGCCCCTGTCGGCCGCCGGCGCTGAGCGAAAGCACGCCTGAGTCCGCGAGTACAAGACTGGCGCGCGCTGATTTTTCAGGCCCCTTGCGCGCGCCGACAATCGTCGTGTCAGGGGTTCGCAAGGAAAGACGGAAGCGGGCGCGCTGATTGACCTGTGCGTGAACGATTGATCCTTGAGGCGCGTCGATCTGCGCGCGTAGGCCGGGGAGCGCGTCACTGGCGCGCAACAAATAGATCGGCGCTTTGCCCGTATAGGCGGGCGGCTCGATCCAGAGGTCCGCGTAGCCGGCGGCGCCCGCCCGCGGATCGCCTGGCAGAAGGCCGACGACAAGGCGCTGCCGCGCATCATTGCCAGCTGCAATCAGGGCAACGGCAAAAAGCGCCAGGGCAGAAAATCGAAATCCAAACCGGTCAACGGCATTGGCCGTCATCGCCGGCGCCGCGAGCCGGGCCGCCAGCGCCTTGTCCCGCATTTCGGCGAGGTGGGCGTCCCAAAGCGGTCCTTTGCCGCCAAATGGCGCATCCTCCAGCGATTGCAGTGCGTCGTGACGGACGCCGCCATCTTCTTCGAGCCGCATCAGCGCCTCGCTGCGCTTCGGCCAGAGGTCGCGTCGCCGCATCCGGTGGGCGAGAGCGGCGGCAAGGCCAAAGGCTGCGGCAAGCGCCGGAAAATGAGCCCAGCGCGGCGTCGAAACCCACAGGTCAAAGAGGCTCGCGATAATGATGAACAGGACCGGCGCCCCGGCGACGACCGCGATCGGGGCGACCCGCTCGGCGAAGATCGTCATTCGCGAAAAAAGCACGTCACGCGGCCCCGGCAACCGCTTGCGGTTGCGGGCGCTATCATGCCCTGCTTGCGTCATTTTGACCGTCATGCTTTTTGCAGAATAGCGGCGGACGTCGCCGCCGTCGATGAACCTTGTCGCGGATCGACCGTAAATCGCCGCCATTCATCGTATTGGCGGATCAAATTAATGTTAACGCAAGAGGCGTTCGTTTTGGTCTGGTTCATCGTGTCGAAGTCCCGCAGGTCAGCGCTCGCCGAAGATGCGAGCGTCGCCAGAACCGCCGGCCGAAATATGGCAATCGCCTTCGCGGCGGTCATGGTTTACAATTTTGTCGGCGTCTTCGACATCGTCTCCACCATCGCGGCTATCGAGCTTGGGGTTGCGGAAGAGGCAAATCCGCTGATGAGCGCGATCATGGACAATTACGGCGTCGCCTGGATCGCCGCAAAACTGCTTCTCCAGCTGCTGATCTCTGCGATGGTGCTTTGGTTCCCGCACCGGCTGGTGCTGATCATATTCGCCTTTGCGGTATGGACGAACGGTTTCATCGTCCTCAACAATTTCCGGATTGCGCTTGGGCTTTAGGCGAGCGCGTCCCTGACTGTCCGCGCCGCATCCGCAATCGCCTCGTCGGCGACGGATGAAAAGGCCGTGAACGACGCAAATCCGTGAATCTGGCTTTCGTATTCAACATATCGGCAGGAAATTCCTGCTGCGATTAGGGCCTCGGCATATAAGCGGCCTTCATCCTTTAACGGATCAAACCCCGCCGTAATGACCAGCGCCGGCGCGAGATTTCCCGGCGGCGGCGTCAGTAGCGGTGAAATACGCTCATCTAGCCGGTCGACCGATGGCGGCAGGTAATGATTGTCGAACCAGTCCATGGTTTCCCGGGTGAGGAAATAACCGTCTGCAAATTGCTCGCGCGACGGCGTCGTTTCAACCGATTGTGTAACTGGGTAGAAGAGAAGTTGAAAGATTGGCGCGGGGGCGTCCGCGTTCGCCGCGCGCCGCGCGGTCACTGTCGCCAGATTGGCGCCGGCCGAATCGCCGCCGACTGCCAGCCGCTTTGCGTCTGCGCCAAAATGGCAGTGGCGTTCTGCGATATCAAGGAAGGCCGCCTCTGCATCTTCAACCGCAGCCGGAAACGGATGTTCCGGCGCCAGGCGGTAATCAATAGCGATGACGCGAATATTTCCGGCGAGCGCCAGTCGCCGGCACAACGCGTCATGCGACTCGAGATCGCCGAAGACGAAGCCGCCGCCGTGAAAATAGACAAGCGTCGGCCGCGCCTCGCCGTCTGCGGTATCGTAGAGGCGGGCTTTGAGCGGTCCGCCGGCGCCCGCGACTTTTTCCTCGCGTATGATGGCAAGCGGCGCGACCGGCGCGTTTAGAATATCACGGCTGGCGGCGCGCATAGCGCGAAATTGTTCAGGCGTCGTCTCGCTCATCGGCGGCCGGCCTAGCGCCGCCATCATGTCGAGCAGCATGCGTGTTTTTGGATCGAGTTCGGTCACCATCATCTCTTTTCTATCCTTTAGATGTCATGCCATTGCGGATTGCGTTCGCCTGCAACCATGACGTCAAACGACGGGCGCCGGCGAATGACAGAATAGCGCGCACCGCTGACCAGAATTTCAGGGACGAGCGGCCGCGAATTGTACTGCGACGCCTGCACGGCGCCATAGGCGCCAGCGGACATGAAGGCGACGAGATCGCCTTCCTTCATCGGCGGCAGTGACCTCGATTTTGCAAACCGGTCGCCGCTTTCACAAACAGGACCGACGACGTCAAAGGCTTGCGGCGCGCGGTCGTGCGGGCGCACCGGCAAAATTCCGTGATAGGCGTCATAAAGCGCCGGGCGGATCAAATCGTTCATCGCTGCGTCAACAATCAAAAAACGGTTGGTCTCGCCCTCCTTCACGTAAAGAACGCGTGAGACGAGAATGCCAGCATTGCCGACAATCATGCGACCGGGCTCAAAAATCAGTTCGATGTCGAGCGGCGCTGCAATGCGGCGGATCAGTTTCGCGTAGTCGTCCGGGTGCGGCGGGTTGCCGGCTAACGCGCTGGGGTCGCCATAAGGAATGCCGAGGCCGCCGCCGAGATCGAGGCGGTTGATCGCGTGTCCGTCAGCGCGCAATTCGCGCACCAGCGAGGCGACGCGCTCAAAGGCGCGCTCGAACGGCGCAAGGTCGGAAATTTGCGACCCGATATGAACGTCGACGCCCGTGACCGATATGCCGGCAAGACCTGCAGCTTTTCGATATAGCGCGCGGGCTCTGCCCCATGCGACGCCGAATTTGTCTTCCGCCTTGCCGGTCGATATTTTTTCATGCCCTCCCGCGGACACATCCGGGTTGATGCGGAATGCGATTGGAGCGCAAACGTCTTTCGACAAGGCGACGTCATTCAATAGATCGAGCTCCGGTTCGGATTCGACATTGAACTGATAGATCGCGGCGTCGAGCGCCGCCGCCATCTCCGCCTGCGTCTTACCAACGCCGGAAAAAACAATCCGGTTCGGGGGAATGCCCGCCTCGAGCGCCCGCGCCAGCTCGCCGCCGGATACGACATCAGCGCCGGCGCCTTCTTCGCGCATGATGGTGAGAACAGATAGATTTGAGTTCGCCTTGACCGAATAGGCGATCAGCGGGCGCAAATCGGCGAACGATTTCTGGAAGACCCTGATATGGCGGCGAAGCGTCGCTTCCGAATAACAGTAAAACGGCGTGCCTACCCTGGCGGCGAGCATTTCAAGATCGACGTTTTCAGCATGAAGGACGCCGTTCCGGACTTCAAAATGATGCATGATGGCTCAGTGTTCGTGGCTGATCGGTTCAGCCTCCCTGAAAGCGACCCAGGCGTGCTTGCGTTCCTCGTAGACTGAAAAACGGGGTTGCGGGAACGACGGATCGGCAAAGGCGCCAAGCGTCACGGCGACAACATCGGGCTGGCTCTCCATCGTATACCAGACCGTCGATCCGCAATTGCCGCAAAAGCGATGCGTGATGCTAATGCCTTCGTCGCCGGTCCGGGCATATTTCACCGGCTCGCCCGTCAAAAATTCGATCTTGTCAGCCGGAAAGCGCGCCTGCGCCGCGAAGGCGCTGCCGGTCCGTTTCTGGCATTCAAGGCAATGACAGACAGAAATGCGCACCGGCTCACCCGCGCACCGCAACCTGATCCGCCCGCAGGAACATGACGCCTCACGCGCGGTCATTGATCGGGTTCGTCCTGAGCGCCATCGGTGTTGTCCTCGTTCGGGTTCCATTCGCCAGCTGGCGGCCGTTCGGATGAGGGAGGGCGCAACGGCGCTTTCTTGCCGCAGGCAGAGAGGAATAGCAGGGCGGCGAGCGCCGCCATCAACAGTTTCATTTCAATTGTCCTTTCCACCGCGCAATTTCGCGGCGAACATTTTCAGGCGCCGTCCCGCCATAGGATGCGCGCGCCGCAACCGAGGCGTCAACGGTCAGATGGTCAAAGATGTCTTTGCCGATGCGCGGCTCGATCCCTTGAAGATGGGCGAGCGGCAACTGGTCGAGGCACACATTGTTTTTTTCGGCGATGGCGACAATCGACCCGGTTGCATGGTGCGCCTCGCGAAAAGGAAGCCCAATTTTTCTGACAAGGTAATCAGCGAGATCGGTCGCGGTTGAAAAGCCGCGTTCGGCGGCCGCGCGCATCGCCGCCACATTCATCGACATATCGCCAACCATGCCGGCCATCGCGGCAAGCGCCAGCGCCAGGTCATCGATCGCTTCGAACGTCGCCTTCTTGTCTTCCTGCATGTCCTTTGAATAGGCGAGGGGAAGGCCTTTCATCACAATCAGCAAGGAGACGAAGGCGCTGGCGATACGTCCGACCTTGGCGCGGCAGAGCTCTGCCGCATCCGGGTTGCGTTTTTGCGGCATGATCGAGGAGCCGGTTGAAAATGCATCAGACAGCGCCGCAAAACCAAAATGCGGCGATGTCCACAGAACGATTTCCTCGGCGAGCCGCGACAGATGGCTGGCGCAGATCGACGCGGCCGCCAGCGTCTCAAGCGCAAAATCGCGCGCTGAAACACTGTCGAGTGAATTCGCGGTCGGCCGATCAAAGCCAAGTGCGCTCGCCGTCATGGCGCGGTCAATCGGATAGGGAACGCCTGCAAGCGCGGCGGCGCCCAACGGGCATTCGTTCATCCGGGCCCGCGCATCCAGGAATCGCGTGCGATCGCGCTCCAGCATTTCAACATAGGCAAGGCAATGGTGACCAAACGTCACCGGCTGCGCCGTCTGCAGATGCGTATAGCCTGGCATGATCGTCGCGGCGTGTTCTTCGGCCTTTTCGACCAGCGCATTCTGCAGCGTTTCAATTGCCGCCGCCGTTTCATCGCAGGAGCGGCGCACGAACAGGCGAAAATCCGTTGCCACCTGATCGTTGCGCGACCGCGCGGTGTGAAGGCGCGAGGCGGGCTCGCCGATCAACTCCTTGAGCCGCGCCTCGATATTCATGTGAATGTCTTCAAGGCGTTTTGAAAAAACGAACGTCCCGCTCTCTATTTCCGTCGCGATGCGATCAAGGCCGCCATCAATTGCGCGGGCGTCTTCATCGCTGATGATCCTGGCCGCGGCGAGCATGGCGCTGTGGGCCTTCGAGCCTTCGATATCCTCGCGCCACAACCGCCGGTCGATATCAATCGAGGCGTTGATCTCCGCCATGATTGCCGCCGGGCCGCCATCAAAACGGCCGCCCCACATTTGGCTTTTTGCGCCGCCGGCCTTATCTGAGGTTTTCCTGGTCATCCGGAGTTTCTCTTGCGCGTCATTTTCAGCCCCCGCCTCTGGCTCTTTGTCTGGCTTGGGATCGGTTCTGCCGGTCTCCTCTACGTGATCCTGGCTGCCTCGTTAAGCGGCGATGGCGGAAAATCCGGAAACCAGTCCGGCGCGTCGGCGCCGGTTCTCAGCGATCCTGTTCTGCAGATCGGCGAAATGGCGGATTTTGTCTACGCCGCCAGTCAGCGCACCACGCCGACCGAGCCATTCCTGCATGAAGGGCGTCAAATGACGCTCGCCGCCTTCCGGGGACGCACCGTGCTGGTCAATTTCTGGGCGACCTGGTGCGCACCCTGCCTCAAAGAGCTTCCCTCGCTTGATGCGCTGGAAGCGACGCTCGGCGGCAAGGATTTCGCTGTCGTCGCCGTCGCCGCCGATCCGAAGGGGCCGGAAGCGGCAAGGGCGTTTCTCGACAAACTCAATCTCAAAAATTTGCAGCTCTATGCCGATCCGAAACTGGCGCTGACGATTGCGACCGGTGGCGCGCCGGTGCTGCCGCTATCGATTCTTTACGACGCGGAGGGCCGCGAGATCGGCCGCCTCACCGGCGAAGCGGACTGGACATCGGCGGAAGCCAAGGCGCTGATCAAGGCCGCCATCGCCTCTACTGGTCCCTGATCATCGCGCCGACCTCGTTGGCAATCCGGTCAAGATCATCCGGATCAAGGCGGTCGGCGCATACAGTCCCGACCGGCGCGCGATTGTCGCGCTTGCGGCTGCGGTCATAAAGCGGATCATAATGCTCGCGCATCAGTCTTTCGGCTAACGCCGGGAAGTTTCCTTCATCCGCGAGATGACGCCATTCCTCAATCGTTTCCTTGGCATGAAATGGCCGCAGGCGTTCAATCGCCAGCGCCAGTGCGTCCGGCGCGGCAGTCAGATCCGCGTAGGCGCGCGGCAGATACTCCGCCCGCGCAGCAGTGCTCGCTGCAATCTCAATCCGCGGCGCCGCACGCATTGCTGTCCACAGGCGTTTGGGGATAACAATTTTCCCGATACGGTTCGACTCCGCTTCAAGGGCGATCGGGCGCGCCGCATCGAGACGGGACAGCTGATCAAAGAGCTGTGATTCAAAGTATTTCTGCGATGGCTGTATGCAGTGCATGTCGGCGCCGAATACCGATCCGCGATGCGCGGCGAGCGCCTCAAGGTCGATGATTTGCACGCCTGCTGCCGGGAGCCGCTGCAGGATGTCGGTTTTCGCCGAACCGGTCAGGCCATCGATGAGGATAATCTTGAGCGGCGCGGCGTTGTCACAAAGATCGGCGACAACCGCCCGCCGCCAGCGCCGGTATCCGCCTTCGATTACGCCGACGCGCCAGCCGATTTGCGACAGGATCGTCGCCATGGCGTTCGATCGCATGCCGCCGCGCCAGCAATAGAGCAGCGGACGAAATTTCGCAGCCTTGTCAGCAAGCACGCCGACGAGGTGGTCGGCGACGTTACGCGCGACATAGGCGGCGCCAAGGCGGCGGGCGCGAAACCGCGAGTCCTTAACATAGATGGTTCCAATTTCGGCGCGTTCGTCATTGCTGAGGACCGGAAGATTGATTGCGCCGGGTATATGGTCTTCGGCAAATTCCGCCGGCGAGCGGACATCGATGACGGTGTCGTAATGCGCAAGCGGTTGGGGCCCGATGTCGGCGACAGATTCAATCATAGGGCGGGCATCTAACGCGGCGGCGGCTTGCCGTGCAAGCGGCAAGGATGCATAGGATCGTCGCCGCCGCCAATGTGTTGTGACCGTGACTGAAATCTTCAAAGAACCCCGGCTGACCTCGCTCGCCCATGGCGGCGGGTGCGGGTGCAAGCTTGCGCCGAACGTCCTCAGTGAAATTCTTTCCGGCACACCTGCGGCGCTTATGCCAAGGGACCTTCTTGTCGACGCTGCGACGAGCGATGATGCGGCTGTATGGCGCGTCTCGGATGAGGCGGCGATTGTCGCGACTACCGATTTCTTCATGCCGGTTGTCGATGATCCGTTCGATTTCGGAAGGATCGCCGCGACCAATGCGATTTCCGATGTCTATGCAATGGGCGCAAGGCCGATCTTTTCGCTCGCCCTTGTCGGCATGCCGGTCGGCAAGATCAGCATGGAAACGATTCGCAAGATCCTTGAAGGCGGACGTTCGGTCGCCGCGGACGCCGGCGCGCCCGTCGCCGGCGGGCATTCGATCGATTCGGTTGAACCCATTTACGGGCTGGTCGCGCTTGGCCTCGTTCATCCGGGCAGAATTTTGAAGAACTGCAGCGCCCAATCCGGCGATGTTCTCATCCTCGGCAAACCGCTGGGCGTCGGCATTTTCAGCGCGGCGCTGAAAAGGGAAATCTTGTCGGCTGAAGATTACCGGACGATGATTGCGTCGACGACATTGCTGAACCGGCCGGGCGCCGAGCTTGGCGCCATCCACGGCGTTCACGCCGTCACCGACGTGACCGGTTTTGGTCTTGCCGGCCATCTTCTGGAGATCTGCCGCGGCTCCGGCGCCGGGGCGCTCGTCCGACGCGCCGCGATCCCGATTTTTCCGGGCGCCAGGCGTCTTGCGATGGAAGGCGTCAAAACCGGCGCTTCAACCCGCAATTGGGCGAGCATCAGCGACCTTATTGATCCGCCAGCGGATTTTACCGACGCGGAGCGCGACCTCCTTACCGATCCGCAAACGAGCGGAGGGCTGCTTGTTTCCTGTACGCGCGATGCGGCCGGCGACGTCCTGGCGCTCTTCAACCGACATGGGCACGCGCAAGCGGCGATTATCGGTGAGATTGTCGACGGTGCGCCCCGCATTCAGCTTGCCTGACACCCACGCCTTGCCATCGGCGCAGCAATAAGGGCAAGGTCCGCTTTTTTGTCGGTCGAGGGTCTCACATGAAAACCCAGTTTGTGCTTTTGTCGCTCCTCGTCGCGTTTGCCCCGAGCGGGTGCGGCAAGAAATCAGAGGTTCCGTCATCGTCCGTGAGCGCCGCCGCCGCAAATCCCGCAGCCGCGTCACCTCTCGATAAACCGTATCGTCTGAAGGGCGGCGCGGAAGTTGACATCGACCGGCTGTTTGAAATCCTGCCGCTGTATTTGCGGCCGACTTACGAGAAAGCGAATTTCGACTCAAAGCTCGGCGCAACCGTTGTCACCAATTTGAAATTCGGCGACGTGGCAGCGTCAAAAGGGTTTACCGCCAGGCGCGCAGAATTTTACGGCGTCGACCTTGAAAAGATCGAATCCCTGCAAGCAGCGAAGGACGCGCCGCTTGATGCACCGCTCGAACTTGTTCTTCAAAAGCTCCGCCTATTTGATGTCGCCAGCGCAGAACCGGACGATACCGCTGCGAAGACGACGATTGGCGGGGTAGAAATCGATACCCTGCGCATTCGCCGCGGCGGGATACCAAAGTCGTCTCCGTCTTCAGGCCTCGCGGCGTTCTTCAATTCATTCGATGTCGCCGGTGTCTATTTCCGGGAAGTCCGCACCGTCAGCGGTGACGCTGCCTCGTCCGATACCGGCGCCGCCTTTGATTTCACGGCGCCGGACCTGCGCTTTATCGGCGTTGGCGGCGGCAAGCTGAATGCGTTGCTGGCGCGTGATCTCGACTATCTGATCCGTCAGTCGCCAGATGCGATCGCCGCGGCGGGGCGCGGTCTCGGACCAGCAGGCGACATTCTCGTCAACGGACCATTGCGCAATTTCATCGCGCCGGAAAACCAGCGGACGAAACTGAAAACGCTGGAATGGCGCGACATATCGTTTGCGGGCTTGATGGCGTACGGACTGAAGGGCGAAAGGCCGCCGCTGAATGATCGCAACCTGATCAATCTCGGCTCCATCCATGTGACCGACGCCGAAACTTTTATCGGCGACAAGCGCCTGTCGGTTGTGCCGGAAACGGACATTTCGGCGCTGGAATTTACCTGGCTCGCGCCGTCAAAAATTCGCGCCGTGACGCGCGGCGGCCAGTTTGATTTTACCGCCTATGTTCCCGATACGGAGAAAGAGGCAATTGACGCGCTGAAATCGCGCAAGCTCGACAAAGTAAAAGCCGACAGCGACTTCGCATTCGACTGGGATGCCGACAAGGGCGGGGCAGTGCTATCAACCGGGTTCGATAGCGCCGGTTTTGCTGACTTCGACCTTGATCTATCGCTCGACGGCCTTGAGTTGGCGAAAATTGAGGCCGGAAGAGCCGCCGGCGCCGCACAGCCGGTCGCCGATCTCGCGCGCCTCAAATCGTTTTCTTTAGCGATCAAGGACGAGCAACTGCTCGACGCTTTTTACGCTTTGTCGGCGCTGCAAACCGGCGGAACCGCCAAGGACATGCGCGCGGCGACGCCGGCGATGATGCGTTTTGGCAAGCTGGAACTGGAGCGCGAAAACCCGCGCATGGCCGGCTATGTCGACGCCGTTGCACAATTTCTTGAGGACGGCGGCACGCTTGAAATCAGCGCGGCGCCTGAAACGCCGGTTCCGCTGGGAGCGCTGGGCGCGGCGGCGGTCGGCGGGCCTGATGCGATGGCGGCGGCGATAAACCTGACGGTAACGCGGAAAAAATAGATTACGACGCGCGCCTGACGATCACCGATCCTGCGGAATAGCCGGCGCCAAATCCGGAGATGACGCCAATCTCGCCAATCGCGAAATCGGCGCGGTGCTTGTGAAACGCGATGATCGATCCTGCCGATGAGGTGTTGGCGTATTCGTCGAGAATGATCGGCGCTTCGATGCGAGAGGCTTCGCGGCCAAGAATGCGTTTGGCGATCAGCTCGTTCATCGACAAGTTCGCCTGGTGCAGCCACAAGCGCTTGATCTTCGATGCGTCCAATCCGTTATCGCTCAAATGCCCCGAGATCATGTCGCCGACCATCGGCACGACGTCCTTGAAGACCTTGCGGCCCTGCTGGACGAAGAGCTTGTCGGTGTCCCAGGCTGTCTGCGGATCGGCGACCTCGCCGGTTTCGCGTTCGCAATGATTGATGAAGCCAAGATTGTTGCGAATGTTGTTTGAGTAGACGGTTTTGAGGCGCGTTGAAATAATATCCCACGCTTCACCCGCCGGCGCGCCCTCGCTGTTTTCGATGATGACGGCGGTTGCGACATCACCGAAAATGAAATGGCAGTCGCGATTGCGGAAATTCAGATGCGCGGTGCAGATTTCCGGATTGACCATCAGAATGCGCCGCGACCCGGCGCGGATGAGGCCAAGCGCCGTTTCGATGCCGAACGCCGCCGAAGCGCAAGCGACATTCATGTCGAAGGCAAAGCCTTCAATCCCGAGTGCGGCCTGAATTTCGACCGCCATCGCCGGATAGGCGCGCTGCATATTCGACGCGGCGCAAATGACCCCGTCGATATCGGCCGGGCCAAGATTGGCGGCTTTCATCGCGTCTTTGCCCGCGGCGACCGCAATCTCGGCGAGAATGGACAAGTCTTCATTCGGCCGCGCCGCAATCCGCGGCGCCATCCGGCGCGGATCGAGGATGCCGGCCTTGTCGACGACGAAGCGCGATTTGATGCCCGACGCCTTTTCGACGAACTCGGCGGATGAGGGCTGCAGGGGCTCGATTTCGCCGGCCTCGATTGCACGGGCATTCTCGGCGTTAAAGTGCGCCACATATTCGTTGAAGGCGGTCACCAATTCGGCGTTCGAGACCGATTGCTGCGGCGTATAGAGCCCGGTGGCGACAATGCGAACGGCGGCGGTCATGGGAAATCTCAAATGCAATTTGTGAAGTGGAAGCGCTGCAATCTGCGCCGGTTGTGGCGATGTGGCAACGCCCTCAGCGGGTACCCTGGCGTTTCTTCTGCACTGCTTTCCAGCGCGGGCACGCAGCCTCGTGATCGTTGACCATGCCGGTCGCCTGCATGAAGGCGTAAACGATCACCGGCCCGCAGAATTTGAAGCCAAGCCGCTTCAATTCCTTCGACATCGCTTCAGCCTGCGGCGATTTCGTTGGCGCGTCGCGGAAGTGCCTCCAGCGATTGACGATGGGCTTGCCCCCGACAAAGTCCCAGAGCAGTCCCGAAAACCCGTCGTTCCGGCTGTCCATGATTTCGGCATAGGCGCGCGCATTACCGATTGTCGCCTCTATTTTCGAGCGCGACCGGATGATGCCTTCATCGGCAAGCAGCCGCTCGACTCTCTTTGGCGTATAGCGCGCGATCTTTTCGACGTTGAAACCGTCAAAGGCGCGGCGGAAATTTTCGCGCTTGTAAAGAATGGTGCGCCACGAAAGGCCGGCCTGAAACCCGTCGAGAATGAGCTTTTCAAAGAGCGCCCGGTTGTCATATTCCGGAACGCCCCATTCTTCATCGTGGTACTGGCGATAAAGCGCGTCGCCTGCCGGCGCCCACGGACAATGAAGATGCTTTTCCACCATTGCGTTCAGACGAGATGAGTCAGCTTCAGAATCCAGAATGCAAGGATCAGAATCTGAATGACATAGAACGCAAAGCGGACCGTCACTGCGGCCCGGCTCGTTGATGCAAGGTGCGTCAGCGACTGCAACAGCCGCGCGCCGAGAAACGCCATCGCGAGCCCGTCGGTGATCGCGGTCTGGTTGGTTGCAATCGCGTAGAGGAGAACTGCGCCCGCCAGTGGAAGATTTTCATAGCAATTGGCGTGCGCGCGGGTGAGGCGACGCCCGAAGCCTTCGACGTCATCGCCAATCGGGCTGAAGCTTGCGGAGGATTTCTTGCTGGCGGCGACCATCGACACGCGAAATGCGGCGAGCATGACGACCAGCAAGATTGTCCAGAAGGCAAAACCCAGAAGGGCGACTGCAGTGGGGGTCATGGCGAAGCTCCTTATTGACCGTCGGCGCGGAGCCTAGGCGCGTTCGAGATAGGCGGGAAACGAGATTTGCAGCGGCTGCCCGTCAACTGTCAAACGTCGGCCTTCATCCGTCGCCGTTTTCAGCCGGTCAAGCCGCACCAGCGCCAGCGCTGCGCCGTCGCGCCCGGAGAGAATTTTGCCGACAGAATTTTCGCCCGCCAGGACATCGGCGCCTTTTGCCGGGGCGGGTCCTTCAAAGCTCGCCATCAGCGTTCGCTTGCGGATCTCGCCTTTGCGCTTCATCCGGCTCGTCACTTCCTGTCCGACAAAGCAGCCCTTCTTGTAACTGACGGCGTTGAGCGCATCGTAATTGACGTCGAGAAGAAAGACTTCCTCGCTCCAGAAATCCTTGCCGAATTCCGGAACGCCCGCCGCAAGCCGCGCGGTGTCGTAATCCCCGTCTGCTGACGGCATGTCGGCATTTTTGATAATCGCGCGGGACGCAAGCGTGTCACTGCGCGGATCGACGAAAGCGGCGACCGGGTCGCGGATGTCGCCGACAGCGACGGCGAGATCGGGTTCCGGGACAATCGTTACCCTGGCGCGAAGCTTGTAGAGCGTCAGCCGTTTCAGCAGCGCAGGCGCTGCTTCGGCGTCACAATCGATTAAAAATTCATCGCCCTTGGGAACAAGGATGAAATCGAACAGGATCTTGCCCTGCGGCGTCAGCAAGGCGGTGAAGACCGCCGCCCCTTCGGCGACATGCAGAATATCCTGTGTGACCAGCCCTTGAAGAAACGGTCGCGCTTCATCGCCAGCGATACGCAGGACGGAACGGTTCGAGAGGATGCCTCGCATGAAGTCCGGTTTAAGGCGGCTCGCGGAAAAGGCAAAGCCCGCGCGCCGCCGGCGGCCCCACAATCGCCGGCGGCGACTAAGGGGCCCAGGCGTTTACAGCCGGTCGATCGTCGGCTTCTCCTTGCCGACCCAGGCGGCTTTCATCAGGCCTTCTGAATATTTGCGGGCGTTCTTGTCGCCCTGCGCCCGGTAGGCCTCGCTGAGCCCATAATAGGCCCAGCCATTGTTGGGCAGCTCGGCGAGTGTCTGGATGAAAAGCTGTTCGGCGCGTTCGGCGTCGCCGGCCCGGAGTACAAAGGCGGCGAGTGTCTGTTTCGCCGGATAATACCAGTAAGCGGGCTCGGTGTAGTTGAGGCCTTCCTGAAGCGCGACGACTTCCCCCATCGCCTCGATGGCGGAAGAAAGATCGCCGTCCGCCGCCGCCGCGCGCGCGATCACGGTCAATTGCTGGATCTTCAGAATATCCGGCGCCGGAATAAGATTTTCCGTGAGGCCGGACAGATCTGCGACGGCGAGGATTTTCGAAATCGCCTCGGCTTCGCCGCGCGCCTTGTCGGTTTCTCCGGTTTTGGCGAACGCTTCACCACGCGCATAATGCCACGACGCCTTGATGAACGGGACACCATCGCCCGGATCCCCAAGCGCCAGAAATTCCGAAGGGTCGGCGAACTGCACCATGGCGTAATAAGGAGCAACCTTGATCGGCTGCGCGAAAGGAACGGCGACCGCCATTTCAGACGGCAGTTTGGCGTCGAGTTTCATCGCCATTTCAAGAGCGGTCGCAGCATCGCCGGCGGACTGCGCCGACGTCATCACAAAGTGAATGTTGTGAACGTAATAGCCATATTGATAGAGCGGGCTTGGATCGGAATTGGCGAGGAATTCTTCATCGCTCCGCACGGCGTCGACATTGGTGCGAATGGAATCCTTGAAGCGCCCAATGCGCGCATAGGTGTGCGACGGCATGTGAATGAGGTGGCCGAGCGTTGGCGACAGCGACGCAAGCTTGTCCGCATATTTCGCGGCCCGGTAGGGATTGTCCGTCGCTTCTGTCATGTGAATGTAGAGATGGATCGCCGGCTGATAGTTCGGATTGCGGGCGAGCACCGCCTCGATCAGCGACAAGGTCGTTCCAGCCCGGCCTTTCGGCGTTCTGCCGTCGGGAAGCCAGTAGTCCCAAGGTTGCGTGTCCATATTGGCTTCGGCCGCCGTCGCCTGAATGAAGTCGTCATCGGAAAAATCGGCGGCGACCTTGGCCATCGCGTCGGCAAACGCCGCGTCGAGCGGGGCGCGATCCTTGGGCGCGTTTTTCGCGTAACGCTGCGCCAGCGCGTCGATCAGCGCCTGCTCTTTCTCGCTCGCCTTTGACTTTAACGCAACGGCTGCCGCCGTCGCCGCGAAGGCCGGCGCAGACGCTTCTTCCGCCATGGGCGCATTGATGTTCGGCCCCCAGGCAAACCCTTCCGCCCAGAAACACATCGCGCAATCTGGATCTTCCGCCTGCGCGGCCTTGAATTCGTTGATCGCTTCGCCGTGGTTGAAATTCCACATATGAGCAAGGCCGGCGTCGAACAGCGCTTGCGCCTTTTCACTCGACGTCGAAACTTTGTAGCCGATGCCCTCGACCGGCTGCATGCGCTGCTGCGCCGGCTTTGCCGCCGTCTCTTCATCAAGCGTCGCCGCGTATGCAGAACCGATGCGTTCAAAATAAAGGCGGCGCTTCAACGCCGACGCCGGGTCCTTGCCGCAGGCCGAACGCACAAGCGTCAGCGGATTGATGAAGGGCGCGCCCTCGGTCGGTTTGGCGATTTCAAAGCCGCCGGCCCCGATGACAATCGCCGCGGCTGCGGCGCCGACAAGATAAGATGTTTTCACGGTTCATTCTCCCTTTGAACCCAGTTTCAGAACAGGCAACGATACTTTCTTGACTGATAAAAACTTCACGGAGCCTCAGCATCAAGTGGGGCGCGGCCAATCCTCGGCGCCCGTGGCGCCACTCGCCGCTTTTATGCGCCGCCCGATTTGTGCTTAAAGCAAGGGATGGACACCGGATCAACCCACAATATTCACGAATATTCAGTGTCGGAGCTCGCCGGCGCGGTCAAGCGCGTCATAGAGGACGGCTTTGGTTTTGTGCGCGTCAAAGGCGAGCTTGGCCGTGTCACCCGCGCCGCGTCCGGCCATCTCTATCTCGACCTCAAGGACGAGAATGCGACAATTTCCGGCGTTGTCTGGAAAGGCAATGCACAGCGCCTCAAGATCGCGCCGGAACAGGGAATGGAAGTTGTGGCGACGGGCAAGCTCACAACCTTTCCCGGCCAGTCGAAATACCAGATTGTCATCGACAGTCTCGAACCCGCTGGCGCCGGCGCGTTGATGGCGATCCTTGAGGAGCGGCGGAAAAAACTCGCCGCGGAGGGACTTTTTGATGCGGCGAGAAAACGCCCAATTCCGTTTCTGCCGGAGGTGATCGGCGTCGTTACATCGCCGTCGGGCGCGGTCATTCGCGACATCCTCCATCGCCTGCGCGAACGGTTTCCGCGCCATGTCATTGTCTGGCCGACTCTGGTGCAGGGAAAGGGCGCCGAAGCGCAGATCGCCGCCGCGATCAGGGGGTTCAACGCCTTGCCCGAAGGCGGCGATATTCCGCGTCCTGATGTTCTCATCGTTGCGCGCGGCGGCGGCAGCCTTGAGGATTTATGGTGCTTCAATGAGGAAGTGGTTGTCCGCGCCGCAGCGGAAAGCAAAATTCCGCTGATTTCCGCCGTCGGCCACGAAACCGATACAACGCTCATCGATTATGCGTCTGACTTGCGTGCGCCGACGCCGACGGCCGCGGCGGAAAAAGCTGTGCCGATGCGGTCTGACCTGCTGGTGGAAGTGCTCAACAAGCAGCGCCGGATGATCACGGCGGAATCACGCCGCTTCGATGAACGCCGCCTGCGGCTGATTTCAGCGGGTCGCGGCCTTGGCCGTCCTGAAGATGTGACCGGCGCGCTCGGGCAAAGGCTCGATCTTCAGGCAAGCCGGCTGGCGGCGGCGCTCCGTTCCC
>JBGSVH010000193.1:0-10289 GCA_041753055.1 Parvularculaceae bacterium
CAGCGCTTCGCGCGACGTCCCGCTGGTCAACAGCAAGGGCGCAACCACCGTCAACCGCTATTTGTGGTCCGCGTCGCTTGAGACCCTGGACTTCCTGCCGGTGTTCCGCGCCGACCCAATCGCGGGCCTTATCATCACCGACTGGTACTCCAATCCACAGACCCCCGAAGAGCAGTTCAAAGTCTCGGTCTATATTCTCGACAGCGCGCTCCGGGCCGACGCGATCAGGGTTTCGGTCTTTCGCCAGACCAAGGACGCCGCCGGCGGCTGGGTTGAGGCGAGCGTCAATCCGGCGACCGGCCGCGAGATCGAGAACGCGATCTTGACCCGTGCGCGTCAATTGCGACTTAACCAGATCGACAACTAGCAACGCGCGCTGAATTCGTGAAAAAGACGGCGCTGCGATCCGCGCCGTTTTTTTGTGCATCAATCGAGTCCGGTATGGCCCGCTACAATCCGAAAGAAATCGAGCCGAAATGGCGAAAGCGCTGGGATGACGCAAAATCCTTCCTTACCGCCGCCGACCGCTCAAAGCCGAAATACTACGTCCTTGAGATGTTTCCCTATCCGTCGGGCCGCATTCACCTCGGGCATGTGCGGAACTACTCGATGGGCGACGTCATCGCCCGCTTCAAGCGCGCCCGCGGGTTCAACGTGCTGCATCCGATGGGCTGGGATGCGTTTGGCCTTCCCGCCGAAAACGCCGCCATGCAGACCGGCGCGCATCCTGGAACCTGGACTTACGCCAATATCGACCACATGCGGAGCGAGCTGAAACAGATCGGTCTCGCCATCGACTGGAGCCGGGAATTTGCGACCTGCGACGTCGGGTATTACCGCTGGCAGCAAAAGCTCTTCCTCGACTTCTGGAAAGCCGGCCTTGTCGAACGGCGCGAAAGCTACGTGAACTGGGACCCGGTCGACATGACCGTGCTCGCCAATGAGCAGGTCATCGACGGCAAGGGGTGGCGGTCCGGCGCGACGGTCGAGCGCAAGAAGCTGTCACAGTGGTTCCTGAAGATCACCGAGAAGGCAGAAGACCTCCTCGCGGCGCTCGACGACGGTCGCCTCAAGGGCTGGCCCGACAATGTGCGGCTAATGCAGCGGAACTGGATTGGCAAGTCAAAAGGCTTGCAGATGAAGTTCCATTTCGTATCCGGAACATCGGCGCCAGGCGGGTTTGACGCAGTCGAGATCTATACAACGAGGCCCGACACCCTGTTTGGCGCGTCGTTCGTCGCCGTCGCCCCCGATCATCCGCTGGCGCAGGCCGCCGCCGCGTCCGACACGGCCGCCGCAAGCTTTATCGCCGAGTGCCAGAAGACCGGCACCTCGCAGGAAGCGATCGACAAGGCGGAAAAAATGGGCTTCCGCCTTCCTGTCGATGCGCGCCACCCCTTTATCGAGGGCCGCACGCTTCCCTTCTACATCGCCAATTTCATCCTCATGGGCTACGGCACCGGCGCGGTTTTCGGCTGTCCCGCCCATGACCAGCGCGATCTCGATTTCGTCCGCAAATACGGTCTTGAGGTTTTGCCCGTGGTGCTGCCGCCCGGCGAGGACGCTGGAACTTTCGCCGTCGGCGACACTGCCTATGTCGGACCCGGCGTGATCTACAATTCCGGTTTCCTCAACGGCCTTGCAATAGACGACGCCATCGACGCGGCGATTGCTAAGATTGAATCGATGGGCGCCGGAAAAGCGTCGACGCAATATCGCCTGCGCGATTGGGGCGTGTCGCGGCAGCGCTTCTGGGGTTGTCCGATCCCGGCGATCCACTGCGACAGATGCGGCGTCGTACCGGTTCCTGAAAAGGACCTGCCGGTCAAATTGCCTGAGGTTGACGCCAGCGTTTTCAAAACGCCCGGCAATCCTCTGGACCGCCTGCCGGCATGGCGCAATGTTCCGTGCCCGAACTGTTCTGCCGCCGCCCGGCGCGAGACCGACACCTTCGATACTTTTATCGATTCCAGCTGGTATTTCGCGCGTTTTGCGACCGATCCCGCAGCGTGGGAAAATGGCCCCATCGACAAAGCGGACGCCGATTACTGGCTCCCCGTCGATCAATATATCGGCGGCGTCGAACACGCGATCCTGCATCTTCTTTATGCGCGGTTTTTCAGCCGCGCGATGAACGACACCGGCCATCTTTCCATCGACGAACCTTTCGCCAATCTGTTCACGCAAGGGATGGTGACGCACGCAACCTACAAGGACAGTCAGGGCAAGTGGCTGCTTCCCGAAGACGTCGTCGTTGAAGGCGGCAAGGCCAGGCGCGCCGACAATAACGAGGCGGTTTCGATCGGCCCGATCGAGAAGATGTCGAAGTCGAAAAAGAACGTCGTCTCGCCCAAAGAGATCGTCGAAAAATACGGCGCCGACGCCATCCGCTGGTTCATCCTCTCGGACTCGCCGCCCGAGCGCGACGTCGAGTGGACCGATGCGGGCGCAGCCGGCGCATGGAAACTCGTCGCCCGCATCTGGGAGACCGTCGAGCCGGCAAAGGGCGCGCTCGGGGCGCACGCGCCACATCCGCCGGCGACCGCCGACCTCGCCCTTCGCCGGGCAACCCACCAGACCGTCGCCGCGATCACCGACGACATTGAGGGGTTCCGCTTCAACAAGGCGATCGCCCGCATCTATGAATTCCTGAATGCTCTGAAAAAGGCGGAAAGCGCCGACCCATGGTCAAGGATCGAGGCGTTATCGGCGCTGATCAGGCTGATTGCGCCGTTCACCCCGCATTTGGCCGAGGAATGCTGGGAAACCCTGGGTGGCGCAGGACTTGTCTGCGACGCCTCCTGGCCCGAGGCTGACGCAGCGCTGCTAGAACGCGACGCCGTCCTCCTTCCCGTGCAGGTCAACGGCAAGCGCCGGGGCGAAATTTCGGTCGCCGCAGACGCCGATCCGAAGGCAATCGAGGTTGCGGCGCTTGCCGACGAGAGCGTCCAGCGGCATCTCGAAGGTCTGACCGTCCGAAAGGTTGTTGTTGTTCCCGGCCGGATCGTGAATATCGTTGCAGGTTAGGTGGTGAAATGACCCGCGCCCGTAAAATCCAACCCCGCTCATCCCGGCGCAAGCCGGGATCCGGAGGCGCAACACCCAGCGCCGCGGCGCGGTGGATCCCGGCTTGCGCCGGGATGAGCGGTAGAGCGCTGTTGGCAGTCGCCGGCCTTGCCTTGCTTTCAAGCTGCGGCTTCCAGCCGCTTTACGCGACAGATGGCAACGGGCCGCCGGGATTGAGGAATGTGGCGCTGTCAACGGTCAGCGCGCCGGAGGAAATCTCGCCGATGGTGGCGCGCGCCTTTTCGCGGCGCACGTCGGGCGAGCCGTCCGCCGCCGCCTATGATCTCCAGATCGCTGCGACTGAACAGGCCGAACGCCTCGCCGTGCAAATTGACGCTTCGGTGACGCGCTACAATTACCGCCTTGTCGGTCGCTACACGCTGACCGAGCGCAGCAGCGGCAAACGCTATTCGGGACGGGTTGTCTCGATCGCCTCGTTCAACGTCGTCAACTCGCAATATTCAACGCTCTTTGCCGAGGAAGCAGCGCGCGAAAAGGCGGCGAACCAGCTTGTCGAGGACGTCGAACACGACATCCTTTTGAAGCTGGCGGCGGCGAATGAGGCTGCAGCCAAAGCCAAACAATGACCGCCCTCAAGGGCAAGGCGATCGAGGCCTTTGTCGCCAGGCGCGACCCAGGGGTCGCTGCAATCCTTGTCTATGGACCGGACCTGGGGCTGGTGCGCGAACGCGCGGACGCCCTCGCCCGGCAGGTCTGCCCCGACTTCAAGGACCCCTTCAACTATATCGAACTTTCAGACGCCGATTTGAAAGGCGAGCCCTCGCGCCTCGCTGACGAGGCGGCGTCGCTGTCGATGATGGGCGGCGAACGGGTGGTTCGTATACGGACAAATGGCGAGGGCGCGGCGGCCGCAGCGAAACTTGTCATTGCAGGACTTGAAGGCGGGCATTTGAAACCCAATGGCGTCGTCCTGATCGAGGCGGGCGATCTCGCCAAAAGCTCCGGGACGAGAAAACTCTTCGAAGGGTCGAAGGCGGCGGTCGCGCTTCCCTGTTACGCTGACGCCCCGGCCGATATTCGCGCGCTCGCGATTGACGCAGCGCGGGCGGAAGATCTCAAATTCGACGCCGAGGCGCTCGATCTTCTGGTCCTCCTGCTGGGCGAAGATCGCGGCGTTTCCCGCGCCGAGGTAGAAAAACTTATCCTCTTCAAAGGGCCAAAGGCGGTCAGGGACGGCGCCGCGACGATCACCCTCGACGATGTCCGCACCAGCCTTGTCGATACTGTCTCCGATGTCGCTGGCGAGGCGGCGGGCGCAGCCGCCGACGGCGCACAGGCGCGCCTTGCCAGAGCCCTTCACCGCTCCGCGGGGGCCGGCGCCTCGCCGGTCGGGACCGTTCGCGCCTTGCAGCGCGAATTTTCACGGCTGCGCGCTGCAAGAGCGCTGATGGCTGAAGGCGCTTCGGCCGAGACCGCCATGGGGCGGCTCCGCCCGCCGGTCTTTTTCATGGAAAAGCGCGCCTTTGAAGCGCGGCTCAAGCGCTGGACGCCGCCCAAGATCGACGCCGCCCTCGCCATGCTCATCGACGCTGAACTCGGCGCCAAATCAACCGGCCAGCCCGATCAGGAAATCGTCGAACGCGCCGCCTTCCGGATCGCCGCGCTGGCGGGGCGGTAAGGCAAAAATGCGCACCGATGTCTGAGGCATCCAAGACCCGCTACGGCTTTGCCGCCGCCGCCTCGGTGATCATCGCCAACATGATCGGGACCGGCGTCTTCACCAGCCTGGGCTTTCAGCTTCAAGACCTCGCCGCCGGCTTTCCGATCCTTCTCCTGTGGGGGCTCGGCGGCGTCGCCGCTTTTGCAGGCGCGATGAGCTACGCCGAACTCGGGGCGGCGCTGCCGCGCTCTGGCGGGGAATACAGCCTTCTGCGTGAGATCTATCATCCGGCGGCGGGTTTTGCTTCGGGCTGGGTCTCTTCAACCATCGGCTTCGCCGCGCCGACCGCGCTCGCCGCCATCACTTTTTCCGCCTACGGATTATCCGTGCTGGCGCCCGAAGCGCCGGACGCCCTTCGGCAGGGCGTTGCGGTGGCGCTTGTCGCCGGGCTCGCCGCCATGCACGCGTCGCACCGGCGGATGAGCGGCGGCATGCAGACCGCCTTCACCGCATTCAAGGTTGCGGCGATTGTTCTCTTCTGCGGCGGCGCCGTTTTCCTGCTCGACACCCCTCAAGCGGTCTCGTTTCTGCCGGAAGCGGGCGACGGCGCCGTCATCGCCAGCGGGGCTTTCGCTGTCTCGCTGATTTATGTGAGCTACGCCTATACGGGCTGGAACGCGGCAATTTACATCACCGGGGAAATTCGCGAGCCGGAACGCAATCTGCCGCGTATTCTGGCGCTCGGCGCGGCGGTCGTTACCGTCCTTTATGTCGCGCTCAACGCCGCTTTCATGGCGGCTTCGCCCGCCGCGGACCTCGTCGGCAAGGTCGAAATCGGCTTTATCGCGGCGCAGTCAATATTCGGCCCGGCCGCCGCCGACGCCGTCGGCCTCGTCATGGCGAGCCTCCTGATCTCGACGGTGAGCGCCATGACCATCGCCGGCCCCCGCGTGTTGCAGGCGATCGGCGAGGATTTCCCAGTCTTGCGTGCGCTCGCCGCCGTCAATCGCGACGCGATACCGACGCGCGCGATCTATGCGCAAGCCGCGATCACGATCCTTCTCATCATCACCTCGAGCTTTCAATCAATCCTTGTCTTCGCCGGGTTCCTGACCGCGCTAAACAGCTTCTTCACCGTCCTTGGCCTGATCGTCCTGCGGCGTCGCCAGCCCAGCCTCGCCCGCCCGTTCCGAACGCCGCTCTATCCGCTGACGCCGCTTGTTTATTTATCGCTCACCGGCTGGACGCTTGTTTATGCCGCCCTGAGCCGCCCCGTCGAAATCGCCTTCGCTGCGGCGCTCATCGCCGCTGGCCTTGCCTTGTATTGGCTGACAACCCGGGCGGCGCGCCCCTAAACCGCCGTTCCCATCAGCCTTTTGCAGACATCGTCGAGCTGGTCGAGGCTGCGGTAGCTGATGGTGATGACGCCGGAGCCCTTGGGCTTGTGGTCGATGGCGATTTCAAGACCGAGGGCGGCGGCGAGGTCGGCTTCCAGGGCCCTCGTATCCGCGTCTTTCCGTCCGGGTACGGATGATCTCGCCGGTTCGCGGCCGATGGCCGCTGGATTATCCGCCGGGCCCTCGTTCAGCCTTTTGACGTAGCTTTCGGTGTCGCGGACATTAAGGCCCTGTTTCAGGACAATCGCCAACGCCGCGTCAGGGTTCTTCGCGCCGAGGAGCGCGCGCGCATGGCCCATCGACAGCGCTCCTTCCTCGAGCGCCTTGCGGCATTTCTGGGGAAGCGTCATCAGCCGCATCATGTTGGCGACGTGACTTCTCGACTTGCCGACCGCGCCGGCGATTTCTTCCTGGGTGCGGCTGTAGACATCGGCAAGGCGCGCATAGGCCGCGGCCTCTTCCATCGGGTTGAGATCGACCCGCTGGACGTTCTCGATCAACGCGATTTCGGCGGCTTCGGTGTCGTCAAGCTCGCGGATGACGACCGGCACATCATGGACGCCGGCGCGTTGCGCGGCGCGCCAGCGGCGCTCGCCGGCGACGATTTCATAGCGTCCATTGCCGGACGGGCGCACGAGGATCGGCTGCAACAGGCCGCGGGCCCTGATCGAGCTCGCCAGTTCCTCGATTGCGTCCTCATTGAAATGACGGCGCGGCTGGCCCGGATTGGCTTTCAAATGCTCGATCGGCAAGGTCAGCGGGCGCCGCCCGGCATTGTCGGCTCTGGCGTCAACCGGCTCTTCGCGGCGGAGCGCCGGTGCGTCGCCGAGAAGCGCATCGAGCCCCCGTCCGAGCCCCCTCGCCTTTTTCATTGCGTTCATGTCCCTGCCCTTAACGCCGCCGTTAAACGACGTCTGTTACGCCGCTTTTCGCGCGTCGCGTTCGCGCTGGATGACTTCACTCGCGAGCCGGATATAGGCCTGACTGCCGGCGCATTTCAGATCATAGAGCAGCGCCGGCTTGCCGTGGCTCGGCGCTTCCGATATCCGCACATTGCGCGGGATCACCGTCTCATAAACCTTGGCGCCCATATGCGCGCGCACGTCTTCTTCGACCGCGCCGGCGAGATTGTTGCGCCCGTCGACCATGGTGAGGACGATCCCTTGCAGTTCAATCCGCGGGTTGATCCTTGTACGAACCGTCTCGATCGTGCGCATGATCTGCGACAGACCCTCAAGCGCGAAAAACTCCGCCTGCAAAGGGATAATCACCGCATCGGCGGCGGCGAGCGCATTGATCGTCAGCAAGCTCAGGGACGGCGGGCAGTCGATAAGGACATAACTCGTCTCCGGCGCGCTTTTGAGGTAATCCTCAAGGCAATCGGCGAGGCGGTAATGCCGCCTCTCGGCGTCGATCAGCTCAACCTCCGCACCGGCAAGATCAACGCCTGCCGGCGCGAGCTTCAATCCCGGTATGCCACTGTCGATGATCGCCGCTTCCAGCCGGTACTCCCCCATCAGCGCGTCGTAAGTCGTCACCGCGCGGTCGGCGGCTTCCGACCCTAGCCCGGTCGAGGCGTTACCCTGCGGGTCGAGATCGATCAGGAGGACTTTTTCACCGACCGCCGCCAGCGCCGTCGACAGATTGATCGCCGTTGTCGTCTTGCCGACGCCGCCCTTCTGGTTTGCAATCGCGAGAATGCGCGGAAAGGAGGAACGGGCGGGGACGGGTTCTGTCACGGTGACTTTCGGGCTCTTTTCGGGGTTTTGACCCCTTTGGGCTGCAAATTTCGGATCACGAGAATGGTAGAGCCGGGGTTGGTGACACTCGGCCGCTTTTCAACCGTCATATGCCAAGATTTAGCGGCTTCGGTCAATTCACCCTCTACATCTTGTCCTTTTGGTAAGATGAGGACGGTTCTTTCCGTCGCAAATTCATGCGCATAGGAAAGGAGCTTACCAAGTTGCGCGAGGGCTCGCGCGGTCACCACGTCTGACGGAGAAACGGCAATACTTTCAATGCGTTGCGGTATGACCGCGGCGTTCGTCAGGGCCATCGCATCGATCCCGGCCCGAAGGAAGGCGGCTTTCTTGCCGGTCGATTCGACCAGCGTCACCTTGAGCCCCGCCCCCTCGCCCATCGCGGCGAGCACCAGCCCCGGAAATCCGGCGCCGCTGCCAAGGTCGACAAGCGTCTGCGCGCCCTTCGGGATCAGGGCATAGAGTTGGGCCGAGTCGCGGTAATGCCGCTGCCAGCGATCGTCGATGGTCGAGCGCGCCACGAGATTGTGCCGGGACGACCAGTCGAGAAACAGCGCATCGAATTTCCGCAGCCGATTCAACGTTTCACGTGAAACGTCATACTCGGCGGCGAAGTCGGCCGGACCGTAGCTCATGCCGTCGCGCGCTGGCTTTTCTTCAGCCAGGCAAGCAGGACCGCCAGCGACGCCGGTGTAACCCCTTCGACCCGGCCAGCCTGACCAAGGGTCGCCGGCCGCGTTTCGATCAGTTTGTTGCGGACTTCATGGCTGAGGCCCTTGATCTCGCCATAGGGAAGATTGGCAGGAAGACGCAGCGACTCATCCTTTTTGAAGGCGACAATGTCGGCTTCCTGACGGGCGAGATAGCCCGAATAGAGCGCCTCGATCTCAAGCTGCCCGGCGATGTCCGGCCGCAATTCGCCCGCTTGCGGCCAGATCCCGGCAAGGATTTTCAGGCTGACCTCCGGGAGCGCCAGCAAATCGACGACGCTGCGCCGGCGTCCGTCCTGATTGATTGAGAGACCATGGCGCGCCGCCTCGCTTGGCGTCAGACTTGTCTCCGAAGCCCAGCGCCGCGCCTCATTGAGCGCCGATTGTTTCACGTGAAACGCCTCAGCCCGCGCTGCGCCGACCAGACCCAATTTTTCGGCGCGCGCCGTCAGGCGCTGATCGGCATTGTCGGCCCGAAGGGTCAGGCGGTATTCCGCCCGGCTGGTGAACATGCGGTAGGGCTCGGTGACGCCGCGGGTGACGAGATCGTCGATGAGAACGCCGATATAGGCCTCGGCCCGGTCAAGAACGATCGGACCCGACCCCGCGACCTTGGCGGCGGCGTTCGCGCCGGCCATCAGCCCTTGCGCGCCCGCTTCTTCATAGCCGGTGGTGCCGTTGATCTGGCCAGCGAGGAACAGCCCTTCGAGCCGCTTTGTCTCCAGGGTCGGGTAGAGCTGCCGCGGATCGACGTAGTCGTACTCGATCGCATAAGCGTGGCGAATGACCACCGCCCTTTCGAGGCCCGGAATGGTTTTCAGGAATTCGTCCTGCACATCTTCCGGCAACGAGGTCGAAATCCCGTTCGGGTAGACCGTGTCATCGTCGAGGCCTTCGGGCTCCAGAAATATCTGGTGGCTGTCCTTCTCGGCGAAGCGCACCACTTTGTCCTCGATCGAGGGGCAGTAGCGCGGGCCACGCCCGGATATGCTCCCCGAATAAACCGCCGACTTCCTGATATTGCGTTCGATGACGGCATGGGTCGCGGCAGTCGTGTAGGTAATGCCGCAGTCGATCTGCGGGACGGTGATACGCTCGGTCAGGAAGGAAAACGGGACCGGGTCAGCGTCGGCCTTCTGCCTCTGCAGGCCGGCCCAGTCGATCGTCCGCCCATCGAGGCGGGCGGGCGTTCCGGTCTTCAAGCGGCTCATCGCGAAGCCAAGCCCGTAGAGCCTCTCCGAAAGGCCGATGGCCGGCGGCTCTACGCCGCCCGCCCTCGCCCGGCCCGCGGGGATCCGCCGGTCGCCAATATGGATGACGCCCTTGAGAAAGGTGCCGGTGGTCAGCACCACCGCCCCGGCGCGGATTTCGGTCCCGTCTGACCCGACGATCCCTTCGACCCGGCTTTCACGTGAAACAAGAAGGTCTTCGACCGCGACCTCGAGGACGTCGAGATTGGGGGTTTCAGCGATCGCCGCTTGCATGTGCTGACGGTAGAGCTTGCGGTCCGCCTGCGAGCGCGGGCCCCGCACCGCCGGGCCTTTCGAGCGGTTGAGCATCCGGAACTGGATGCCCGCCCGGTCGATCACCCGGCCCATCAGACCATCTAGGGCGTCAATCTCGCGAACGAGATGGCCTTTGCCGAGCCCGCCAATTGCCGGATTGCACGACATCTCGCCGATGGTCGCCGCCCTGTGGGTGGCGAGCAGCGTTCGCGCGCCCATGCGCGCCGCGG
>JBGSVH010000194.1:0-2279 GCA_041753055.1 Parvularculaceae bacterium
GCGCGCGCAGCCGCCGGTCCCGCCCGGCTGGAATCCGCGCGGTTATCTCAACAATATGCAGCACCGCATCGCGGTCTTTGCGCTATGACCGTCGCACGCGCGATCGGCGCACGCCTTCTCGTCATTGCCGGCATGGCGACCAGCGTTTCCGGCTTGATGTCGCTTTTCAGCCCAGAAGCGCCGCATTACCGCGAGCCGCCGACAGGTCTCGTGTCGCCGCGAATTACCGCAATGGCGGACGAGTGGTCCGGCGAGATCGATTTTGCGGCGCCCTATTCGGCGCTGTCGCCATGGACCAACGACGCAACCATTGTCGGCGCTAGCGCATTCGATCCGGCGGACGAATTGTGGGGACTTCCCCGAACGAACGGCGTCGAGGTCGTCGCCGGCTATTGCGGTTCGTGCCATTCGCTCGCGCTCGTCATGCAGCAACGCCAATCGGCGGATGGCTGGAACCGGCTGCTCGACTGGATGATCGAGAAGCAAGGCATGGCGGCGCCGAATCCGGGGCCTCGTGGCGAAATCATCGCCTATCTGTCGCGCGAATTCGGGTCTGAATGAATTGCCGCATGAAGCGCTGAAACGCAGTAGCCGCGCACAATAAGGAAGTGCCATGGTTCACAACGGGTGTTCAGAAGAGTCATCGCCAATGTAATAGGTTCGCTATTGGTTCACCCGCGAAGTTGAAACCGGGCATTGGTCAACCGAGCGACTGCCGATTAACCGGCGATCGGACTCTCATTGTCGGAACCCAGAACATTGCGCCAAGTAATCGAGAGGCGATCGATAGAGCCGAGCCGGCCACAATTTCTCACAGGAATCAGCAAACCGGCAATTATTCACGTGGCGTTGCTTTGGTGCGCCCGCCGAGCGAGGAAAAAAGGCCCGCGACCGTTAAGGCCAGAAGAGCGCCCATAATATGCCATGAGGTTGGCGCGCCGGTTGTTGCGGCGAGTGTTTCGGCAACGAAGGCTGCCGTTGTGACAGCTGTCGAATAGGCGACGGCAAGCGCGATCGGCGCCAGGGCGGACCCGCGGCGCAATGGGAAGAAAGTTACATAGAGACCCAAGAGGCCAAGAGCGCCGGCCGATCCGCCGATCAATTTCATCAAAGCAAAATAGAGCGGACGCACTTCTTCAAGCGACGAAGGCGGCACCGCCGCCGCGTGAAACCACAACAGGTCTTTGACGGAGGCGTATAAGCCGCCAAAGGCGATCAGAAACAGGCTGAGCGCCGCAAACAATGTGATGCTGGTCAGGCGTAACAGGCGCTTCATGATTTCCATCGCTTTGCTTGGCCGGCGGCTTCGGGTCAGAAGGCCGCGGCGGCGTCAAATTACGCGCGCTGGTCGCTGATTGCTTATGCCGGATTTTTATCGCTTCAATGCCGGCGATGAATAACGGCTTCGTGATCACCTGGGGGCGCGGGCGAGGCGCTGTATCGATCCGATGCAATTTCAGCATTTCATATCCGGATAATATTCCGCGACTGTCGGCCTGCAATATTTCGGCGCGGTGATGCGCCATCAAGGGAGAGCAGGCATGAACACGATGGAGAAAATCCGCAGCGCATCAGCAACAACGGGCGCCCGGCCGCTTGACGGCAAGGTGGCGCTTGTCACCGGATCGACTAGCGGCATCGGCCTTGGGATCGCCGAACGACTGGCGGCGGACGGCGCCTGTGTCGTCCTTAATGGGTTTGGCGAGCGCACAGAAATAGAAAGACTGCGCGACCGCATCGCCTTTGACCACAGCGTGCAGGTCGCTTATTCGGACGCCGATTTGTTCGACCCGGCCGCCGTCTCCAGCATGATCGCTTTCGCGCGCGACGCGGTCGGCGACGTCGATATCCTCGTCAACAATGCCGGTATTCAGCATGTCGCCGCCATTGACGAGTTCCCGGTCGCCAAATGGGACGCGATTCTGGCGATCAATCTTTCATCGGCCTTCCACGCCATCCGCGCCGTTTTGCCGACAATGAAACAGCGCAATTGGGGGCGGATCATCAACATCGCGTCCGCACATGGCCTCGTCGCTTCACCATTCAAATCCGCCTATGTCGCGGCGAAACACGGCGTTGTCGGGCTTGGCAAAGTGGTCGCGCTTGAAACGGCAGAAACCGGCATCACCTGCAACACAATCTGCCCCGGTTATGTCTGGACGCCGCTGGTTGAAAAGCAGATTGTCGATCAGGCGAGAACGCACAACATTCCACGCGAAAAGGTCATCACCGATGTCCTTTTGAAGTCGCAACCAAACAAGCGGTTTGCGCAAACAAGC
>JBGSVH010000195.1:0-30038 GCA_041753055.1 Parvularculaceae bacterium
GCCGCGCGCGCCGCGTCAGCCGCCGCCAATCTCGCCGAAGCAAAGCGCGTGCTCGATCGCACGCGCGCGCTCGCCAAACAGGGCTTCGCAAGCAACGCAACGCTGACCGATGCGCAGGCGAGATATGACAGTGCACTCGCGCAAGAAAATGCGCTTGCCAGCGACGCCGATCGCGCGGTGGCGCAGTTGTCGCGCTACGAAATCCGCGCGCCTTTCGACGGTGTCGTCGTCGCCAAATCGGCGCAACCGGGAGAAATCATTTCACCGATGTCGGCGGGCGGCGGTTTCACCCGCACCGGCATTTGCACCATCGTCGACATGGCCAGCCTTGAAATCGAAGTCGACGTCAGCGAAGCGTATATCGCGCAGGTGACCGACGGGCAGAAAGTCGAAGCCGTGCTCGACGCCTATCCCGACAGTCCTTTTGCCGCGCATGTGATCGCCACCATTCCCGCCGCCGAACGCAGCAAGGCGACCGTCCGCGTCCGCATCGGCTTTGACCAGCTTGACCCGCGCATTCTGCCGGAAATGGCGATCAATGTGCGCTTTCTAGACCAGACGACCTGAAGTCACATCACCGGAGAAACCCTTATGACCGATCTCATTCGCATCAAGGACGTCGACAAGGGCTATGTCCGCGGCAAGGAAAAGATCGTCATTTTCGACAAGCTGACGATGACGATCGCAGCGGGCGATTTTGTCGCCATCATGGGGCCGTCGGGATCGGGCAAGACGACGCTGCTCAATCTGCTCGGCGGCGCCGACCGCCCTGATTCCGGGACGATCGAGTTTGACGGAAAGCGGATTGACAACCTTTCGGAAGGACAGCTGACCAGTTGGCGCGCGCAAAATGTCGGCTTCATTTTCCAGTTCTACAATCTGATGCCGATCCTGACTGCGGCGCAAAATGTCGAGTTGCCGCTGATGCTCACCAATCTTTCCAAAGCCAAGCGCCGCGACAATGTCGCAACCGCGCTGAAGGTTGTCGGGCTTGAGGACCGCGCCGGGCACCGGCCGCGCGAATTGTCAGGCGGCCAGCAGCAACGGGCCGCGATCGCGCGGGCGATTGTCGCCGATCCGAAACTTCTCCTTTGCGACGAGCCGACCGGCGATCTCGACCGCGCGACGGCCGACGAAATTCTCTCGACCCTGCAGCTCCTCAACCGCGAGCTTGGCAAGACCATCTTGATGGTGACCCATGACGCGGCGGCGGCCAAATTCGCCAAACGCACGCTGCACCTCGACAAGGGCGCGTTCAACGAGGCGGAGCTTGCCGCGTGAACGATCTTTTCCTGATGCGTAAGAACCTCTTCCGCAAGCCGGTGCGGACCAGCCTGTTGATCATCTCGATTTTCATCGCCTTCCTGATCTTCGGCGTGATGGTCAGCTTCAATCACGCCATCACCAATTTCAATTCCAAGCCGAACCGGCTTGTCACCCTCAGCAAGATCAATTTTACCGAAAGCCTGCCGATGGCGCATTACGATCGCATTGCGCGCACCGAGGGCGTGACGGTGGCGACGCATCTGAACTGGTTCGGCGGTTATTATCAGGATCCGGTGAAGGGATTTCTTCCTGTCTTCGCGGTAGATCCGGAAACCTATTACGAGGTTTACAAGGAAGACCTGCCGCTATCGGAAGAAGCAAAGACGGCGTTTTTCACCGACCGCACGGCGATGATCGCCGCAGCGCCGGTCGCTGAAAAATACGGCTGGAAAGTCGGGCAGCGCCTGCCCCTCAACAGCAATATATTCAGTCAGAAAGACGGCAGCCACACCTGGGAATTCACGCTTGCCGGAGTTTTCGACACGCCGCCCGGCAGTTCGCAGACGGGCTCCGTCATCATCCATTATGATTATTTCAATGAGACAATCACATTTGGCCGCGACCGCATCGGCTGGATCTCGTTCCTGACCGCATCGCCGGCGCTCAATGACCAGATCATCAACGCCATCGATACGCGCTTTGCCAATTCCGCCGACGAGACCTCGACGCAGGACGAAGCGGCCTTCAACAAGTCATTCGCCGCGCAGCTCGGCAACATCGCGCTTGTCGTCACCCTGGTTGTTGGCTCGGCCTTCGCGGCAATCCTCCTCATCGTCGGCACAACCATGGCGCTGGCGATCAAGGAACGCACCAAGGAAGTCGGGGTGATGAAGACGCTCGGCTTTTCATCGCCGCGCATTCTTCGCATGGTGCTCGGCGAATCGCTTCTGTTGTCCTTCATCGGCGCCGGGCTCGGTATTGGCGCCGCCGCAGGTCTTCTCGGCCTGTTGTCGGGTTCCGGCGGCGGCGGACCGCCAATCCATTTTGCGCCCGTTGTAATCGGCTGGAGCATGGGTATCGCCGCCCTGCTCGGGCTTGTCACCGGCATCCTGCCGGCGCTCGGCGCCTATCGCATGCGCATCATCGACGCGCTTGGCCGCAAATAACGAAGGGCTTTTACTTCCATGACCTCGCTGTTCAGCCAGATCGCCGCAATCACCGCGCTCAATGTGCGGTCAATTCCGCAGCGCGGCGCCATGTCGGTTGCAACTGTGGTCGCCGTCGCGCTCGCCATCACGGTCCTCCTGTTTTTTCTGGCGCTGTCGAACGGTCTTGCGCGCACGGTCAAGGGATCGGGCGCTGACGATGTCGCTATGGTTCTGCGCGAAGGGTCCAATGCGGAACTGAACAGCGTTGTGACACGCGATCAGCTGAACATTCTGGCGACGGGACCGGGCGTTATGGCCGGCAGCGGCGCGCCGTTGGTCTCCGGCGAACTCCTTGTCATCGTCGACGGCGTCAAACGCGCAACCGGCACCAACGCCAATATGCCGTTTCGCGGCATCTCTCCGCAGGGTCTTGCGCTTCGGCGCGGCGTCACCATTACCGAAGGCCGGATGTTCACGCCCGGCACCAATGAGATCGTCGTCGGCGCGGGTCTGTTGCGGGAGTTCGCTGGCTTTGAATTTGGCAAGACGATCCGGCTTCGCGGGTCGGTGTGGCAGGTCGTCGGCGTCTTCGAGGCGCCGGGGACGGTGTTCGATTCTGAATTGTGGGCCGATGTGACAGTGACGCAGAGCCTCTTCAACCGGCCGAACATCTACCAGACCATGCGCATCAAGCTGAACTCCGCCGCCGACATGCCAGCCTTCAAGGAGTGGGCGACATCCGATGCGCGCCTGCGCCAGCTCGAAGTGTTGAGCGAACGCGACTATTATGCACGCCAGGCGTCGCAATCGACGCAACAGTTCACCTTCATCGCCTGGGGCCTTGGCGTCACCATGGCGATCGGCGCGCTCGCCGGCGCACTCAACACAATGTATTCATCGGTTGCGGCGCGATCGGCGGAGATTGCGACCTTGCGCATCATCGGTTTTTCGGGACTGGCGGCGTTCGCCGGCACGTTGATTGAAGCCTTGATGCTGTCAGCGCTTGGCGCCATTCTAGGGCTTGCCTTGGCGTTCGTGTTCTTTCAGGGGCGTACGACCTCAACCCTCGGGTCGGGATTTACCCAGCTCGTCTTCAAATTTGACCTGTCGCCCCCCGTCATCATGGCGGCGCTGGCGATGGCCCTCATCATCGGACTGGTCGGCGGATTTTTCCCCGGCGTCCGCGCCGCGCGCCAGCCGCCGCTGCTCGAACTGGCGTCGTAGCCGGCGCGCTATTTTATTCTGATCCGTCCGAACGGGCCGGAATTCGAATTCGACACCTGCGCCGGCGATCCGTAGACGTCAATCTTGCCGATGCCGGCGATGTCAGCAGTTACCGATTCGCTGGCGTAGACCTTCGCGCTGCCAACGCCGGAGACCTCAATCGTCACGGAACGGCATTGCAACTCTTCGGCGTCGAGATCGCCGACGCCCGAGACATCGGCGTCAAGCGCGCCGCAGGTTCCGGAGAGTTTCAAATCTCCGACGCCGGAAAAATCAGCAGTGAAAGTTTCGGCGCTGATGCCGGCAACATCGCCGTCAACCACCCCGGTTGAATTGACGCCGCTCAGCGCCGGCATCGAAATCTTCGCGGTTACGCCGTGCTTGACGAAATGGCGCTTGCCGTCAGCGCCTTTTTCTTCGGTGTCGAGAACAAGAACGCCATTTTCAACGTTTGCAGTGGTGCGCGCGAGATCGTCTTCTTTTCCTGCCAGCGTCACCGAATAGTCGCCGCCAACCGTCACATCGAGTTCAAAAACGCCGGCGACTTCGATGCGATCGAAATCGACAGCGGCGATCGTCTCGGTCTTGTCGGAGCCGCGATTCCGGTCGCTGATCTCGGTGACATCACCCCATGCAACCTTCAAGGCGGTTGCGGCAATCGCGACCGCAATGGCAAGCCCGATGATAAACCCCAGAAACAGCCGCATGTCGTTCTCCTTCTTGCCCCTTAAGGGAAACGCCAATTACTCATGCACATTGATCTCGGCGAAGAAGCCGCCGCGCTTGTTTACCGTCTTCGGCGCGCCGTAGACATTGATCTCGCCCATGCCCGAAACTTCGGTCCTGGCTGAATTGCGCGCGTAAACGCTCGCCTCACCCATGCCGGAGAGCGCAACATCGGCGTCGGCGCATTCAAGCTTTCTCGCGTCGAGTTCGCCGACGCCGGAAACGCGCGCGTCCAGGCGCTTGCAACGGCCGGCGAGCGTGACTTCGCCAACGCCCGACAAATTGACTTTGAAGACACCGGCGTCAACACCGCTGATATCCGCATCGACAACACCTGACACCGAAAGCCGGTCAAGCGCCGGCATCGTTACGCGCGCTGTGACGCCGTCATGATCGCCATGGCGTTTGTCGCGGTGCACGCGCTTGCGCGATCCGAGCGTCAGCGCGCCATGCCGAACTTCAACTTCGGCGCGGGCCAGATCCTCTTCCGATCCGCTCAGCACGACGCTGTAATCGTCGCCGACGTCAACCTCGAGTTCATAGGCGCCGCTGATCTCGATCGCGGAAAAATCCTGCACCTCATACCGCTGTGACGTCGCCTCACCGGCGAAGGCCGGCGCGGCGATGAGGCTCGCCGCCAAAAGGAAGCCCATGACCTTCATAACAACAACTCCTACCGGGCCTTGGGCCCTGACAATTTTCGCCCTTTCGAAGACCCTAGCCGCCGGCGGCGCCGAGGCAAATCCGCCCCGGCGCACATGGCGCTCATCCCAGCGAAATCGTCGCACCCATCGCTTTTAATAATCACTTGCAACGAGCAGTTCTGTTTGATAGCCAGCCTTGTTGCGAATGGTTCTCATTCGCGACTTGCAGGGCGGCGAGGAAACGATGAGAAAACTGTGGAAGACGGCGCTGCTGGCGGGCGCCACGACCGGGCTTGCCGGCGGGGCTGCGGCGGCGGACGACAGCCTTGAAGCCCGCCTGGCCATGGTCAGCGATCAGCTGATCGTCAGCGGGGAGCGCGTTGCCTATGTTGGCGAGCGCACCGCGACAGCGACCAAGACCGACACCGCCCTCATCGATATTCCCCAGTCGATTTCCCTGATCACCCGCGATTTGATCGACGATCAGATGATGCGGTCAATGGCCGATGTCGTTCGTTATGTCCCCGGCGTTTCCATGGGCCAGGGCGAAGGCCACCGCGATGCGCCAACCTTGCGCGGCAACGCTTCGACGGCGGATTTCTATGTCGATGGCGTCCGCGACGACGTTCAATATTACCGCGACCTCTACAACGCCGAGCGCCTTGAAATTCTCAAAGGCCCGAACGCCCTGATTTTCGGGCGCGGCGGCGGCGGCGGCGTCATCAATCGCGTGACGAAAACGGCGGGATTCGAACCGGTCGAGGCGCTGACCCTTCAGGGCGGCTCCTTCGGATTTGCCCGCGGCGCGCTCGACACCGGTGCAGCGTTTTCCGCGTCCGCCGCCGGACGCCTTAACGCCTTTTACGAAAACTCCGACAGCTATCGCGACTTCACCGATATCGAGCGGTTCGGCGTCAATCCGACGCTGCATTTCGCGCCGACCGACGCAACGTCAATCAATATCACCTACGAATTCGTCAGCGACGACCGCACCGTCGACCGGGGCGTGCCGTCTGAAAACGGCCTGCCCTATGCCGGCGACCGCCGCGCATTTTTCGGCAATCCCGACGCGTCTTTCAGCAAGGTCGATGTTCACGCCGGGGACTTCGCGGTCTCGCACGCCTTCAGCGACACGCTGACCATCCGCAATCATTTGCGCGTCGCCGATTACAATAAATATTACCAGAACGTCCACGCGGGCGCCGCCGTTGACGTCAATGGCGACGTCGCGCTGCAAGCCTATTTCAGCGGCGCGAAGCGGCAGAATTTCTTCAACCAGACCGACCTAATCTGGAACGTGCAAACAGGCGCTGTCGCCCACACCTTCCTCGTCGGCGGCGAATTCGGGCTGCAGGACAGCGACAACATCCGGTCGGAGAACAATGACGCGGCAGGAAGTGTTTCCATCGCCAGTCCGACGATCTTCACGCCGCCGGTTTTTCTCGCCCTCCGGAATGACAACCACGTCGACCTGACGACAGCATCGGCCTACATTCAGGACCAGATCGGCGTCGCTGACTGGCTGCAATTGATTGGCGGCGTTCGCTTCGATCATTTCGATCTTGAGTTTTCCGACAATCTGTCGCCGACAGACCTTGAGCGCACCGACAATGTCTGGAGCCCGCGCGGCGGCGTCATCGTCAAACCCACCGCTAGTTCATCCATCTATGCGAGCTATTCAAAATCGTTCCTGCCGCAATCGGGCGATCAGTTCTCATCGCTGTCGGCGTCAACCGCGGCGCTTGAACCTGAATCGTTTGAAAACATCGAAGCTGGCGTCAAATGGGAGTTGCGTGACAGGCTGACTTTTTCGGCTGCCGTCTACCGGCTCGACCGCGAGAATACGAGGGCGGTTGATCCGGTCACCAGCCAGACCGTCCTGACCGGCGCCGCGCGCAGCAAAGGCGTCGAGATCTCCCTCGCCGGCTCGCTGACCGATCGCTGGGAAGTCCTCGCCGGCTACACGCTGCAGAACGCTGAAATCACCCGCGATACGACCGCAGCGACGGCGGGACGCGAGATTCCGCTAGTTCCAAAACACGCTTTTGCAATCTGGAACGCTTACAAATTCACCGAAAACTGGCGCGCAAGCGTCGGCGTCATTCACCAGACTGACCAATTCGCCTCGATCTCGAACACCGTTACGTTGCCGGGGTATACGCGTGTCGATGCGGCAATCTACGCGACGCTGAACGAGCATTTCGAAGCGCAGCTCAACGTCGAAAATTTGTTCGACGAGACCTATTTCGGCACTGCGCATAATGACAACAACATCACTCCGGGCAGCCCGCGCGCCTTTCGCATATCACTGACCGGACGGCTTTAGAGCGCCGGGCGAAAAAGTGGAATCCGGCTTTTCGCTGGCCACTGCGATCACTCAAGTATCTGGATCTTCGGGTGCTCCGGATTAGTCGCCTGACGATCCAAGCGCGCTGATGCTTGTTCTTACTACGCGCAGCTGCCAATTTGCCGGCGATGAACGAACGGCTTCAGAACATCCAGGCCCTTCGCGGCGTCGCCGCGCTGATGGTGCTCGCCGCGCATGTCAAAGGCGCCGAGGGCGATTATGGCGGCGCCGGAACGCTGCTGCCGCACTTTCTCTACATGGGCGTCGTCGGCGTCGATCTTTTCTTCCTGATCAGCGGATTTGTGATGACGCATGTTGCGCTGTCGGGCGAGCGCGGGCCGGCGGCGGCGCGGCGATTTCTCTATAATCGCGGCGCCCGGATTTATCCGGTCTATTGGGCCGCAACCTTGCTGCTGATGCTTCTTTATGCGGGCAAGCAGGTTTTCTTTGCTGAAGCAACGCCCTTCCCCAACCCGGTCGAGACTTTTCTCTTATTGCCGGACGATCATTATCCGCTGGTGCCGGTCGGATGGACGCTGGTCCATGAGATGTATTTTTACGCGCTATTCACCCTCTTCGTCGCGATGAGCCGCATCGAGCTTCCCTTATTTCTCGGCGCATGGACGGTGATCCTCATTGCCGCCTTTGGCGCAGGCTTGTTTGACGCCAACGCCTGGACGAAGATCGCCTTCAATCCGCTGACCTTTGAATTCATCTTCGGCGCGCTGGTCGCGCTCGCACTAAAGCGCGGCGTCACCCAACTTGCTGCGCCGGCGCTGATTGCGGGCGTCGCGCTGTTCGCCATTGAGACAGCGTTCTTCTCCGAAAAGCTGTACCCGCACATCATGGGTGAATTCGCATGGCGCGCGGTGATGTTCTCGCCGCCATTCGCGCTGATGCTCTACGGCGCCGCTGCGCTCGAACGACGAGGCGAGGCGCGCGCGCCGTCCTGGCTTATCCGCACCGGCGACGCGTCCTATTCTCTGTATCTCATCCACATTCCGGTTTTTCTGGTCGTCGGCAAGCTGGTCAGCATTGCCGTCCCCGACGGCTGGCTCGACAATCTGCTGCTGATCAGCCTTTACGCCGTTGGCGCAATCGCTGCGGGCTTTGCGCTGCACCGGTTCGTCGAGCAGCCGTTGCTCAACGCAACGAAACGCCTTGGCGACCGCCGGTTCGCCGTGCCCCCGCAGACCGCCGTGTCTCCGGAAAAGGCGTGGTGACTATTCCGCCGCCTTTGGCGCAAGGGCCGGGGTCCATCTAAGGACAGGCTTTCTCGCCGCTGCGGTCTCGTCAAGCCGGCGTCTTGGCGCCAGCATCGGTGACGCCTTGAAGCGCGCCGCTTCGCCCGCTTTGGCTCGCTTTGCAAGATCAAGCAGCGCGTCGCAGAAGAGATCGAGTTCCTGCTTTGATTCCGATTCCGTCGGCTCGATCAGCATGGCGCCGTGAACGACCAGCGGGAAATACATCGTCATCGGATGAAAGCCCTCGTCGATCATCGCCTTGGCAAAGTCGAGTGTGTCGACGCCGGTTCCCTTGAGGAATTCGTCGTCAAAAAGGGCTTCATGCATGCAATAGCCATCAAAGGCCGGCGTCATCTGCGACTTCAACCGCGCGAGAACGTAATTGGCGTTGAGGACGGCGTCTTCCGACGCCTGGCGAATGCCGTCGCCGCCATGCGAGAGCATATAGGCGAGCGCGCGCACGAACATGCCCATCTGTCCGTGAAACGCGGTGATGCGACCGCCGGCTTTGGCGTCGCCTTCGGCCTTCGCGGCTCTGCGCGTTTCGACGAGGTGATAGGCGCCGTCTTCCCTGACGACGTAAGGGACCGGCGCGAACGGCGCGAGCGCCGCTGAAAAAACCGTTGGCCCCGCGCCCGGCCCGCCGCCGCCATGCGGTGTTGAAAACGTCTTGTGCAGATTGATGTGCATCGCATCGACGCCAAGATCGCCGGGGCGAACCTTGCCGGCAATCGCGTTGAAATTGGCGCCGTCGCAATAGAAATAGCCGCCGACTTCATGGACCGCGTCGGCGATCGCCTTGATGTCGCGTTCAAACAGGCCGCAGGTGTTGGGGTTGGTCACCATGATCGCGGCGACATCCGGCCCAAGTTTGGCGCGGAAGGCTTCAAGATCGACGCGGCCGGTCTTGTCGGCGGGAATATCCTCGACGGTAAAGCCGCACTGCGCCGCCGTCGCAGGATTGGTGCCATGCGCCGATTCAGGCGCGAGCACGCGCGTCCTGTGTCCCTCGCCTTTTGCGTCGAGCGCCGCCTTGATCGTCATCATGCCGCAGAGTTCGCCATGCGCGCCGGCTTTCGGCGACATCGCGACGGCGGGCATGCCGGTCATTTCCATCAGCCAGTGCGCAAGCGTGTCAATCAGTTCCAGCGCGCCCTGCACCGTCGATTGCGGCTGCAGCGGATGAAGGTCACCAAAGCCCGGCAGCCGCGCCATTTTCTCGTTGAGACGCGGATTGTGTTTCATCGTGCACGAGCCAAGCGGAAACGGCCCCATGTCGATCGCGTAGTTCTTTTGGCTGAGCCGCACAAAGTGGCGCATGGTTTCGGGTTCAGAAAGGCCCGGAAGCCTGATTTCGCTCTCGCGCTTCATCGCGCCGATGCGGTCATGCTTTCCCGAGGCGGCAGGAAAATCGACGCCGGTTTCGCCGAACGCGTCTTTCTCGAAAGACAGCGACTCTTCGATCTGCAGCGCCCTGTTGCCAGTGAAAGTGACGACTTCCGCGGCGCTCGCATCGCCCTTCGTCGGGCGGCCTTGGGAGTTCATGGTCATCACGCCAGCACCTTAGTGAGGGATTTCGATAGAGCGCCAATATCTCCGTCCGTCACGCACTCGGTCGCGGCGACGATGAGGAGGTCGTGCGCCTCTTTGTCATGCGGCCACAGCCGCTCGCCCGGAACGCCGGCTAGGACGCCGTCAGCGGCGAGGGCTTCGACGACGCCGGTCGCGTTCTTGGTCAGGCGGATGGTGAATTCGTTGAAGAAGGATCTGGTGAGGACCGTGACGCCTCTGACGGCCGACAACGCGTCGGCCGTATTGCACGCGGCTTCGTGATTGAGAGCGGCGACGCGGCGCAATCCGGCCTCGCCCAACAAGGTCATGTTTACTGTGAAGGCGAGCGCACAAAGCCCTGAATTCGTACAGATATTTGACGTCGCCTTGTCACGGCGGATATGCTGCTCGCGGGTCGACAAAGTGAGCACAAAGCCGCGCTTGCCGTCCGCATCATTGGTCATGCCGCAGAGCCGGCCAGGCATTTGGCGCATGTATTTTTCGCGCGTCGCAAAGAGCCCGACATAAGGCCCGCCGAAAATCAGCCCGTTGCCGATTGACTGGCCCTCGCCGACGACGATGTCGGCGCCCATTTCGCCGGGGCTTTTGACCGCGCCGAGCGACATCACCTCGGTGACGACTGCGACGAGAAGAACGCCCTTGTCGCGGCAGGCCTTCGAAAGATCGGTGAGGTCGCGCAGATTGCCGAAGACATCCGGCGTCTGAACGATGACGCAGGAGGTATCGCCGTCGATCGCGGCGGCGAGGTCTTCGCGCGCTTCCGGGTCAACCGGCAGCTGCACGACGCTGTCGCCGAGAAGCTCGCTGTTGGTGCGCGTCACCGCGGCGTAGTGCGGATGCAGCGCGCCCGACATCACGACCTTTTTGCGCTTGGTCACGCGGCGCGCCATCAGCGCTGCCTCTGCACACCCGGTCGAGCCGTCATACATCGAGGCGTTGGCGACCTCCATGCCGGTCAGCGCTGCGACCTGCGTCTGGAATTCAAACAGATATTGCAGTGTCCCTTGCGCGATCTCCGGCTGGTAGGGCGTGTAGGAGGTCAGGAATTCCGAGCGCTGAATGATATGATCGACGGTCGCCGGCACATGATGCTTGTAGGCGCCGCAGCCGACAAAGAACGGGCCGGCGCCGGCCGCGCGGTTTTTTGCCGCCATCGCGCCCATCATGCGCTCGACTTCAAGCTCGCCCTTGTGCGCCGGCAAGTCGACCTTGGCGTTCAGCGCCGGTTTCGGCACATCGCTGTAAAGCTCGTCAATCGACTTGGCGCCGATAACGGCCAGCATGTCGCGGCGATCCGCGTCGGATAAGGGGAGATAACGCATGGATCAGAGCGTCTCGAGGAAGGATTTGTAAGCGCCCTCGTCCATTAGCGCATCAAGCTCTGACGCATTTGAGGGTTTCAGCTTGACGAACCACGCAGCGCCTGCCGGGTCGGCGTTGATCTTCGCCGGATCGTCGACAATCGCCTGATTGATTTCGACAACTTCGCCGGAAATCGGGGCGTAGACGTCGGACGCGGCCTTGACCGATTCAACAACCGCCATGTCATCGCCCTTGTTGAAGGTCTTGCCGACCTCGGGAAGCTCGACGAAGACCACATCGCCGAGCTGTTCTGCGGCGTGTTCGCTGATGCCGATGGTCGCGGCAGCGCCGTCGACGCGCACCCATTCATGGTCTTTGGTGTATTTGACAGTCATTGGGATCTCCTAGCCGCGATAATAATTATGAGGGACAAAAGGCATGTCGGCGACGATCGCGGGCAGCGCCTTGCCGCGAACCATTAGCAAAACCGGGGTTCCGGTTGTTGAATGGGCGACATCGACATACCCCATGGCGAGCGGGCCGCCGAGCGTCGGACCAAATCCGCCTGAGGTGATGACGCCGATTTTCTTTCCGGTCAGATCGACGATTTCAGTTCCTTCGCGCGCCGGCGCACGGCCTTCGGGTTTTAGTCCGACGCGAAGGCGCTTCGGGCCATCGGCGAGTTCGTGTGCGATGCGCGACGCGCCCGGAAAGCCGCCTTCGTCCTTGCGGCGCTTGCCGAGCGCAAAGGCAATATTGCCTTCGACCGGCGACGTCGTCGTATCGATGTCGTGTCCATAAAGGCATAGGCCCGCTTCCAGCCGCAGCGAGTCGCGCGCGCCAAGACCGATTGGCGCAACATTGGCGTCGGCGAGCATCGCCTTCGCCAGGCTTTCGGCGTGTTCACCCGGAACCGAAACTTCAAACCCGTCTTCGCCGGTATAGCCGCAGCGCGAGACGATGAGGTAAACGCCATTCCAGTCATACGGCGCCATCGTCATGAAAGTCTGTTTCGCGCAGCCCGGAATGATCTTGTCGAGAACGCTTGCCGCCGCAGGTCCTTGCAGCGCAAGCAGGCTGCGGTCATCGGCAATTTCCAAGGTGGCGCGATCCGACAGCGATTTGCCGATATGCGCAAAATCCGCATCCTTGCAGGCGGCGTTTACGACGAGAAAAAGAACGCCCTGCTTGTCCTCGCGCAGGGGCCGCGTCACCATCAGATCATCAAGAATGCCGCCCTCGCCATTCAGCAACACCGAATAGCGCATGCCGCCTTTTTTCAGCTTGCGGATTTCGCCGGGCAGCAGGGTTTCAATTGCGTCCGCAATCTCGACATGCGCTGCATCGGACCCAAGCGCCGCACGCGTCGTTTGCAGGAACGCCTGGCCCATATGCGAGACGTCGAAGAGGCCGACCTTCGATCGCGTATGGATATGTTCTTTCAGGACGCCGTCGGCATACTGAACCGGCATCGCATAGCCGGCGAATTCGACCATCTTCGCGCCAAGCGAAAGATGCAGGTCATAAAGCGGGGTGCGTTTCATTCCGGTTCCATGTGCAATCGCCGCCTGAAATGGCGGCAACCCCGGCTGTCACGGAACCTGAGAGATTTCGTCAGGCAAACATCGTCGCCGACTTACTCCTTCGGTGGATCGGGCGAAAATCGCCCTCTCTACTTTCCAGCCTTCCTTTCGCGCGCGGTCCTTTTGCCTGAGAGTTTCCGGGGCGGTTGCTCCTTCGGCGCCGAAAGAAAATGGGTCCTTCGGTCTCTCCCGCTTGCGCGTGGCGGCTCGCATTGCTTTGCCGCCGGGCGCGACAATAGAAGCCGCCCCGCCGCAGTCAATGATTCGCGCCTGTGATTCTTTGCGTTGAGCGGGTTTGGCGGCGACTCAGGCGGCAATCGGCGGCTGGCAATTCTTGCAAAGCCCGCGCGCTTCGAGCCGGGCCGTTTTCAACTGGAACGAGGCTCGGCGCAGCAGCGGCCGCAAATCGGATTCAATGCTTTCAAGCTCGACTTCTTTGGCGGAGGCGCAGCTTTCGCAGACCAGAAACACCTGCACTTCGTGCGGCGCTTCATGCTTGCAGGGCATGAAAGCGTTGATGCCTTCGAGCTTGTGGATAAATCCCTTTTGATCAAGGCCTTCCAGCGCCCGGTAGACAGTCATCGGCGCGCGCACGCCCTTTTCCTTGAGCCGGTCGAGGATTTCATAGGCCTTGAGCGGAACGCCCGCCTCGGTCAGCGATTCCCAGACAAAGGTTTCGTTGCGCGTCAAACCGACAGTATCACCGCCCCCACCATCGCCGTGATCGTGTCCGTCGCCATTCTTGTGATTAGCCATTGAGCCCTCCGCCCATTGGGCGGCTTTAACGTTATATCTTTGTTATATCAGCGCAAGCCTAAAATTTGAATTATTTGGCTCGAAACCACCTGGACGCGAGCCGGTTCCTTCCGCTGACCGCGTTGAGCCCTCGCATGATGCGAGAGTTTTCCGGACGGCGGCTCAGGCAACGACGTGGGATAATACCAGTCTGTCTGCTTGTTTCGATACCTGGCGTCAAAACCCATGCCCTCTGGCGTGTAAACGAAATGAGGAGTGTTATTCCGGACCGGGCGCATGTAGATCATTCGCGATGTCCGCGATCGTCGCCAGATACGCGGCGATTCCCCGGCGTTACGCTTACTGCCAGCCGGCCGTGTCGAAAATTTTCACTGCTTCGGACTGATGTTCGCCGAGCGCCGACATATCGACATTATCCGCGACAAAGGCGCCGAACGCCGCGACCGGCCCGGTTGGCGGAATGCCGTCGACAATGGGGTATTCATTGTTGCCGAGCGCGAATGCCTGTTGCGCTTCGTCGCTGAGCAGATAGGCGATCAATGTTTCGGCGTTTTCAGGATGTGGCGCAAACCGCGCAACGCCGGCGCCAGAGATATTGACGTGCGTGCCGGTGGTATCCTGATTGGGAAAAATGAAGCCGACCCTGCCGCCGATACCGCGCATCTTTTTGTCATCGGAGCCGACATAGCGGGCGAGGTAATAGGAATTGACAATCGAAACGCGGCAAATTCCGGCGGCGACCGCTTCAATCTGGCTGGTGTCATTGCCTTTGGGTTTGCGCGCGAAATTTGCAACAACGCCCTTCGCCCAGGCGCCAGCCGCCGCATCGCCGACATGCGCGATGATGCCAGCCAGCAATGACTGATTGTAGACATTGGTCGAGGAGCGAACGCACACCATGCCTTTGAGGCGCGGATCGGCCAGATCCGAGTAGGATTTGACGCCCGACGGCAAACCCTTGTCCTTGTTGTAAATGATGATGCGGGCGCGCTTTGAAAGACCGACCCATTCGTTTTGCGGATCGCGAAATTGCGCCGGCGTCCTTGCCAGAATTTTTTCGTCGGTAATTGCGCCAAGAATGCCGCGCTGTTCAGCGCGCCACAACATGCCGGCGTCGGCAGTGATGAAGACGTCGGCCGGGCTTGCTTCAGCCTCGCGCGCCAGCCGTTCGATAAGCGCGTCGCCGCCAGCCTCGATGATGTTGACCTTGATGCCAGTCTTGCGGGTGAACGCGTCGTAGATCGCAAGATCGGAATCATAATGGCGGGCGGTATAGACGTTGACCTCGCCCTTGATGGTCGCCGCCGGGGACGGCGCCGGCGTCGCGGCGTTTGAGGAACGCCCGCAGCCGCCGGGAGCAATCGCCAGAGCGATGAGAGCGAGCGGCAGAAAAACCAATTTCACTGGTACAGGTCCAAGGAGAACTCCAAGCCTGTTGTACTGCGAGTGATTATTAACTGCAATGACCGAAGCTGCGGCCCTAGGACGCAAGCACGCGTGTCAGCGCGGGGTCAAAACTGACGGACGCTGCTGCGCCGATCTCGAGCGCGGCGGCGCTACAACCCTTGATCTGCGCACCCTGCTGCGCCGGGTTCGTCAACGTTGCGAGCCAGTGCGGGCCCGCGAACCGGCAATCGGCCACCTTAAACGGACTGTCTCGGTCCGCCGCCGCACGAACGCCGCCGTCATGGATCACCACATACGCGGCGTCTGCGGGACGGCGAATTGGGGCGATCACGCCAAAGGCAGTGGCGACGCCGCCGTCAACCGCATGACAGGCAATCGACTGGCTTCCCGGAAATATCGCCGCGCCGGCCACCGTCTTCGGCGCCAGATACAGCGCTTCTGGCGACGCGGTTTCAACAATCCGTCCGTTTCGCATCACGGCGATCCTGTCGCCGACTTCAATCGCCTCGTTCGGATCATGGGTGACGAGGATCGACGGCGTCGACCGCATTTTCAGCAGGCGCCGCATCTCGGCTCGAAGCCGTTGGCGCAGGGCGCCGTCAATGCTGGCGAAGGGTTCATCGAGAAGCATGGCGCGCGGATGACGCGCGAAAGCGCGGGCGAGCGCTGCGCGTTGCTGCTGGCCGCCCGACAATTGATGCGGAAACCTGTCGGCGAAGCCGGCAAGATCAACAGCCGCGAGTTCAGAACGGATTCGTGAGGACCGTTCGTCCGCCGTCAAATGGTTGAGGCCAAAGGCGATGTTTTTCTCAACGGTCAAATGCGGGAACAGGACATAGTCCTGAAACACAAACCCGATCGGCCGCTTTTCCGGGGGAGTGTGAAGGTGCGGCGTCGCAAGCGTTCCGCCGTCAAGTTCAACCGCCCCGTCCTGAAGCCGCTCAAGCCCGGCGGCGACGCGAAGAAGCGTCGTCTTGCCGCAACCCGATGGTCCAAAAAGGCAAACGATTTCGCCCGGCGCCGCATCAAGGCTGGCGCCATCGACGACAAGGCCAGCGCCAAAGGAATGGCGTATGTCGCGCAAGACGAGGCTCATAAGCGGCTTCATCTCGCATCATCCGGCGACGAATGATAGGCCTTGCACCATGACTGGCGCGACCCATCATTTGACGTCACCCGGCGACGCCTTGTTGCGGCGACTGCAGTCGGCGGCGCTCCTCGTCTTCGCGCTGGTCGTTGCAGCGCCGGTCCTTGCCGTGCTTGCGAGCCTTTTCGGACCTTATGGCGATGCGATCCGGCACGTCGCGAAAACGCTTGGCGCGCAGTACACCGCCGGCACAGTCCTCCTCTGCCTGTCAGTCGGATTGGTCGCAGGAGCCATCGGCGTCGGCGCCGCGCTGTTGACAGCGCTCTGCGAGTTTCCGTTCCGGCGCCTTCTTTCCTTCGCCCTCGTCCTGCCGCTCGCCATTCCCGCTTATCTCGCCGCCTACGCCTATGCCGATCTCCTCGGTCCGTTCGGAGCCTTGTCCGGGCTCGCTGCATTTGCGGTCACGCTCGGGCTGCCAACGATCAAGAGCCTTCCAGGCGCGGCGCTGATCCTGGCGCTGACGCTTTATCCTTATGTCTATCTGACCGCGCGCGCGGCGTTTGCATCGCGCTCGTCGGCAATCCTGCAGACCGCGCGAACGCTGGGCGCATCGCCGCTGAAAGCCGCGATCACACTCCTGTTGCCAGCGGCGCGACCGGCAATTGCAGGCGGCATCGCCCTGATCATGATGGAGACAGCCGCGGAATTTGGTGTTGCTGACTATTTCGGCGTTGCAACGCTCAGCGTCGGTATCTTCCGGACCTGGCACAGTTTCGGAGATCTTGGGGCCGCCTCGCAACTGGCCTCGGCGCTGTTTTTGTTCGCCGTGCTGCTCGTCTCGTTTGAAGCGCTCGGCCGGCGCGGACGCGCCGCCGATGCGCCGCGCGTTACCGGCGGCGAGGTTAGGATTGCGCTTGCGGGGTGGCGCGCTGGCGCTGCAGGCACGTTCTGTTTGCTGCCCGTCCTATTCGGCTTTGTAGCGCCGGCGGTCGCACTGGCGGCCAAGATCGATCCGTCAAAATGGGCATTTGCCTATCGCGGCCTTGCCGGCGCGTTTTCGAATTCGGTCGCGGTCGCCGCAGCAGGCGCGATCGTCGCCTTGTCCGCTGCAATCGCGCTCTCTTATGCAGGACGAACAACGAACAGCGCATTCGTGCGGGCGGCGATCCGCGCGTCGACGCTTGGCTACGCAGTTCCCGGCGCGGTCATCGCCATTGGCATTCAGGCGGCGTTCAGCGCCATGGGCGGTCTCACCAATGATCATCGATGGATGGCGGCGGGGCCCGTTGCTCTGATCTACGCCTATCTGGTCCGGTTCCTGACGGCCGGGTACAATACGACATCGGGCGGTCTCGCGCAGATTGATCCGGGCCTTGACGAGGCGGCGCGAACGCTTGGCGCCCCAGCGGGACGAATTCTCTCCAGCCTGCACGCGCCTTTACTACAGCGATCAATTCTTGCCGCCGCGACAATATTGTTTGTCGACATCGCCAAAGAACTGCCGGCGACGTTGATCCTGCGCAATTTCAATTTTGAAACTCTGGCGACGCGGGTCTACCGGCTTGCCGGCGACGAGCGCCTGTCGGAAGCTGCCCCCGACGCGCTGATCCTGATTGCGCTGAGCGCGCTGCCTATTTTTCTGTTTACTGCAGCGTCGGAACGGCGCCGCGCGAATCGCTAAAGCGACGCCGTCCCGAGCGCCATCTCGACGCAATCGCAAACATAATGCGCCTGGTCCGGGGTCAGATAGGGATGCATCGGCAGCGACAGGATTTCGTCGCAGACGATTTCCGTCGCCGGCAGCGGCGTTTGCGGCGCATAGCGTTCAAACGCCGGCATCTTGTGCAACGGAGTCGCATAATAAATCGCCGTCGGCACGCCGCGAGCCTTCAGCGCCGCCGCGACGTCATTGCGGCGATCAACGCGGAGCGAGAAATATCCATAGCCGGAGCGCGCACCGGCAAGGTGCGCCTGCGGGCGGCCAATCGCGGACAACCGCCGCTCATAGATTTCAGCGAGCATTCGGCGCGCTTCAAGTTCCTCGTCAAAGATCGCCAGTTTTTCGAGCAGCACCGCCGCCTGAAAACTGTCCATGCGTCCGTTGAACCCGACGCAAACTGAATTCTTCCGCGCCGCGTCCGTCCCGTGCCAGCGGATCGACATCCAGCGTTCGATGATGTCGAGATCCTGCGCAAGGATCGCGCCCGCGTCGCCATAAGCGCCAAGCGCCTTGCCGGGAAAAAAGCTGGTTGCAGTCGCCGGCGCCAGATTGCCGACCAAACGTCCATCGAGTTCGCCGCCAAAACCTTGCGCACCGTCGGCGAGAACAAACAATTTGTCGCGGCGGGCGATGGCGCTGATCGCCGGATAATTCGCCGGCGATCCAAAAAGATCGACCGGAATGATCGCCGCCGGGCGAAGGCGCCCTTCCCGCTTCACTTCCTGAATGCGCCGGTCGAGGTCGCCGGCATCCATGTTGAAAGTCAGCGGATCAATATCAACGAACACAGGCGTTGCGCCGGTCAGCAAGACGGCGTTGGCGGTGGCGTTATAGGAAAACGCCGGGATGAACACCGCGTCGCCGGTGTCGACGCCTTCGGCCAGCAAGGGAATTATCAGCGCCGCCGTTCCGCTTGCGCAAGCGACCGCCGCCGCCGCGCCGGTTTTTTCAGCGAGCAGGGCCTCAAGTTCTTCAATTTCAGGCCCGGCAATATAGCGGCCGTGATCGAGAACAGTATGAAGGCGCGCTTCGATCCGCGACCTTATGCGCCGCTGCTGCGCCTTCAGGTCGATGAACGCGATTTCGCCGACGTCGGTGTTTCCGGCGAGCATCAGATTGGCGACACCGTTCATGCGATCATCCGATTGGCTGCGGGCGCCGCTTCATTCAGCGTATTGCGCGCTTCTTCAATGAGGACCGCCCACTCGATCGCGCTCCGCGCGGCTTTGCCGTCAACCATCGTCTTGGCGCCGTCGAGGATCGACGCAAAAAACGCCTCAACACTGGCGCCAAGCGGATCGATGAAAGCGCCGTCCGATGCAAAGTCCGCCGTCGCCAACGCGGCCGGCGTCGAATTTGCAATCCGCCGATTGACGAAATCAATCTCGATGGCGCCGTCATCATATATGGCTTTCAGCATGCGCCGGCGAGATTCTGCTCTGCGGCTGGCGACAAACGAACACTGACGGTCGCCTTCGAACGCCAGAGTCGCCACGGTTTCATGCCGGTCGCCGCAAGCAGACGCCTTGAGAAATTTGCCAAATCCGAACAAGCGCGCGATATCGAGATCGTGAATCATCAAATCGAACACGACCGACACGTCCTCGCCCCGGCCCGACGGCGGGCCGCAACGCGCAAATTCGACGCTGACCGGTTTTGCGTCACTGCGCGGCGCGCCCATCGCCGCCAGAACGAAGCGCTCTTGATGACCAACCTGCAGCACGCAGGCATTTTTCGCGGCCAGCGCGATCAGCGTATCGGCCTCCGAGGGGCAGAGCGCCAAAGGCTTTTCGACATAGACGTGCCGGCCCGCCTCAAGCGCCTGACGGGCGAGGCGAAAATGCGTCGGCGCCGGCGACGCGATCGTCACCGCCTCAACCGCATCCAGAAGCGATGCAAAATCGCCATGGGCGACCGCGCCGAAACGATCGGCGACAGCGCGCGCCCGCGCTGCATCGATATCCCAAATTCCGCAGAGTTCCGCGCGCGGCGATGCGGCGTGCTTGCCCGCGTGGAACGCGCCAAAAACCCCTGCGCCGACGACGCCCGTTTTCAGCTTTTTCTCCACCCAGAACACTCCGACGCTTTGACCAGACGGGCCGAACATAGCGGCGCCCCTCGCCTGACGATATGGACCGGTGCGGTAATGTCTTCAAACTATGTTTCGGGCTGTTTCAGCCCGCTATTCGCCGCGATCACGGCTTTGCTTCAGCTCGTCAGCGAGCAGAAACGCCAATTCCAGCGCCTGTGTTGCATTTAGCCGCGGGTCGCAATGCGTATGGTATCGCGCCGAAAGGTCGCTTTCGGAGATGTCCTGAAGTCCGCCAAGGCATTCGGTGACGTTTTGTCCCGTCATTTCGAGATGGACGCCGCCCGGATAGGCGCCTTCGGCCCGGCAGATCGAGAAAAATGAATCGATTTCCGAACGGACATCGTCGAGCCGGCGGGTCTTGAAGCCATTATCCGCCTTGATCGTATTGCCATGCATCGGATCGCTCGACCACACGACGGAACGGCCCTCGCTTGTGACCTTGCGGACCAGCGACGGCAGCCCCTTGCTGATCGCGTCGGCGCCAAACCGCGCGATCAACACGATGCGGCCCGGCGCATTCGATGGGTTAAGCGCGTCAATCAGCCGAATGAGTTCTTCGGGGTTGAGCGATGGCCCGCATTTGACGCCGATCGGATTGCCGACGCCTCGACAGAATTCGACATGCGCGCCGTCAAGCTGACGCGTGCGATCGCCGATCCAGATCATGTGGGCGGAGGTGTCGTACCATTTGCCGGTAGTCGAATCGACTCGCGTCATCGCCTGCTCGAAGCCGAGCAACAGCGCTTCGTGACTGGTGTAGAAGTCAACTTCGCGCACCGCGCGCACTTCTTTTGCGGTAATGCCGCACGCTTCCATGAACTGCAAGGATTCTGAAATGCGGTCGGCGAGAGCGCGGTAACGTTCCGCCTGCGGATTGCCGGCGACGAATTCGAGCGTCCAGCGATGCACATTGTGAAGGTCGGCGTAACCGCCGCCGGCGAAGGCGCGGAGCAAATTCAACGTCGCCGCCGACTGGCCATAGGCTTTCAACAGGCGCTGCGGATCGGGCGTCCGCGCGCCGGACTCGAATTCCATGCCGTTGATATTGTCGCCGCGATAACTTGGCAGTGTGACGCCGCCCACGGATTCTGTCGGGGCCGAGCGCGGCTTGGCGTATTGCCCGGCGATGCGTCCGATCTTCACGACCGGCATGCCGGCGCCAAAGGTCAGCGCAACCGACATCTGCAACAGCACCCGGAATGTGTCGCGGATATTGTTCGGATGAAATTCCTTGAAACTCTCGGCGCAGTCGCCGCCTTGCAAAAGGAAGGCGCGGCCTTGCGCCACGTTTGCAAGTTCCTGCTGGAGCGTGCGCGCTTCGCCGGCGAACACCAGCGGCGGATAGGACGACAATTCGGCCTCGACAGCGGTAAGCCCGGCGGGATCGGGATAATCCGCGGGCATGTGTCGGGCGGGCCTCGCCCGCCAGCTGTCTGGCGTCCAGGTCATCAAACCTCCAAGGGCGGCCACTCATACGGCCCCTGCTTCGGCGCCGCAACATTGAAGACGCACGCAGGGTTTAACTTGCCTGAGGATGCGTTAAGAACCTCTCATTCATCCTCGGAGTACGCCATGAAAAGATCGTTTGTCAGCGCCATCGCCCTGATCGCAAGCCCCGCCTTCGCCCAGACCGATTTCAGTCAGGTCGAGATCAAGACCGTGCTGGTGACGCCGGGGATCTACATGCTGGAAGGCGCCGGCGGAAATATCGGCCTGTCGGTCGGGCCAGACGGCGCCTTTGTCATCGACGACCAGTTCGCGCCCCTTTCTGACAAGATCACCGCCGCAATCGCCAAGGTCAGCCCCGAGCCGGTCAAGTTCCTGCTCAACACGCACTGGCATTTCGATCATACCGGCGGGAACGAGGCGTTCAACGCCGCCGGGGCGATCATCGTCGCACATGACAATGTTCGGAAGCGGTTGATCGAAGGAATGAAAAGCGAAGTCGTCAATATGGATCCCGCGCCCGAAGGCGCGCTGCCGGTCGTGACGTTTTCGAATTCGGTGAATTTCTACTGGAACGGGCATGATATCCGCGTCGTCCATCCAGCGCCCGCCCATACCGACGGGGATGCGATCGTTTTCTTTGACACCGCCGAAGTCGTCCACAGGGGCGATACCTATTTCAATGGCGGCTATCCGTTTATCGACCTCGCCTCTGGCGGCAGCTTGGACGGCGTCATCGCGGCGCAAGAAGAAGTTCTTGCAGCAATTACCGATGAAACGCGCATTATTCCGGGCCATGGCGCGTTGTCGTCAAAGGCGGAACTCGCCGCCTACAACGTCATGCTGAAGGACGTCAGAGCGCGCATCAAAGCACTTGTCGATCAGGGGCTTAATGAGGCCGCCGTCGTCAAGGCCGATCCGCTAAAGGATCTCAATCCGAAATGGGGCGGCGGATTCATAAAGGGCGAGGCGATGGTGCGCACAGTTTATCGATCGCTCACCGCCAAATAATCATCCGATGAGCACAATTGAAAACGCCCGCGAAGGGGTCTCGCGGGCGTTTCCTTATTAGCTCGTTTCAGGGCGAGCTTAGGACTTGATGGCGGCCGAGGTAACTTCGCCGCCTTTGATCAGGCATTCCGCGTCAACCGAGGGGCTGTCACCCAGCGAGATCAGCTTGATGACGATTTTCTGGACAGCGCCGCCCTTGGCCTTGACGAATTTCGCGCGAAAACTGTCAGCCGGGGCGAGACCCTGCGTTTCGAGCGCTGAAGCGCACAAGCTGACCTGATTTTCCCGCTCACCGGCGAAGGCAGGGGGGGCGGCAAGGACGAGAAGCGACGTAGCGGCGATCATGAGGTTTTTCATTGTTTTGTTCCTTTCGGGTAGGTGGCGAACGCGTTTGGCTTGTTTTTCAAACTTATGTGATCTTATTTACTATTGTTTTTTAAAGTGTCAATATCATTTTTGTCTAGAAGAGAAAAATTTGTTAGAGAGACTACCAGGCGCCGCCAAAATCTCAAAAAAAAATGGCGCGGCGTGAGGAAACGCTCAGATAAAGGGCTTTAATGTCAAGGACTTACAATCAGGACTGCATTCTCGCTTACGCCTTCGACCTGCTTGGCGAGCGGTGGACATTTCTCATTGTCCGTGAGCTTTTCCTGGGGCCGCGGCGATTCGGCGACCTCCATGCCGCCCTTCCGGGCATCGGCACCAATCTTCTCAGCAAACGGCTGAAAGAGCTTGAGGAGGCCGATCTGGTCGCCTCGACGGGTGACGGGCGCAACCAATACCGGCTGACCGATGCCGGCGAAGGATTGCGGCCAAGCTTACGCTCGCTGATGTTCTGGGCGATCGAGTACTTCATGAACCGGTCGGAGCCGTCGGCGCCGAAGGAATGCATCTTTTCCAACGACCTCGTCCCCGATTCGGTCGCGCTCGCTGTCGAGATGTTCGCCAACAAATGCGCCTTAGGGCATGCGAATTACGTCCTCCATCTCAAGATCGATGACACGCCCTACACCTATTATTTCATGAACGGCGAAATGATCGCGCGCCGCGGCGCCGACACGCCCGCTGTCGCCCGCATTGAAACCGACGTCGCCACATTGATGCAGGCGATGCGCAGTGAAATCTATCTCGACGAAATGCGTAAGCGCTCAAAGCTGTCCGGCGATATGGGCGTGGTCGAACACTTCATGTCGAGCTTTACGCCGGGTGCCGAAGTCGCATTTGAAGTCGGCGAACTGATCAAGCAAAGAAAACTTGAGCAGCGCCAGCCCGGGGCGAAGATCAGGAAATCGGCGGCAGCGGCATCGCCCGAGCGTCATCGAGATACCGCGCCGACAGTGGCCTGACTGAGCCTTTGGCGAATTCGAACAATAACGGATTGCCGGTTGGAATTTCAACCTCGACAATCTTGTCGTCAGAAACATCCAGCAACAACTTCACCAGCGCGCGCAGCGAATTTCCATGCGCTGCGATCAACAGCGACTGGCCTTTGACTAGCCGCGGCGCAATTTCTGATTCCCACAGCGGCGTCACGCGCGTGAGCGTTGATTTCAACGATTCGGTTGACGGGACCTTGTCGCCCATCCCCGCATAGCGGGGATCGCGGGCGGGATTATAGGGGCTTGCCGGATCAAGCGGCGGCGGCGGAGTATCAAAGCTTCGCCGCCAGACCTTCACCTGCGCGTCGCCGTGCTTTTCCGCGGTCTCTTTTTTGTTGAGACCGGTCAGCGCGCCATAATGGCGTTCATTGAGGCGCCAGTCCTTGATCACCGGAAGCCACATCCGGTCCATTTCATCGAGCGCGAGATCAAGCGTCCGGATCGCCCGTTTTTGCACGGACGTATAGGCGGCGGTCCATTCGACGCCCGTCGCCTTGAGGAGGTCGCCGGCCTTTTTCGCTTCCGCCCGCCCCTGCTCCGTCAAATCCACATCGACCCAGCCGGTGAAGCGGTTTTCAAGGTTCCATTCGCTTTGGCCGTGGCGAACCAGCGCAAGATAGGTCATCGGTCAGCGATCCTTTGGTCTTATGAAAGTTGGATGGCGTTCATAAGACGGTGAGCCGCGATTGGCTACACGCAAAAATGCGGTAAAAGGCGCGGACCGAAGGGACAATCCGATGACCAGGCCGTCGAAAATCGCTCTCGCCCTGCATGGCGGCGCCGGCGCGCATGCCGGACGCGACTATTCTCGCGTCGAAACGCATCTTGCCGAGCTATGCGCGCGCGGCGAAGCGATGCTGACCGAAGGCCGACGCGCTATCGACGTTGTCGAGGCGATGGTGATCGATATGGAGCAATCCGGCTTTTACGTCGCCGGCCGCGGCTCTTCGGTCAACAAAGCCGGCTATGTCGAGCTGGACGCATCGATCATGCAAGGCGGGCTTCTCGGCGAAGACGCCGTCGCCCGTCGTAGCGCCGGGGCGATTGCCGCCGTCTCGCATATCAAATCGCCGATCCGCGCAGCAAGGCTGATCATGGACGAAACGCCCCATGTCATGCTCGCGGGACGCGGCGCGGAGAATTTCTGCCGCGCGCGCGGCGTTGAATTCGTCAGCGATCCGGCAACCTATTATGTAACGCCGATCGGCGTCACGGCGGAAGAAATGCTTGAGAATGAGCTTTCGCATGGCACCGTCGGCGCGGTTGCGCTTGGCGCAGACGGCGTTCTTGCCGCGGCAACCTCGACAGGCGGCGTCTTCGGCAAGCTTGAGGGGCGCGTCGGCGATACGCCGTTAATCGGCGCCGGGACATGGGCGGATGAATATGTTGCGGCGTCCTGTACCGGCCTTGGCGAATATTTCATCCTTGCGGGCGGCGCCCAGGATGTTGCCAGCCGCGTTCGCTATCAGGGCGCCGATCTCGGGCAGGCGACGCAGGGCCTCATCAAGGATGTCGGCCGCCAGGGCGGCAATGGCGGCGTCATCGCCGTTTCGCGGGAAGGCGAAATCGCCTTCGCGTGGAATTCCGACGGTATGAAACGCGCCGGCGTCGGGCCTGACAGGCCGCTGTTTTCGGCGACCTTCTAGACCTCACCCGCCGACGATTTTCGCTTCGCTCTGCAAGGGAGCTGATTGCTGCGCCGGCGCCAGACAAATGGACTTTGGATATGAACGATACGCATCCGGCGCCGATCCGGGCCGGCGACACTGTCACCGATGAAATGGCGCACCACATTTACAATGGCGTGACGCGCCGCACCTTGCCGCGGCCGGAATGGACACACCCGGCGCATCTTGTTTTTGCAACAACGCTGTTGTCGAAACGGGGATTGAGCGGCGCGGAAGAGACTGCGCCCGCCTTCATTCGCGCGTATAATGAATCGGTTGGCGGCGCTAACGACGACACGCAAGGCTATCACCATACGATAACCTTATTCTTTCTCCGCCACATTGACGCGTATCTTGCCGCCTACGCCAACAGCTCTATTGGCGCGCGCGCAACGCGCCTGCTGGCATCGCCGCTCGCTGCGCCCGATTACCCGCTGCGGTTTTATTCCCGTGAACGGCTATTCTCGGTTGAGGCGCGCCGCGTTTGGGTCGAGGCGGATTTGGCTGCAAGCTGAACACAACGGGGACGGACAATCAAAGCCGCCACTCGATGCTGTTCCCCTCACCCATCAGAAGGACGCTCGGCTTGAAAGCCTTCGCTTCCTCCGGCGTCACCCCGGCGAAGGCGGCGACGATGGCGATATCGCCGACAGACGCTTTGCGGGCCGCTGCGCCGTTGAGCATGAACTCGCGCGAGTCGCGCGCAGCGGGGAGCGCATAGGTCACCAGCCGCTCGCCATTGGTAACATTCCAAACCGCGACTTCTTCATGCGGCAGGATGTTGGCCATTTCGAGGATATCCTCATCAATGCCGATCGAGCCTTCATAATGGAGATCGGTCATCGTCAGCCGGGCGCGATGGATTTTCGCTTTCAGCATCCTCAACAACATTCCAGCTCCCTTCGGTATTCCGCGCGCTGGCTATGTCGTGCGCCGGAAGCGATATATGCTCTGCATGAGCAAAATTAAAGGCCCGGATTGGCGGCGGGCGGCGCAATGACCTATTTCTGACATCAAAGGCGCGCTGGCTTGGCGGCGCAGCGAGTGGAGGACTTGAGCGTGACGAGACTCTGGAGGCAAATTTGCGTTCTTGCGGCCGCACTGACGACGGCGGCGGCAGGGCTTTCCGGCGACGCCGCAGAGCCGACAGACGCGCGGTCTTATCGCCTGCAACTCGGGCTCGGGTTTTCGGCGCCGTTCAATCTCGAAGAACCGTTCATCAATCTGGCGCAAACGCGCCCGGCCGGCTGGAGCTTTAACGTCAAGTCAAAAGGACGCGTTGAAGGAGGCGAGGCGATCGACGCCGGTTATCTCGATGCCATTACCTATATGCCGACCGCAAAAAGCAACGCGGCGCAATACGCCGCCGTCGGCGTTTTCCTTCCGGGCGCTGAGCAGTTTCGCGATTACTACGCCGACACCTATGTCCTCGACTGGAAGGGCAAGGCGAGCGGCATGATGCAGCGTTGGGAGGGCAAGGGGCGCTCGATGCGCGGCGCCAACAGCGTCGAATATAAATTAAGCGCTGCGCAAGCGACCGGCGGATCGATGCGCTTTTCATCGATCGGCGAGGGATTTACCGATATAAGGCTTTATCGCAAGAAATATGCGGCCTTGATTGATCAGGGCGAAATCTGGAATCCCGCCTTCATCGACTATGTCCGACGCTACGACATTGTCCGCACTATGGATATTCAGTCAACGAACAATATCGCTGTCAGACGTTTTGACCAGATCGCGACAATGTCCGAGCCATGGGGCCAGCGCGCGACAAACGCATGGCCCGAACCGCCTTTCTTCAGCGCGCCTTACGAAATCCTCTTTGACCTTGGCGTAAAAGCCGATGTCGAAATCTGGATGACGCTGCCGCCGCAACTGGGATCGCCCATCAGTTCCGCCGACCCATCGCTTGGACGGACGGACAGACCAACGCGGCGCGATGTCGTCAAGCTGAAAGCGGCTGCCGAAGCGAACGGAAAAAAAGCCCTGGCGAGCCCTGAATGGGATATCTTCGCCAGGGAATTTGTCGACCGCTATGTCGCGTCAGGCTATCCGCTGGCGCGCCCGCTCTATCTCGAAGTCGGCAACGAGATCTGGAATTTTGCTGGCGGATTTACGGTATCGAGCAATTACGCAATCGGCATTGCCAAATCCGTCGATCCGAAATGGCAGGTCGGGCACGGCTATGGCGTTCTCGTTGCGCGCTACATGATGGCGCTTGAAAAAGAATTTGCTCGGCGGAAGCTAACTCCCAACGTCACCTATGTGATCGGCAGCCACACCGCCAACCCCTGGCGCACCAAACAGGCGCTCGATGGCGTTACCGACTATCTCAAAGCGAACGGCGCTGATCCGAAGCGATATTATCCGAAGACCGCCGTCGCCGTCACCAATTATTACGGCAACTTCAACGCCATGTCGGCGGAGATGTTCGGGTCAGGCGATCCAAACGTCTATGCGCCGCAATGGCTCGCCGAGATTGAAAAGGATCCGGACGCTTTCGCAAAACGCATTTCTGACTTGCTCACGGCCGGTCCAAGAAATGTCAAGGCGACCGGCCCATGGATCGTTGCACGCTGGGCCGAACATCGCGCGCTCGCAGAAAAGGCGGGCAGCAGGCTCCTTGGCGGCTATGAAGGTGGAAGCCATCTCAATCCGCCAAAACAGCTGACGCAGTCAAAAGCCTTCATGGACTGGTGGATGGCGTATCACTGGAGCGAGCAGAGCGCTGGCGTCGGCCGCACAATCAACCGCGACCTGATCAAGGCGTTTCCGGGTGTGGTCCTTGCCAATTACGAGAGTATCGGCGCGCTGAAAGCCGACGCGCCATGGATTGACGGCCACTACGCCAAGCCGACGCCGGTTCTGAAAATGTGGGACGAATTTGCCCGGCCCGATCGCGTCAAATAAGGCGCAAGCGATCAAGCCGTTGAATTGCTGACGGTTTCGGCGATTTGATCTGGGGCCGCGCGCAGAGTAGATTTGCCGCTTGCCGCATTGGGGCGAGATCGGGGGTAAAAATGTTGCTGCCACGTTCCATACGCGCAGGCGCCTTGGCGGCGCTGTCGTTGCAGATCGCTGCTGCAGCGCCTGCGTTATCGCAGACCCACGAAAACGGCTACGGCCCGGACCCGGACGGCGACACCAACCCTGCGACGCGCACAAGAGCCATCGCCAATATCGGCGCCACCGACGTCAATCTTGATCCGCGTTTTACGATCATGACGTTTGAGCCGCCGCCTGGCGCCAACAACCGCGCCATCAAAGATCAGTACGCGAATCATAATGGCGTCAGCTTCAGCGATGGATTGCGCTGGCAGATCTGCGACGACCAGCGCTATTACAAGTATGACAGCCTGTGCACCTATATCCGTCCGCCGTCAGGGTTGTACGCGGCCTATTACCGCGATGACTGGAAGCAACCGTTGACCGTCACGTTCAAAAAACCGGTTTGCGCCGTGATGATGTCGGTCTATCCGACGGGCGGCAAGGAAGGCGAAATCTTCAAGGTCAAACTCAAGGCGAAAAACGCCGGCGGGAAAAGCGCGGGCGAAGCGAATGTCACTTTCGCCTGGACGCAGGATACCTTTCGCTGGCGCGTCATGGCGGGCGGATTTTTCCTGAAGGAGCCAGCCGCGAGCGTCGAGGTAACCGTTGCGCGCAAGGAAGGCGCCGGCGACGTGCTGCAATTCCTGATCGATGACCTCGCCTATGTTGAATCCGGCTGCGAAGCAGTGCTTGAAGAGATCAAAGACGTTGCAGGCTTCGAAGTTGCGCCGGATGGATCGCTGGTGACAAAGTCGGCGCAATAAGCGATTGTCGGCGCAAGAGCTTGTTTCAGGTCGGCCGTGTCGCCGCTGATTAGGGTCGACGGGTATCGGCTGATCGAGTACTCCCATGTCGCTGACGCATCGAGGTCGCCTTGGCGGACATCTTCATCTCTTACAATCGGGAGGATCAGGCGCGTGCGGCCGCGTTCGCGAAGGCGTTCGAGGCGGAGGGGCTCTCCGTCTGGTGGGACGTCGGCCTGCGCACGGGTGAGGCCTATGACGAGGTGACCGAATCGGCGCTGCGCACCGCCAAGGCCGTCGTCGTGCTCTGGTCGAAGAAGGCAGTCGCCTCACGCTGGGTGCGCGCAGAAGCGACGCTCGCCCACCGCAACAAAACCTTGTTTCCCTGCATGATCGAAGCCTGCGACCGGCCGATTATGTTCGAATTGACGCAAACAGCAGAGTTGACGCACTGGACCGGCGATCAAACTGATCCGGCCTGGCGCATGTTCGTGACCGATCTGAAGCGGTTCATTGCCGGCGAGGCGGCGGAGCTGTCAGCGTCGACGGACCATTCCCGGGCGGCGGCTGCGCCAGTCGCGCGCGCTTCCCTTGTTGCTTCGGCCTTGAACCGCCGCGGCCTGATC
>JBGSVH010000196.1:0-24804 GCA_041753055.1 Parvularculaceae bacterium
GGCCGGCGCCGCGCGCGCCGACGCGGCAGCGCGCGCTGTTGTCGCCAACAATCAGAAATGGGGACAGTCAAGCGGCGGCGTCACCATCGGCGCCGGGACTGCGGGCGTTCAGTTTTTATCGACGGTTCCCTCCAGTGACGATGCGGCGCTGACTTTCACGAATGCAGCGCCATTTGACTATATCTGGGTGAAGACGACCGCGGTCAATTTCGATTCCTGGTTCATGCGCATGTTCAACGGCGGTACAATCGCCGTCAGTGGCGAAGCGGTGGCGCGGAAGGGCGCTTCAACTTGTCAGGTGACGCCTCTCTTCATGTGCCTGCCGGGCGGCGCTTCGTTTGATCCGACAGCGTGGATCGGCCATCAGGTCCTGATGAAGGCGGCGCAAGGCAACAGCTGGACCAACGGCAATTGGGGATTGCTCGACACGCCGGGCGGATCGCAAAGCGCTGGCGCTCTCGCTAGCATGATCGGCGGCGTCAATGGCCTGCCGCAGTGCATTGACAGCCGCGGCGTTGATACAAAGCCCGGCAACGTCGCTTCGATCTCGCCAGCGTTCAATATTCGCTTGGACATGTATGAAAATCTTCCGGGAAACGTCAATTACCGCAATACGGCTGGTTATGCGCCAGCCGAAAATGTCACTAAAGCGAAAGTCAAAACAAACGGCAACTGCAACAACTTCAATTCGACAGCGCGCGATACTCGCTTCGGGCGTGACACCAACATTTCGAATGCGGTTCGATTTGGCAACGGACAATGGGATTGCCAATCATACTGGTCAACAAATCATCCAAATGGTCCCGCCGCGCCATCGGGTTGCAGCACGGCGGCAGCAACCACAATATCGCGGTATCAAACCTACCTTCACGAAGTCACCAACAATATCATTCCAAACACATCGGCGACAGCAAGTCCGGCGGTAACTGCGCCATTAGGTGATGATGGCGACTCCAGAAATTCCAGCTGCTATACCGGCGGCCCGATTCCTCCAACGCCAACGGCGCTTTCGCAGCGCATCAATGACCGGCGCATCTTCACGGTTGCGGGCGTCGACTGTTCGGCCATTGCCATAAATGGCAACACGCCCAACGTCCCAGTTCAGCAGTATCTTTCGATGTTCATCACCGAGCCCGCTGGAACGCAGGGACAGACGAACGGCGATGTCTATATGGAAATCGTCGGCTATTCTCAAGGCGGCGGCGGCGGGCTTGTCCCGCTCCAGCTGCGCGAATGGACGGAACTCGTTCGATGATCCTGAAGCGGACGATCGGGCGATTTATTGGTGAAACGCGCGCGGCGGCGCTCGTCGAATTCACGCTTGTTTTTCCGCTGCTCCTTGCTTTAATGGCTGGCGTATCCGAATTCGGCTTTGCACTGCATCAGCAGCATATCGTCCAGAAGTCCGTTCGTGACGCCGCCCGCTTTGCGGCGCGCACGCCCTACGCCCTCAAATCCTGTCCGCTGGCGTCGCAGCCGGAATGGTCGCAGATGGTGGCAGATGCGAAAACGGTCGCGCTGCGAGGCAAATTGATCACGGGCGCGCCGCTGCTCCTCCCCAACTGGACCGGATCGCGCGGTATCGATGTGCAGGTGACGGAATCCTGTTTCGATCCAAACAGCATCACCCCGGTGATTTTCAGCACGGCGGGCGGCGGCAACAACATTCCGGTCATCAACGTCTCGGCGTCCGCGCAGTTCATCGGCGTCGGATTTTTGTCCGCCATCGGGCTTTCGGCCTTCGAAATCAAGGCGACGCATTCCGAGATCTGGACGGGGCTCTGAGATGAAACGCCTCAAACAGTTTATTGAACAGACCAGCGCGGCGACGCTGGTCGAATTCAGTTTCGTTCTGCCGTTGCTGTTCCTCATCACGTTCGGCGTTGCGGAGCTTGGTTTCTTCTATTTTCAGTACCAGGCGCTGGACGCGGCGACGCGCATGGGTGCGCGGATCGCAGCGACCCGTGGCCCGGTAATTACCGGCATGCCGGATTGCGGCGTCCCGACGACCACGTCTCCGGGAAACTACTGCTCGCTGGCGGGCGTCGGCAATCAATGGTCGGCAACTTGCACCGGGACCGCTTTGACGACAACCGGCGGCGCGGTTGCAACCGGATGCAACGCGGCGCTGATGGGCCGGATCTTGCAAGAGATGCAGAAAGTCTACCCGTCGCTGGTTTTGAACAATGTCAGGATTACTTTTTCCGGGTCTAACCTCGGCTTTGTCGGCAAGGGCCGGCCGGTGCCGCTGGTTACGGCCGAAGTCGTTAACGTCACCGCAAGCCTGCCGGTTCTCAGCGCTTTTGGAATTGGACCCTTTGCCATGCCGACATTTCTGACGAGCCTGCCCGGCGAAGATCTGGCGGGCACATAATGAACATCCCTTCCAACATGCGCAGTCTTGTTGCCGTGGTCCGGTCGGCTGAAACCGCCGCCGAGATCGAATCCTATTGCGCCGCATCGCCGGATATCGCCGCCGACATCAGGATCGCTGATACCGCGGTTGCCGATGCGCCGTCGATCATCAATGGCGGCGCCGACATCGTCATCATCGAAGCCGGCAACGCCGCGCAGGTGGATATTGCCGCGCTGGAACAGCTTTGCGCCTATGTGACGCGCGGCGGCTCGTTCATTGTCATCATGGAAGATCCGCCCGCCGATACGGTCCGGCGCCTCTTCCGCGCCGGGGTGACCGATGTTCTGCCGACGCCCGTCATGCCGGCTGAACTGATTGCCGCCCTCAACACCGCGCGCGGCGCACAGCAGGACATGCGTTCAGCTGCGGCCTCTGCGCCAACCGGGAAGATCGTTACCGTGCTTAAGACCTCGGGCGGCGTCGGCGCGACAACCGTTGCAATCAATCTTGCTGGCGCGCTTGCCGCGATGCAGTCGGGCGGGGTCGCGATCGCCGATCTTGATATCCAGTTCGGGCAGGTGGCGACCGCCCTTGATATTCGTCCCCGCATGACCGTTCTTGACGCCATCCGGGCGCAAGCGCGGCTTGACCCGATGCTTCTTGCCTCGACCATGCAGGCGCATGACAGCGGCGTTAAGGTGCTTGCAGCACCCAATGAAATCACGCCCCTTGACGCTATCAACGAAGATTTCGTCGCACGGCTTTTCACCGCGCTTCGCGCCAACGCCGCCGTCTCGATTGTCGAAGTGCCGGCGGCCTGGACGCAATGGATCGGCGACGTGCTCGATCGCTCGGATATCATCATTCCGGTCGCAGAAGCGACGGTCAGAAGCGCCGCCGGCGCGGCGCGAATTGGCCAGAGCTTTATCGATTTCGGTCTGACAAAGCCGAACATCCACGTCGTGGTTAACAAATATGAGAAGACGCTCGAAAATAATGAACGGGCGAAAAAGATCGGCGAGATATTCAGGACGAAGCCCGCTGGCGCGGTGCGTCTCGACGTGAAAGCGGCTGCGGAAGCTGCCGATCGGGGGCTGCTTTTTGCCGAAGCGGCGCCAAAGTCGCTCGCGACCAGGGACTTTGAGACCAATGCGCACACAATTGCGGCGACACTCGGCCTTACTCTTGCAAGTAAAGAGGCGCCGTCGGCGCCGCTCGGACGCATGCTGTCGGGCAGGCTTGGTAGTTTCAGGGGGCGTACGCAATGAATTTCAGATTTGCAGACCTAAAGAGTAAACGCGGCCAGGCGCCGGCGCCCGCCAATGAAACATTGGCGCGCAAGGAGCCGGCTGTTACGACTGCCGCGCCGCCGAGTTTTCTGGAAAAGCCCAACGCCTTTGGCCGTCCCGATTCGGCATCGCATGACTATCTCGAACTGAAAGTGCGGCTCCATCAGCGCCTGATTGAAGAGATTAACCTTAGCGTCCTCGACCGCGTTGACCGCGGCGATCTCAAGCTTGAGATTAGCGGGGCCATTGGCCGTCTGCTTGCCGGCGAAGACAAGCCGCTCAATACGCAGGAACGCGAAACCATCATCGACGAACTGGTTGATGAACTGATGGGCTTCGGCCCGCTTGAACCTCTTCTTGCCGACGACACGGTCGCCGATATTCTCGTCAATACGCCGCACTCGGTCTATGTCGAGCGTCGCGGCGTGCTCGAAGAAACCAATGTGCGGTTCAAGGATGACGCCCATCTGATGCGTATCATCGATCGCATCGTTGTTCAGGTTGGCCGCCGCGTTGACGAAGGAACGCCGCTCGTCGATGCGCGCCTGCCGGACGGCTCGCGCGTCAATGCGGTTATTCCGCCGGTCGCCATTGACGGACCGTTGCTCTCCATTCGCAAATTTTCGCGCATCCCTTACGACCTTGACCGCCTGGTTGAGGTCGGCTCGATGACAAAAGCCTGCGCAGACCTTCTGCGCGGTGTCGTGCGTTGCCGGCTTAACCTCCTGATTTCCGGCGGCACCGGCACCGGCAAAACGACGCTTCTCAACGCCGTTTCGCGGTATATCGGCGAAAAGGAACGCATCGTCACAATTGAAGACGCCGCCGAATTGCAGCTTCAGCAGCGTCATGTCTGCCGGATGGAAACGCGCCCCTCAAATATCGAGGGCCGCGGAGAAATAACCCAGCGTGAACTGGTGAAGAACGCGCTGCGCATGCGCCCCGACCGCATTATCGTCGGCGAGGTTCGCGGCGGCGAGGCCTTCGACATGATGCAGGCGATGAACACTGGCCACGACGGGTCAATCACGACCGTCCACGCGAACACGCCGCGCGATGCGCTGTCTCGTCTCGAGCAGATGGTGTCAATGGCTCACCTGGATATTCCAACACGCGCCGTTCGTAGCCAGATTGCGTCGGCGCTTGACGTTGTTGTTCAGATCAAGCGCTTCGCCGATGGCGTCCGCCGTGTCGTCTCCGTTCAGGAGATTACCGGGATGGAAGGCGACGTCGTCACCATGCAGGAAATCTTCCGCTTCAAGCAAAATCACATCGATAATGACGGACGGGTCATCGGCGACTTTGAGCCGACTGGCGTCAGGCCGCATTTCTACGAGACGTTCCTGGCCAATGGTTTGCCGGCGCCGGAGCTGTTTGCCGTCGGGCCCGCGGGAGGGCGCGCGTGAACATAACCGCCGTTCAGCTCGTACAAGCCGTCGCCTTTATTGCGGTCATGCTGGCTGTCGAGGGCTTCTACCTCTTTATCCGCAGCACGGATCGCCGCGAAAAAGCCGCCAATCGCCGGATGGCGATCGCGGCCGCCCGCAATGAGCGCGTCTTGAACCCCGAGCTTTTCCGTAAGCAGATTGAAGGCGGCATTCTGTCGTCGTTTATCAGCGGTATTGTTCCGGGGTTTACGCGGCTGGTCTGGCGGTCAGCAATCAGTCTTACGCCGGCGCAATATTTTTCTTTCATGCTCGCCGCCGCGGCGATTGTCTGGCTCGCAGGAGTTTCGATTTTCAAGGCCTCCGTCCTTAACGCGTCGATCGCCGCCGGCATGCTCGGCGTTGCGTTCCCTTTAATTTACCTGAAGTTCCTTGCCGGCCGCCGCGAAAAGAAATTTGCTGACCAGCTCCCGATGTCGATCGACATCATGGTTCGCGGCCTGCAGGCCGGTCACCCGGTTCCTGTCGCCATTGAAATGGTGGCGCGGGAAGTCGAAGACCCGATCGGATCAGAGTTTGGCCATGCGCTCGACGAGATGAATTACGGTCAGGATCGCGGCGCTGCGCTCAGAAACATCTCGACGCGGTTTGAAAACGCCGAATTCCGGTTTCTGGTGTCGTCCATTGAGATGCAGAAGGAAACCGGCGGCAATCTGGCTGAGATCTTGTCAAACCTCTCCAAGGTCATTCGTGAACGATCGATGATGCGCAAGAAAATTGTCGCGATTTCGGCGGAAGGCAGAATGACCTGCTTTGTCGTTGGCGGGCTGCCTTTTCTATTGGTGATGGCGATCATGGCGCTCAACCCGTCATTTTACACCGAAGTTATCGACGATGTGATGTTCTGGCCGATGATCGGCGGCGGCTTTGTCCTGTGGGTGCTCGGCATTACCTGGATTTGGCGCATGGTTTCTTTCAAATTCTGAGGACGGCAGGAAAGCGTGATTTTCAATGTCTGAACTATTGATCCTCGCAGCAGTTTTCGGCGCAGTCGTGCTGGTCGTTTTCGGCGTCGTCGGAATCATTCAGCGTGACCCGGCGTTGCGCCGCATGGCGGGGTCTGGGAGTGTAGGCAATCAGACCGGATCGATCTTCCATGAAAAGAAAAGATCAAGGCTGCTCGATCTGCTTGAACCGGTGCAAAAACAACTGGCTCAAAGCGACGTCAAACAGGTCGGCGTCGTCAAGTCGCGGCTGATTCAGGCCGGGTTTTACCATCCGTCAAGCGTCGAGGTTTATTACACATCGCGCGTATTGCTCGCCGTTGGCCTTGCGGCGCTTGCGATCTTTTCAATCCTCTTCCTGTTGCCGCCGATGGGCGCCAACAACGCGCTGATAATGGTGCTTGGCGGCGCGACAATTGGTTACTATTTTCCGGCGCTGTTTCTTCACGTTAAAATCAGCGACCGGCAAAAGGCGTTCAGAAACGGAATGCCGGACGCGATGGACATGATCCTGGTTGGCGTCGAAGCGGGACTTTCCCTGCCGGCCGCGATCAAGCATCTTTGCGAAGAGTTCGCCGACGCTCACCCAATCATCGCCGAACAGTTCCGGATCGTGACCTTGGAGTTTCAGGCTGGAAAGAGCCGACCCGACGCGCTTGCCTCCCTGGCCAAGCGAATGGATGTTCAAGAGGCGCGCGTTTTCTCAACAATGATTGCGCAATCCGAAAATCTCGGCACTAGCCTGTCGACAACATTGCGCGTGCTGGCCGAAGAAATGCGCCGCGACCGCATGCTGAAGGCCGAAGAAAAAGCGGCGGAACTTCCGGTGAAAATGGCAATACCGCTGGTGCTGCTGATTTTTCCGGCGCTCTTCTCGGTAATCATGACCCCGCTCGCGATCAGGATTTTCCGGACGCTCGCGCAAGTCGCTTTTTAAGGTGTCGCCAAAATGACAATGTTGTATTCCCTGAGCTTTTCCTTTGTCGCGCCGCGCATGGCGCGCATGCTGGTTGCAGTAGCTGCGTGCGCGGCGGCCAATGGCTGCGCTTCGATAAAAGAAATGACGGCGGATTTTGAAAACAAATGGGATGACCCACAGAGCATCCTCGAAGCGATGGATGAAACCTCGTCGCAAAATCGCGCGACCGATTCTTCTTGGGCGAAAATGGCGGCGTTCAACGAGAGCGGCTGCGCCAAGAATTTCGGCCTTCTCGATCAGAAATCTGACAAGGCGACGCTGTCTAGCCGCCAGATATCAGCAGCCGAATGCATGCTTGATTCCGGCAAAGATGAGGATGCAGCAAAACTCTTCGGCCTCGCGGCAGATAGCGGCGGCGACGCCGCTGCGTTGCAAGGCAAAGGCGTCGCACTGGTGCGCCTTGGCCGCTACGCCGACGCAGCAACGGCGCTGCAGGCGGCGATCGACCGCGACCCCGATTTATGGCGCGCCTGGAACGCGCTTGGCGTCGCCGAGGATTACGCAGGCGATCGTGAAAAAGCCTGGTCTTCATTCCGCAAGGCGGCGGCGCTGAATCCGGCCGACGGCGCCGCACTTAACAATCTTGGCGTCTCGCTGTTGAAAGCGGAACGTCATGACGAGGCCGTAGAAGCGTTCAAACAGGCGCTCGCGGTCAATGGCGCCAGGGACGCTGCGGAAGCAAACCTGCGCCTCGCTTACGCGCTCGATGGCGACTATGCGAACTCGGTTAAATCGCTGCCGCAGGACCGCCGGGCCGCTGCATTGAATAACGCCGGTGTCGCTGCGGCGACGCGTGGCGACAAGGCCGAAGCGCGCAAGCTCTTCAACAGGGCGCTGGATGAAAGCCCGCACTTCTATGCAAAGGCCTATAACAACCTTTCCCTGCTGGTTGAATAAGGGCGTTACAGGACCGTGATTGAAAGCGCGCATGACTGGCGATGGCTGCTGGCTGCCCTGCTGGTTGTTGCGGCGGCGAGCGACATTCGGTCTTTGAAAATTCCAAACTTCATTCCGATTGCGGTGGTTTGTTCGCTTGTTCTGGCGATGCTCGCCGATGGCGCGTCTGCGGCCGACTATGTTGCTGCAAGCAAGTCCGGGCTTATCGGACTTGGCGTTGGATATGGGTTTTTTCATTTTCGCCTGATGGGCGGGGGAGACGGCAAATTGTTTGCAGCTGCGGCAGCGTGGTTTACGCCTTCTGCGCTGTTGGCCGTCGGCTTTCTGGTTTCGGTTGCCGGCATTGTCGTCGCGCTTGCAGCCCTTGCCGTGCGAGCGTCAAACACCGCCAGTGCGCCAACGGCGCCCGCCGCCGCCATCAAGTCAGCGTTAAGAACTCCCATTCCCTATGGCGTAGCGATTGCATTGGGTGTGACCGCGGCGGCGTTCATGCCCGTCGCGGCTTAACCGTTAGGATTGAAGACCGATGAATTTGATACCGGCCAAGGTCCTAGATCGCTTTGAGCAGATCGCCGCACTGACGCTTTACGCTTTTCTTGTTTACCGGGTGTGGCCGGAAAATCTTGGGGCCGCCAACCTTGCGCCCGCGCTCATTCTTCTTTCCGAAGGGGCGATCGTTGTTTTTTTGTTGATCCGGCGTCCGACCGACAATATTTCGCTGCGGCCGCAGGATTGGCTTGCGGCTGTCGCCGGCACGCTTGCGCCGCTGCTTGTGGTCAAGGCCGCTGAGCCAAGCCACCTTGCGGTCGGCGCCTCCATTTTGCTGTTCGGCATGGTGACGCAGGTCTCGGCGAAATTCAGTCTGCGGCGCAGTTTCGGGCTCGTCGCCGCCAATCGCGGCGTCAAGACGGACGGCGCCTACCGCTATGTGCGCCACCCAATGTATCTTGGGTATATGATTTCCCATGTCGGCTTTTTGCTGATGTCGCCGACATTCTGGAATTTCCTGGTCTATGCCGTTGGATGGACGTGTCTGGTGCTGCGCGTTCAGTTCGAGGAAAAACTGCTGTCGCAGGACGACGCCTATAAGGCGTTCATGAACCGGGTCCGCTACAGACTGATTCCCGGCGTTTATTAATATATTTCTTTGGCGAGCAACGAAACTGTCGCGCGCCTTGCTGTTAAATTTTCGCTTTCGCAAGCGACCGGAAAAGTTCGGGGCAGTCTGTCGCCGCCAGCGCAAAACTGCGTTCCAGCGTTCCGCCTTTTGCGCGCATCATCCTGACGACTGCGCCTTTTTCCGCCGCCGTCCAGCCCGCGATATCCGGCGCGATCGATACGACCGGCGCCAACGCCGCGAAGGCGTCGCGCTCCTGTTTCGGCCACGTTTTGGTGGGGCGGACACCGAGCGCCTTTGCAACGCTTGCCGCTATCCATTGTTCCGCCGCGCCGCGTCCCGCCATCGGCGCGGCGGCAAGGCTGGCGCTCGCCAGCGCGCTCACCGTCGCCAGTTGCGTTTCGTCAAACGCATCACGTTCATCGAAACCCGGAAGGTCAAGAATGAGGTCGCCCGTCGCCAGTGCCTTCAGCGTTGCCTTGCTGCTTCGCGCCGCGCCGGGCTGGCGCAATCGGGAAAATTCCCTTGCCGCAAGCCGTTTTCGTTTGTCGTCATTGGGGCGGAAACCGAGGCGATAGTAGAACCAGTAGGCGCCGCTTTTGATCGCTTCTGAATTGCCCTCGCCGAACTGATAGCCGTTCACGATGAACCGCCGCGACCCAAAGAGCGATTGAAACGCGCGAAGCATTTCCACCCAGAGAAACGCCGTCTCTCCGCCTCTGAACGCGTCGAAGATGTTGATGCCTGTATTGGCTTGGCGGAACAACGGCGTGACACCGCCATATCCGATAGGAACGCCATTGGAGAGCAGCAGGTAGCCCGTGTTGGTCTCGAGCGAGAGCCGGTGGGATGGCGCAACAAGGATCACGGCGAGGGCCGCCCCATGTCCAAGATCGCACCAGTAAACCTCGTCGGCATTGGGATAGGTGATGGCAACGACCTCCCGGCAACGGGCGGCAAGCGCGGTGCGCGCGGTTTCGATTACCCGGCGCGCTTGCGCCCGAGGCAGCAAGACGATCGTTTTCATCGGCTTTACAATCCGCCGCGTGATGTCATCGGGCGGGCGCCGAAAGCTGCTGCGCGGGAGCACTGGCGCTCCCGGGAGGAAATTCCGTGTCGTCGACCATCTCGATCCTTTGAGACGCCACTCAATCGGCGGTTCGGCTGTCGCCCAGATCTCATCGACAGCCGAGGTTTTCAGGTTCACAGCTTTTGCCGCGCTTACCATCCAGTGGAGGTCGGACGGTGCGTGATTGCCACGCGCCAGTCTTACCCAATCGCGCGTTGAATAGTCGCCGCTGTCAAACGCATCTAGTTCGCTTCTGCGCGTAAAAGCGCGGATCAGCGGATCGAGCAGTGACGGATCGTCGATGCTGCGCCAATCGAACTCGGTGTCGCCTTTGGCGTGGCGGGACAGCCAATCGGCAATCGGAAAGCCATAGACATGGCGCGTTGTCGACCCAGCGACGCCTGAGTCGTCCAGCACTTTCAGGTCTGATTTGCGAAGTCTTGCGACCCACTGTTCAAACTGACGAAGCGCGGCGAGCGACAAACGCGCCGTTTCGAGGTCGCCCGGGAACGCCCGGATGAACAGCAAATCGTCATGGAGACGCATAAGGGCGCGCACGCCGCCCAGTGGCGCAGCGAGCAAATCAGCAATTGCGGCCTGTTTACGTTTTTCGAGGTCCCGTCCAAATCGATTTCGAATTGCCCGCAGGTCATTCACGCTGGACCCATTTTGTTTCATTAGAAAAGTCTCGCTCAGCCAGATGAATGTAGCGTTTTGGCGTTCATGACCCGTACGCGAATATTTGGCGCCAATCATTGGTCGCGATGATCGCGGCTTTACTTTATCCTGCCTTGGCGGCGCGCGGCAATCGAATCCGCGACCGAGCGCAGCGCGTCACCGGTGAGGCGCGTGCGCGCGATTGGCAGCAGCACGCCGTTTTCAAGCGCCAGATGGTGACGCAGCCGGTCGGCGAAGTCGCGCAGACGCTCCGCGCCATGTGGCGTTGCGGGGCCGCCCGCCACCATCACCTTGAGGATTGCAACGATCTCGTCACTGCCCGATTCATCCTCGCGATGTTCCTTTGCAAGGATGTCAAGAATTTCGTCGATCTTGTCATCGGCTTCGCAGACAGATCGAAGTACAGGAAAGAGTGACAGTTCTTCGTCCATGATATGAAGCGCCAGATCCTTCTCAATAAACGAGATTGCGCTGGCGATCGTTTTCCGGTTGATGACGCCATCAGCTATCAGCATCAGCACTTTCGCCAGCTGCCGCTGGCGCAAATGCTCGCCAAACAGGAAATCGAGTGGCGATGCTGTGTAACCTGACAGCGCTGCGCCGATGGCGGCTCGCGGGTCATCATTGCCGGCGCCGTTCACCCCGACCTTGTCTTTCTGGTCGTCATGATCGACAATCGACAACGCGGCCTCCTCTTAATATTGAAATCGCAAGGACGCCCAGATCAGATTGCGATCCGCAAAACCCGGAACCCCATTATAAACAGCGCCCTTCAGTTCGGCCGACCAGTACTTTTTGATAGTGACGCCGACACCGGCGTCGAATTCTTCGCCAAGATCCGCGCCGCCATTTTCGGCTTTGAAATCGTGGTAGGTAAAGAAGAAATTGAGACCCGTTCCGAACGGTGCGTCTTTCCAGTTATATTGCGCCGTACCGTAGAGGTCTTCGATGCCGTTAGTTGGCGTCGCCAGGAAGACATCAGCGAAGCCTTGGAATTTGTGCAGCGTCGCGAGCGGCGTTGAAAAGCCGATCACGCCATTGCCGCTGAGCTGCTCGTAGCCAAGTTTGAGCGCAGCGCCCTCGACGGCGATAGTTCCCTCGCCGTGAAGGTAGCTCTCGGAATAATCGAACGGGTTCGCCGCGTAGTCGCGCTGTTTGGCGTATTCGCCGACAACGCCCAATTTGACGCCGGCATCCTTGTCGAGCACAACCGAATTCTCGTAGCGCACGCCGAAAGTCTGCGATGACAGGGCCGGCGCTTCTTCCAAGTCAAGAAGCAGGCCGTAACCGCTGAGCTTGCCGAGTTGTTTTGCATCATACGCCGCAGCGATGACATGGCTGTCGCTGTCAAATTCGCCAAGCGGGTTGTCGTCGCCGAACACCCGGTGCACACGGCTGATGTAGAGATAGTCAACGCTAAGCCCGTCGAAGAATGTCGACGACAGGCGCGCCGCGTCAAACGTCTGTTGATTCTGACGGAAATCGACGGCGCCGACGAAGCGCTGATTACCGAGGTTGTATGCCTGGCGTCCGATCGTGATCGGCGTCTTTTCGATGCCGGTGAACGCCACCTGCGCCCGATTGATTTCCGTCGCATTGGGATCCGCGATCACCGGGAACTGCGTCCGCCCGTTGGTCGTTGAGTTGAAGTGATCATCGCCGATCGAGGCGACATTTTCAAATTCCACGAGGACCTTAAAGTTGTGAAATTCACCGGTTTCGTAGCCAAGCCTCGTGCGAATGGTGTTGGCGTAGGCGTTTTCTGCAAAACCGTTTTGTTCCTTGTGTTCAAACCGGTAACGCACATCGATAATCGGTTTTCCGGCTTTGATGGCGGCGACAATGCCGCTGTCTTCGGGCGCTTTCGTCGGCTCTTCGGCAAACGCCGCCCCGCTGAGGAGCGCTATCGCTGCTGCTGAGAAAAGAGATTGGCGCCTGAGATTGGTTTCGTGCGTCTTCATGGCTGCTTCCTTTTAATCCCCATCGTAATTCGCTGTTATTCGGCCGGCGCTGCACGGCGTTTCGTCCGCACCAGCTGGTAGCCGCGGCGGCCGAGATACCAGACGGGCGCCGAGAAAATGTGGACAAGGCGTGTGAACGGAAAAACCAGAAAGATTGTCAGTCCAAGCGTCAGGTGCGCCTTGAAAATCGGGTGGGCGTCAGCGATGAGTTCGGCCGGCCCGGTGCGAAACGTCCAGATGCGCTGCGCCCATTCCATGAATTTCGTCATCTCATGGCCGTCGAGATGCTGCATCGACACGGGAATGGTCGCGAGGCCAAGCAGCAGTTGCGCAAAAAGGAGAAGCAGGATCGCGGTGTCGCCAAAACTCGACGTTGCGCGAATGCGCGCGTCGAAAAGCCGGCGATGGGTCAGCAATACGATGCCAATCAGACACAAAAGGCCTGCAACGCCGCCGGCGACTATCGCCAGCATCTGCTTGGCGCCATGTGATACGCCAAGCGCATCAAACACCGCGATTGGCGTCAGCAGTCCGACAAAGTGTCCCGCGAAAATGATCAGAATGCCGACATGGAAGAGAACACTGCCGAGCACCAATTGTTTCCGGCGCAGCAACTGGCTTGAGCCCGAACGCCAGGAGTGTTGTCCGTGTTCAAAGCGAAGGATTGATCCGATCGCAAAAACCGCGAGGCAGACATAAGGATAATAACCAAAGAGAAACTGATTGAAGTAATTTCCCATCGCTTCAATTCTCCGTATTGAATGGTGTTTGCTGAGGCGCGCACGCCGCATCGTTTGGACCGAAGATCACGGGTCGGTCCTCCCAGGCCGCATCAAGCGCTTCCAGATCGTCGGGATTATCGTCAGGCACCTTTCGCAATTCGTCGAGCTCGCGCGGCGAAGGGTCGCCGCCAGCGATCGACTCAAGAACGCGCAACACGGCCGCATAGGGTGACTTGCGTCTGGCGAGGCGCTCTTTCAGCGCAGCGATGACGGTCTGCGGCTCGGCGAGAAGCGCGCGCGCCTCGGATGCCGGGCGCGTCGAAAGGTATTCAAGAAACATCGGAAGAAAATCTGGGAGTTCGCGCTGGTCGGCGTCGAGACCGGCTTCTTCGTAAAGCGATCTCAAATCGACCATCGCCTGCCCGCGATCGCGCGACTCGCCATGAACATGTTCGAACAGATGCAACGATAACGACCGGGTCCGGTCGAACAGAAACACATACCGTTCCTGAAGCTCGTAGAGTTCGAGCGTTTCAAGCTCGAGGATCAGGCGGTCGAGTTGCGACAACGCCCAGCCCGGCGCGAGCGCTTCGGCCCGCAAGATGCCGCCGATTTCGCCAGCGGCGTCTTTCAACTCCTGCGTCGGATAGGAGAGAAGCGCGCTCAGGGCCTTGAACGAATTTGACATGATATCTCTCCTCACGCTTTTTCCTTGGATGGCGTCTTGGCGAACAGGCCCGTCCATTGCGGTGCATTCTTTGGTTCGCCGCATCCGTCGCCGAATGAAAATCCGCATCCGCCCCGAAGGTCGTAGGCGTTTTCCGCATATTCCCGGTGTGATGTCGGAATGACGAAGCGGTCTTCGTAATTGGCGATCGCCATCAGCTGGTACATGTCGCCGATCTGTTCGGCGGTCATGCCGACTTTTCTCGGCAAGGTCGGGTCGATATTGTTCTCGTAATGAACGCAGCGCATGTAGGCGCGCATGGCGATCAGTTTTTCAAGCGCTTTTGCAACTGGTTCTTCATCGCCGGCGGTCAAAAGGTTGGCGAGATATCTTATCGGAATGCGAAGACTGCGGACATTTGGCATCGCGCCTTTTTCACCAAAGGCGCCGACTTCCGCCATCGATTGAATGGGCGACAAAGGCGGCACGTACCAGACCATCGGCAAGGTCCGGTATTCCGGGTGCAGCGGGAAGGCGATCTTCCACTCCATCGCCATTTTCCAGATTGGCGACTTTTTCGCGGATTCGAGCCATGCTTCCGGTACGCCGTCGGCGCGGGCCTGGCGCTGCACATCCGGATCATTGGGATTGAGGAAAATGTCGAGATGGCTCTGGTAAAGATCGGTTTCCTTTTCGACCGACGCCGCCTGTTCGATGCGGTCGGCGTCATAAAGGACGACGCCGAGATAGCGGATGCGCCCGACGCAGGTTTCAGAGCAGATCGTCGGCTGCCCCGCTTCAAGCCGCGGATAGCAGAGAATGCATTTTTCCGATTTTCCGGTGCTCCAGTTGTAATAGATCTTCTTGTAAGGACATCCCGAAACGCACATGCGCCAGCCCCGGCACTTGTCCTGATCGATGAGGACGATGCCGTCTTCCTCTCTCTTGTAGATGGCGCCGGAGGGACAAACGGCGACGCATGACGGGTTGAGGCAATGCTCGCACAAACGCGGCAGATACATCATGAAGGTGTTTTCGAACTGGCCGTAAATGTGCTTCTCGACATTTTCGAAATTGTAGTCGGCGGACCGTTTTGAAAACTCGCCGCCGAGAATTTCTTCCCAGTTCGGTCCCTTGTTGATTTTTTCCATGCGCTCGCCGGTGATCAGCGACCGCGGCCGCGCCGTCGGCGTCGCCTTCATTTCCGGCGCCTTTTGCAGGTGCTCGTAATCGAAGGTGAACGGCTCGTAGTAATCGTCGATTTCCGGGAGGTCCGGATTGGCGAAGATCTTCGACAGAACTGCAAGCTTGCCGCCCATTTTCGGTTCGAGCTTACCGTTCGATTTTCGTTTCCAGCCGCCGTTCCAGCGCGCCTGATTTTCCCAGTCGTCAGGGTAACCGATGCCGGGCTTGGTCTCGACATTGTTGAACCAGGCGTACTCAACGCCTTCGCGGCTGGTCCAGACATTCTTGCAAGTGACTGAACAGGTATGGCACCCGATGCATTTGTCGAGATTGAGGATCATCGATATTTGAGCGCGGACTTTCATTCTGCTGCCTCCAGCGCTTTTGCCGGCGTATCCAGCCAGTCAACATTTTTCATTTTTCTGACGATCACGAATTCGTCGCGGTTGGAGCCGACGGTTCCGTAGTAGTTGAACCCGTATGATTGCTGCGCATAACCGCCGATCATGTGGGTTGGCTTCAGGACGGTGCGCGTCACTGAGTTATGAATACCGCCGCGATGGCCGGTTACTTCCGAACCGGGGACATTCACGATCTTTTCCTGGGCGTGATACATCATGATCATGCCGGGTTTGACGCGCTGCGACACGACGGCGCGCGCAGTGAGCGCGCCATTGGTGTTGTAAGCTTCGACCCAGTCGTTATCGACGATGCCGGCTTCTTTCGCGTCGGTCTCGGAAAGCCAGACAATCGGGCCGCCGCGCGACAGCGTGAGCATCAAAAGGTTGTCGGTATAGGTCGAGTGAATGCCCCATTTCTGGTGCGGTGTGATGAAATTCAGAACGATCTGTTTTTCGCCATTGCCCTTGCGGTCGATAATCGGCCCGATGGTCTTGGTGTCGATCGGCGGACGATAAACACAGAGCGTCTCGCCAAAGGCGCGCATCCACAGATGATCCTGATACAGCTGCTGACGGCCGGTCAGCGTGCGCCACGGGATCAGTTCGTGAACATTGGTGTAGCCGGCGTTGTAGCAGACCTTTTCCGACTCAATACCCGACCAGGTCGGCGAGGAGATGATTTTTCGCGGTTGTGCGACGACGTCGCGGAAGCGGATTTTCTCGTCTTCCTTCGGCAGCGCGAGATGCGCGTGCTCGCGTCCTGTCGCTTTTGACAGCGCATTCCAAGCCTTCACTGCAACTTCGCCGTTGGTTTCGGGCGCCAACATCAGCACGACTTCGGCGGCGTCGATATCGCTGTTGATCTGCGCCATGCCTTTTGTCGGCCCGTCTTCGGCGACGACGCCGTTCAGCGCTTTGAGATTATCAACCTCGCGTTCGGTGTTCCAGGCGATGCCTTTTCCGCCATTGCCGATTTTCGCCATCAAGGGACCGAGCGCCGTGAAGCGTTTGTAGAGGTTCGGATAATCGCGTTCGACGACGGCGACGGCGGGCATGGTCTTGCCGGGGATCGGCTCGACCTCGCCGCGCTTCCAGTCCTTGACGCCGAGCGGTTGGGCAAGCTCGCCAAGGCTGTCATGTTGGATCGGCACGAGCACGACGTCGTTTTCGACACCCAATACTTCAGGCGACACTTCTGAAAATTTCTTCGCGAGGCCCTTGAATATATCCCAGTCGCTCCGGCATTCCCACAAAGGGTCGACCGCGCTGGTCAACGGGTGAATGAACGGATGCATGTCGGAAGTGTTGAGATCGTTCTTCTCGTACCACGTCGCCGTCGGCAGTGCGATGTCGGAATAAACGCAGGTCGTCGACATACGAAAGTCGATGGTGACGAGAAGGTCGAGTTTTCCTTCCGGCGCTTCTTCACGCCAGACGACATCTTCCGGCTTTTGCCCGCCGGTGGATCCGAGATCCTTTCCTTGCACGCCGTGCGAGGTCCCGAGCAAATGTTTCAGGAAATATTCGTGGCCCTTGCCGGATGAGCCGAGCAGGTTTGACCGCCACACAAATAGATTGCGCGGCCAGTTCGCAGGGTCGTCAGGATCGTCGCAGGACATTTTAAGGCCGCCCGATTTCAATTCGCGGGCGACGTAGTCTTTTGCTTCCATGCCGGCGGCGGCGGCGTCTTTTGCAACCTGCAACGGATTTTTCTGCAATTGCGGCGCAGACGGCAACCAGCCCATGCGCTCGGCGCGGGCATTGAAATCAATAAGGCTGCCGGACCATGTTCCTTCCGGCGCGAGCGGCGAAATGATCTCGTCGAGCCTGAGCGTTTCATAACGCCACTGATCGGTGTGCGCATACCAGCAGGACGTTGAATTCATCTGCCGCGGCGGGCGCGCCCAGTCGAGCGCGAAGGCAAGCGGCAGCCAGCCCGTCTGCGGGCGGAGCTTTTCCTGTCCGACATAGTGCGACCACCCGCCGCCCGACTGACCGACGCAACCGCACATCACCAGCATGTTGATGATGCCGCGGTAATTCATGTCCATGTGATACCAGTGGTTCAGCCCGGCGCCGAGAATGACCATCGATTTGCCATGGGTCTTTTCGGCGTTGTCGGCGAAGGCGCGCGCAACGGCGATCACTTTATCGCGCGGAACGCCGGTGATCTTCTCCTGCCACGCGGGCGTGTAGGGCGCATCGTCATCATAGGATTTTGCGACGGTGTCCCTCTCAAATCCGCGATCGACGCCGTAATTGGCGAGAAAGAGATCGAAAACGGAAACCACCAGCGTCTCACCATCCGCAAGGTGAAGGCGCTTTGCCGGAACCTGGCGCTCAAGGACGTCCGGATGGTCGGTTCCATGGAAGTAATCGTGCTTGCGATTTCCAAAATAAGGGAAGGCGACCGACACGAGCTCATCTTCGCGGCCCTTGAGCGTCAATGCGAGTTCGACCGCAGCGCCGTCGCCATCCCGTTCTTCAAGGTTCCATTTTCCCTGTTCGCCCCAGCGGAATCCAATTGAGCCGCGCGGACAGACAATGTTGCCGCTTCGACCGTCAATGGCGACTGTCTTCCATTCGGGATTGTTTGTCTCCTTGAGCGCGCCGTCGAAGTCCGACGCCCGCAACAGCCGGTCCGGAACCAGCCGGCCGTCCTTGCGGACGAGCCGCACCAGCATCGGCATGTCGGTATATTGGCGCGCATAGTCGTGGAAATACGGCGCTTGGCGGTCGATATAGAATTCCTTGAGGATGACATGGCCGAAGGCCATGGCGAGCGCCGCATCCGTTCCCTGTTTCGGCGACAGCCAGACGTCACCGAATTTCGACGCTTCCGAATAATCGGGCGAAATGACGACGCTTTTTGCGCCCTTGTAGCGAACCTCAGTGTAGAAATGCGCATCCGGCGTTCGCGTTTGCGGAACGTTCGAGCCCCAAAGCATCAGGAAACCGGAATTGTACCAGTCGGCGCTTTCGGGAACATCCGTTTGCTCGCCCCATGTCATCGGCGACGCGGGCGGCAGGTCGCAATACCAGTCGTAAAAACTCATGCAAACGCCGCCAAGCAGCGACAGATAGCGAGAGCCTGCAGCGTAGGAGACCATCGACATCGCCGGGATCGGCGAAAAGCCGAAGACGCGATCGGGGCCATATGTCTTGGCAGTGTAGGCGTTAGCGGCGGCGATGATTTCGTTGGTTTCATCCCAGGTCGCCCGGACGAACCCGCCAAGACCGCGCTGCTTCACATAGGAACTGCGCTTGCCGGGGTCTTCGACAATCGACGCCCATGCGGCGACCGGCGGCTTCGTCGTTCTGGCCTCGCGCCAGAGTTTCAAAAGGCGGCTGCGGATCAGCGGATGCTTGAGACGGTTGCCGCTATAAAGATACCAGCTGTAACTCGCGCCGCGCGAACAGCCGCGCGGTTCATGATTGGGAAGATCGGGCCGTGTTCGTGGATAATCCGTCTGCTGCGTTTCCCAGGTGACGATGCCGCCCTTGACATAAATTTTCCAGCTGCACGAACCGGTGCAATTGGCGCCGTGGGTTGAGCGCACGATTTTGTCATGCTGCCAGCGCTTGCGGTAGCTGTCCTCCCAGCTGCGGTCGTCTCTGGTGAGGACGCCATGGCCGTTCGAGAATTCGCTGACGCGATTCTTGAAATAGGTGAGGCGGTCAAGAATGCGGCTCATGCGGGTTCTCCTTGCGGCAGCGTCTTGACCGTCGGCGCCTTGCGGCCGCGCTCGATGTCGTGGAGCATTCCGCCCTTGCGCGAATAGACAATCCAGGTCAGCGCCGCGCAGGTGACGTAGAAAATCAGGAAGGCCCACAACGCACCTTCCGGCCCGCCTGTCAGCGAAATTGACGTGCCGTAGGATTTCGGAATGAAGAACGCGCCATAAGCGGCGATCGCCGACGTGAAACCGATGATCGCGGCGGATTCTTTATCGGCCTGGCGGACGCGCTGTGTCGCATCAAGCTGTGGCATGAGACGCGGCATTTCTTCGCGCATGATCACCGGGATCATCTGGAAGGTTGACGCGTTGCCGACGCCTGTTGCGAAGAACAGGATCATGAACATCGCGAAGAAGCCCCAGAACGCGCCGGGCTGGTCTTTGATTCCGAGGAAGTAGAGAACGCCCCCGACCGCAACGATCATCAGCGTGAAGACCCAGAAGGTAACGCGCGCGCCGCCCCATTTGTCGGAGACCCATCCGGTCATCGACCGCGACAAGGCGCCGACAAGCGGTCCGAGAAAGGCGAACTGCAGCGCGTTGACGTCCGGGAACTGCGTTTTCATCAGCAGCGGAAAGCCGGCCGAATAGCCAATGAAGGATCCGAATGTGCCGGTATAGAGCCAGCACATGATCCAGTTATGCCGGCGTGTGAAGATCACCGACTGTTCGGAGAAGGACGCCTTCGCCGACGCGATATCGTTCATGCCGAACCAGGCCGCGACCGTGGCGATCAGGAGGAAAGGCACCCAGATGAAGCCGGCGTTCTGCAGCCAGAGTTCCTGACCGCCATTCGCCAATTGAGGCTCGCCGCCGACGGCGCCGAAAACCCCTGCGGTAATGACGATCGGGACAACAAACTGCATGACCGAGACGCCGAGATTGCCAAGACCGGCGTTAAGCGCCAGCGCGTTGCCTTTTTCTTTCTTCGGGAAAAAGAAGGAAATATTTGCCATCGACGATGCGAAATTGCCGCCGCCGAGGCCACAAAGCAGCGCCAGCACCAGGAAGATAAAGTACGGCGTTTCAGGATTTTGCACGGCATAGCCGATGCCGAAAGCGGGAATGAGAAGCGATGCTGTCGTCAGCGTCGTCCAAAGGCGGCCGCCGAAAATCGGCGCCATGAAGGAATAGAAGATGCGGAGCGTTGCGCCGGACAGGCCAGGCAGCGCCGCCAGCCAGAACAACTGGTCGGTTGTGTAGTTGAACCCGATCGCCGGCAGCTTGGCGACGACGACGCTCCACACCATCCAGACCGAGAAGGCGAGCAGCAGGGCCGGGATCGAAATCCACAAATTGCGATTGGCGACTTTTTGACCCTTTTCTTTCCAAAAAGCGTCGTCGTCCGGACGCCAGTCCTCGATTACCGGAGACATCGCCTTGCCCCGTTCCTTGGTGTGGATCTCCTGCATTTCTGGAAACTCGGGAAGCGCACTCAGCTCCTTGCCGAGCGCCTTCCTTTCCATGTGCAGGATCGACAGGTGCATCCAGATGAACGCGACCGCGACGACGCCGAACAGCAGCATGAAGCAGCTTGTCCAGATGCCGGTGAGGTCGTTCATCACGCCGAAAAGAATAGGCAGGATGAAGCCGCCGAGGCCGCCGATCATGCCGACGAGACCGCCAACGGAACCGACATGCTCCGGATAATAGACGGGGATGTGCTTGTAGACCGCCGCTTTTCCAAGCGACATGAAAAAGCCGAGACCGAATATGCAGATGATGAAGGGAACAAGCCCCATCTCGGTTGAAAACGCGATCGGGCCTTCGATGCCGTGGATGACATAGTCCGTCTTCGGATAAGACAGCATGAACAGGAATAGGATCGAGGCGCCGAACGTCCAGTACATGACGCGGCGTGGCCCCTGACGGTCCGAAAGGTGGCCGCCGTAAATCCGGAACAGGCTGGCCGGAATAGAGTAGAATGCCGCGATGACGCCGGCATGTTTGATATCGAGATCATAAACGCCGACAAGGTATCGCGGCAGCCACAACGCGAGCGCGACGAAGGCGCCAAATACGAAGAAATAATACAGCGAAAACCGCCAGACCTGCAGGTTCTTCAGCGGCTCAAGCTGCAGCAGCGCTCCTTTCCCCTTTTCGCCCACCCTGCGGCGCGCGACATGCGCCGGATCGTCTTTCGTGACCAGCCAGAACACGATGGCGATGACGACAAGCGCGCCCGCCCAGATTTGCGCAACCGCCTGCCAGCCATAAGCGACCATGACGAAAGGCGCTGTGAACTTTGTCACGGCCGCGCCGACATTACCGGCGCCGAAGACGCCAAGCGCAGTCCCCTGCTTTTCCGCCGGGTACCATTTGGAAACATACGCGACGCCGACCGCAAACGATCCGCCGGCGATTCCGACGCCGAGCGCGGCGACCAGGAATTGCACATATGTATGTGCGAGGGTCAGCAGGATCGTCGCCAACGCCGCTGACAGCATTACCGCCACATAAACGCGCCGACCGCCATACTGATCTGTCCAGATGCCGAGGATCAGGCGCGTCAGAGAACCGGTCAGGATGGGCGTACCGATCAGCAACCCGAATTGCGTTTCGCTAAGCCCGAGATCTTTCTTGATCTGGATGCCTATGATCGAAAAAATCGTCCACACGGCGAAACAAGCCGTAAAGGCGATTGTACTGGCGCCAAGCGCGCGTTGGCGATCAATCGGCTTTACTGTTGCGAGCGTTGTCATTGCAGCCATCCGTGTTTGGCGCGCAGAAAATTGCGCGACTGGCGGATCGTTAATTGTTCGGCGGGCGCGCCCGGTTTTTGAGGCAAGTCAAGTTTCGTGCTTAGGCGGACGAAACAAGCCTCGTTGCCGCAAAGTCGGTGCGGGCGATTGGCATTAGTCAGCCCGGCGCTTGCCCGCACTGAAGCTAACGCTTGACAATTATCAAGCGACAGTCATCTTGGCGGCTACACGAACCAGCGAAAGCCGAATCGTCGATGCGCCCGGAAAACCGTAATCAAGTCAAAGAGTTAAGTCTCTTTCGCGGGATGACCGACGGGGCGTTCGATCAGCTTTTGACGGGATCGTTTTTCCAGCGTTTCCCGGCGCATGTCGTTCTCATCCGCGAAGGCGATCCCGCCGATTTCCTTCATGTCGTCGTCGATGGCGGCGTCGAATTGTTCAGCAACTGGCGCGATCATGAATCGACCATTTCAATCGCGCGGCCGGTTTCCACCTTCATCCTTGCCGCGCTGATCAGGGATGCGCCCTATCTGATGTCGGCGCGAACGCTGGATGCATCAAGCATCTTGATGATTCCATCGGAAAACATTCGTGCGGCGATGGTGGATGACGGCGCTTTTAGCATCGCCATGGTCGGCGAACTCGCTGCCTGCTTTCGCCAAGTCGTCAAGGCGCAAAAGAACCTGAAATTGCGGTCCGGTGTTGAGCGGCTGGCGAATTATCTTTTGCGGCTCGATGCTGAGCAACAAGGCGCCGGGCATGTCGTGCTGCCGATTGAAAAGAAATTGCTGGCGTCGCTGCTCGGGATGACGCCGGAAAATCTTTCGCGCGCCTTTGCAACGCTGAAACCCTATGGGGTGACGGTCGCCAACGCCGAAATCGAGATTGCCAATCCCGGCGATCTCAAGACCCTGGCCAAGCCAACGCCGCTGATCGACGACCCGGACAGTTAGCCGTGGAACGAGCGTGGACGCCTGTTGCAACAGGGCGTCAGACGAACGCCGCAGCCGCTGCACGACCAGTTCGCGGCCCAGGGCGGCAATGGCGCACCAGTAAAGGTGAAACTGGGAACTTGTCAGCGGAGCAATCAAGGGCTGACCGCCTGCCGCACTCCGGTGGCCGGAACCTGAAACATCGCGCGAAGCATTTGAAGAGCGATCAAAATCGCTAAGCCGGCGATGTTTTTTCGCGGGGTTCAATAGATTGGCGGTTATTTTCTTGGCATTGCCTTTGGGCGACCGCCGAGCGACGAGAAAAGGCTCACCGCCGTCAGGGCCAAGAGGACGCCCATGATATGCCATGAAGTTGGAGCGCCGGTTGCCGCGGCAAGCTTTTCCGCAACAAATGCGGCCATGGTAATGGCGGTTGAATAGGCGGCGGCGAGCGCGATCGGCGCCAAGACAGATCCGCGGCGCAGTGGGTCGAAAGTTACATAAAGACCCAAAAGGCCGAGTGAGCCGGCCGAACCGCCAATCAGCTTCATGAGTGCAAAATAGAGTGGACGCACCTCTTCAAGCGCTGACGGCGGCACCGCCGCCTCGTGAAACCACAGCAAATTAGTGACGGACGCGTACAGGACGCCAAAGGCGATCAAAAACAGGCTCAGCGCCGTAAACAGGGCGATACCGGTCAGGCGTAACAGGCGTTTCATGATTGTAACCGCTTTGCATTCGCGAATGGCCGCGCCCATTGGCGCGCCTTCGAAGCGCTAATCTACGCCGATCGCATGCAAGGCGCTCATGCCGGTTTTCTATGACTTCAATGCCCGCGCTGAATAACAGGTTCGTGAGCGCCCAGGCGGCGGGGTAGCGCCGTATCGATCCAATGCAATTTCAGCATTTCATATCTGATCCCTTTTCAGCGACTGTTGGCCTGCAAAAATACTGCGCGGTAACGCGCCCATAAGGGAGAGCAGTCATGAACACGATGGAGAAAGTCCGAACTGTAACAACGGTCAAAGGCGCAAGGCCGCTCGACGGCAAAGTGGCGCTTGTCACCGGATCGACGAGCGGCATTGGGCTAGGCATCGCCGAAAGGCTTGCGATGGACGGCGCCGGCATCGTCCTCAATGGATTTGGAGATCGCGCGGAAATTGACAGACTGCGCGATCGCATCGCCTTTGATCAGAACGTTCAGGTCGCCTACTCAGACGCTGATATGTCCGATCCCGCCGCCATCGCGGGCATGATTGCTTTCGCCCGTGACGCAATCGGTGACATTGACATCCTCGTCAACAATGCCGGTATTCAGCATGTCGCCGCCATTGACGAATTTCCGGTCGCCAAATGGGACGCGATTCTGGCGATCAACCTCTCATCGGCCTTCCACGCCATCCGCGCCGCTTTGCCGGCAATGAAGCAGCGCAATTGGGGGCGGATCATCAACATTGCTTCGGCGCATGGCATCGTCGCGTCGCCATCTAAATCCGCCTATGTCGCCGCGAAACACGGTGTTGTCGGCCTTGGCAAAGTGGTCGCGCTTGAAACTGCGCAGACCGGCATCACCTGCAACACGATCTGCCCCGGTTATGTCTGGACGCCGCTGGTTGAAAAGCAGATTGTCGATCAGGCGAGAACGCACAACATTCCACGCGAAAAGGTCATCACCGATGTCCTTTTGAAGTCGCAACCAAACAAGCGGTTTGCGCAAACAAGC
>JBGSVH010000197.1:0-7005 GCA_041753055.1 Parvularculaceae bacterium
AACGCCGCAAACAGCGCGCCGGCGTCGCCCTCAGCGTGCGGCGCGGCATTAATCGCAAATCGCCGGACGGCGTCGAGTTTCGCCATCGGCAAGGCGTCCGCCAGCGTCTGCGACAGACTGATCGACTGCAGGATGACAAGAAGATCGCGCTTCCACGCCTCAAGGATCAGCGTGAAGGTCCCGTCGTTGAATTCACCCTCGGCGGAAACGCCCCCGATCAGGTAAAGATCGCCATCGGAATTGAACGCCGCTATCGAGATATGAAGGTTGCGGTTGACGCTTTCGAGTTGAGACTGGCTGAAATTGAAGCCGGAAAAGCGGGCGAGAAAGCCGACTTCGGACACCTTGTCGGGAGCGCCCGAGACCAGCGCCATCACAACCGCGAACCGAATCTCGCCATCGGTGACGCCGTAAACGTCGTAGCCGCTTTCCTCGCCAAGATCGTCGACGGACTTGTACCGCCGCTTCAGCGCCGCGACAATTTTCGTCTTCGGCCAGATCCCGCCCGGCAGGCTGGATTCGGTATTTTTATTGAAAAACGACAGCATCGACGCCCCACCCTTACAATTTGTCCCCCGAACGGAGCCTATCGGACCGGCGGCCCTGGGCCAACTGGCGCGCCCGGCCGGTCAAAATCCGGTGAGACACAGGCCGCCGCTGGCGACATTTTTTTGCACTGCGGCAAAGATCGGGTTATAGCCCGCCGGCAACACCCCGCCAGAACCGGCGGCGTCACGGTTGCCCGCCTTAAAGGCGCATGGAATAAGGGCCAACCACCCAGCGGCGCAGTCGGGTTTCGCGCCTCGGGTCAGTGGCTGAGGGACAGGCGGGGCAAGAGGAAAGGATTTTCGGCATGAGCGACGACAGAACGGCTTTGCGCGTTATCCTGGCCCAGCCGCGGGGGTTTTGCGCCGGCGTTGAACGCGCCATCGATATTGTCGAGCGCGCGCTCGAAAAATATGGCGCCCCTGTCTATGTCCGCCACGAGATCGTCCACAACAAGCGCGTCGTCGATACCTTGCGCGACCGGGGCGCCATCTTCGTTGAGGAAATCGATGAAGTGCCGGTCGGCGCCGTCACCGTATTTTCCGCCCATGGCGTTTCCAGAAAAGTCGAAGACGGCGCGCAATTGCGTGACCTCGGCGTGATCGACGCGACTTGTCCGCTGGTGACGAAAGTCCACAAGGAAGGCCGGCGTTACGCCGAAAAGGATTTTGACATCGTCCTCATCGGGCATCTCGGCCATCCGGAAGTTGAAGGAACGCTCGGGCAGATTCCGGGCGTTGTTCACGTCATCTCCGAACCGCATGAAGTTGCATCGCTCAGCGTCAGGGACCCGGCGCGCGTCGCCTTCGTCACCCAGACGACCCTGTCGGTCAACGACACCAAGGATGTGATTGCGGCCCTCAAAGCGCGTTTTCCCGCCATCATCGGCCCCGATACACGCGACATCTGCTATGCGACGCAAAACCGCCAGACGGCGGTGATCGAACTCTGCAAGAAGATCGATCTGCTGCTCGTCGTCGGCGCGCATAATTCCTCGAATTCAAACCGCCTGCGCGAAATCGGCCAGAATTTCGGCCTGCCCGCCTATCTCATCGAAGATGCGGGCATGCTCGATCTCGGCTGGATCAAGGACGTCAAAACCGTCGGCGTCACCGCCGGCGCTTCAGCGCCCGAAACGCTGGTGCAGGAAACCATCGCCAAGCTGAAGACCGTTCGCGATGTCAGCGTCGAAACCCTCGACGGCGTGCGCGAGAATGTTCACTTCAAATTGCCCGCCGACCTTGCAGACGTGCCGCGCCCGAAAGCGGCGATGGACGCCTGGGCGGTTGAAACCGCCTGATTTAGAATGGCGGTCGAGACCGCCTGAATAAAAAGCGCGGTGGAAGCCGCCTGACAAGAAAGAAAAGAACGGAGTACGGGGATGACAGTTTCACTTCACCAGCAGGTTCGGGTTGGCGCTTACGTCATGAAGCAGACGCTCATGGGCAAGAAGCGCTATCCGCTTGTCCTGTTTCTTGAGCCGTTGTTTCGCTGCAATCTCGCCTGCCCCGGCTGCGGCAAGATCGATTACCCGGCGCCGATCCTCAACAAGCGGCTGACGCTTGAGGAATGCCTTGAGGCGGTTGATGAATGTGGTGCGCCGGTTGTCGCCATTCCAGGCGGCGAGCCGCTCATTCACAAGGATATCGGCGCAATTGTCGAAGGCATTGTCGCGCGCAAGAAATTCGTGTCGCTGTGCACTAACGCATTGCTCCTTGAAAAGAAGCTCGATCTCTTCAAGCCCTCGCCGTTCCTGTTCTTTTCAGTCCATCTTGACGGGCTTGAAGAAGAACACGACCGCGCCGTCGACCAGAAGGGCACCTTCAAGATCGCCGTCAAGGCGATCAAGGCGGCGCAGGAAAAAGGTTTTCAGGTCAACGTCAATGCGACGATCTTCGACAATATGTCGGCGAAACAGGTCGCGGACTATCTCGACTTTGCAACTGACCTTGGCGTCAATATTTCAATCTCGCCGGGCTACGCCTATGAGCGCGCTGAAGACAAGGATCACTTCCTGTCGCGCGAGAAGACCAAGAACCTTTTCCGCGACGTCTTCCGCCTAGGCAAGGAGCGCGGGCGCGAGTGGAACCTCTCGCATTCAACCTTGTTCCTCAATTTTCTTGCGGGCAATGAAGAATACCTGTGTACGCCATGGGGATCGCCGACGCGAAATGTCTTCGGCTGGCAAAAGCCGTGCTATCTTCTCGGTGAAGGCTATGTGCCATCGTTCCGTGAACTGATGGATACGACCGATTGGGACAGCTATGGCACCGGCAAATACGAGAAATGCTCGAACTGCATGGCGCATTGCGGCTATGAGCCGACGGCGGCGATGGACGCGGTCAAAAACCCAATGAAGATGATGAAGCTGAAAAACATCTTCGCCATTCCGACCGAAGGCCCGATGGCGCCGGAGATTGATCTGTCAAAGGCTCGGCCGGCGAAGGACGTACACGAAGCAATCGTCGCCGAACAGATGTCAAAGATCGAGAGCGAGAAGAAAAGCGGCAAGGTAGAGGCCGAAATCGCGGCGTAAGACCTCGGTCGCGGCGCCAGAATCGCGGCCGAGCGCGAAGATTTCCTCAAACTGCTGCGGCGCCTTCATGCAGTCGACAAGGACGTTCATCACATTGACGCCGCCCGACGCCGTCACCGCGCGCAGCGCCGCCTTTGGCAGCGCCCGCGACGCGTCGTCAGCAACAACTCTTATTGCAATGAACGGGATATTTGCACTTGCCGCCGCGCGCGCCGCGCCGTGACTTTCCATGTCGACCGTCTCGGCGGCGTAGCGGTCGAAAAGCGCCTTTTTCTTCTCGACCGAATCGACAATTTCATCCGATCCGAAAATCGCCACATGTTTGGGTGACAATTTGTCGGCCGCCGCCGACAGTGTCTTGTCGGCGATGACAATCTCGCCAGAATTGGAAACCACCCGCTCGCCCAGCACGATATCGCCGCTCTTCAGCGATGGATCGAGCCCGCCGCAAAGCCCCGCACTGACAATAGCCCTGGCGCCCTCGTCAAGAAACCCTTGCGCGATTTCCTCCGCGCGCGCCGCATTGGCGCCCGATACGCCGATCCTGACGTTGCTCTTGTCGACATGCGCCGCCTTCATGCTGGCGCGCACCGCTTCAGCTTCGGACTTCAACCCGCAGACAATTCCGATAAATCCGTTCATGCGGTCCTCCGGCGTTTCAGCACGATTGCGGCTGCTCTATCGCCTGATCTGATCGATCCTTCAATGGTTGCGGGAACCTTTGTGTCGGTGTGATCGCCGGCGAGCGTCAGATTCTTCACCGACGTCTCGGCTTTCAATCGCTTCGCGACCGACGCTGGCGACTGCTCAGGCGTGGCGCGGCGCTCGCGGATCACCCTTACCGCCTCGTATGGCATATTGCCGAGATCGAGCGCTGCTTGCGTATCGCGCCACATGGTGTCGGCGGCCTTCTGGTTTGGCGTCTCGTCCATGCCAATGGCGTGGCTTGCCGACACCGTCAGGCTGACGACATCGCCGCGCACAAACGCCCAATGCGCATCCGACGAGACCATGCCAATGAACGGCGAATCGCCGAGCGTCGTCAGAGGGACTGGATGCAGAGTTCTGTAATGGACGTTCAGGATGGACGCGTTGTCGTCCGGCGGATCAAGGTCCGGCATCAGCTGTTTCAATCGCGACGGCGGCACCGCGAAAATGACTTCGTCGCCGTCGACAACCGCGATTTTTTCCTCGCCAAGATCAAGAGCGCTGACGCGACCTTGCGAAAATTCCGCCGCGCGCAGGCGCGTATTGAAACGAATCTCCGCGCCGCGTGTTTGGAGATACGTCACCGCCGGGTCGATGAACGCAGGTCCAAGCCCCTTTTTCGCCGCCAGCGGCCGCGACGCCTTTCCGCCCAGCAAAAACGTCTCGCGGATCACCGACCACAAAAGCTGCGCCTGCCCGATCTCGGGCGTTGTGTTCAACACCGCAAGCGTCAGCGGTTCCCAGAAGCGCTTGTAAAGAATGCTGTCTTTGTCGACGATGTCGGCGACCGTTTGATCCTTGCGCGCAAAGGCGATGCCCGCCGCTTTGACATAATCGAAGATGTGCGTGTCCGGCACACGGGTCGCCGGGTCGAATACCCATGCTGGAAACATTCCGTCATTGATCGCAACCCGCCAGCGCTGGCCGGTATTCACATCAACAAAGGGGTATGACGCATCCGCAGGCCCCGTCAGCGCGTCCACTGATCCGATACGCTGCAAGAACCCGAGCGCGGCGTAATTGCCCGACATGATCAGGTGATTGCCATTGTCGATGTCGCGCTCAAGCGTTTTGTCGAAAAACGAGCGGCAGCGCCCGCCCGCATGGCCGGCCGATTCGTAAAGGCTGACCTTGACGCCGGCGTCAGCGAGCCGGACCGCGGCGGCAAGACCAGACAGGCCTGCGCCGATGATATGCACGCGTTGTTCGGAAATGCTCATGGCGATCGGATCAGGTGACGCGGCGCAGCGGCGGCGCAAGCGCATAGCGGGCCGAGATCACCAATTTCTCCGCGGCTGGAAGTCTCAGCGGCTCGCCGATCTTCTCCCATCCGCGCCGGTCAAGCTTGCGCAGATACGCTTCGTAAACGCCCATCATCAAAAGCGCCGGACGCACCGTGCGCCAGTCGACCCCGGCGAGCGCGGCGCGCGCATCGTCAAATTTCTGCGCCGCGACGGCGCCGAGATCCCGCGCAACCTCTGACAGCCCCGCCGCGCCGACAATCGCTGCGGCGTTCTTCGGCGCGCCGTGCTTCTCAAGCAATTCAGCCGGCAGATAGAGCCGCCCGATCCGCGCGTCTTCTGCAACGTCACGGAGGATGTTGGTCAATTGCAGCGCATCGCCAAGCGACAGCGCGAAACGGTCGGACGCCTCGCCCTTCGGCGCGCCAAAAACCGGCATCGACATCATCCCTACCGCGCCCGCGACGCGGCGGGTGTAAGCGAGGAGCGTTTCCATCGAAGGCGCGACGATCGGGCCGTCAGCGTCCATCTCCATGCCTTCGATCATCAGCAGGAATTCCTGCCTCGGAATGTCGAACGCCCGCACCGGCTCCAGCAGCGCCAATCCTGTCGGGGTTTGCGGCCTACCGTCGTACACCCGGTCGATTTCATGACGCCATTCGGCAAGTCGCGCCCGGCGCTCCGCGCGCGAAAGACCATCATCATCAGCAATATCATCGACCTCGCGGCAGAAAGCATAGACCGCATGCATCGCCTCGCGCCGCTTCTTTGGCAGGATCGACATGCCGGCGCCAAATGACGTGCCGGAGCGCTTCACCGTTTCTTCAGCGTGACGGCGCGCGGCGTCGGCGTCGAGCGCAGCTGTCGTCATGCGCCCCTCCCCGCCGCAAGGAACCCTGATACCGCCCCCACGATTCCCGCAAATGCGAAATCGGGTTTTTTGAGCGCTACACGCCCCGCCAGCGGATCACCCTTGCGAAGCAATTCGATTAAGCGTCCGGCCAGCCGGACGATCACCGCCGATTCCATCGCGAGGTGACGGCTCTTCAGCGCAAATGGAAGACGGCGTGCGTCAACTATCAGCGCATCGCAGCCATCCAGCATGCGGTCGATGACGCGGCGCAGCGCCGGCGAACACTTGTCGCCGTCGATATCGGCGACACTGCCGCCTTCCTCGGCGAGCCAGCTGTCGATCACATAAACCCGGTCAAGCGTCCGCTTGTCGTCAGCACAGTCCTGAAGGTGATTGACGATTTGCAGGACGGTGCAAAGCGCGTCGGAATATCTGTAACCGGATTTCTCCTCGCCATGGAGATCGAGGAGATAGCGTCCGACCGGGTTCGCCGATTTCTCGCAATAGCCGACGACTTCGTCCCATGAGTGATAGCGCAGCTTCTCACAGTCCTGCACAAACGCGGCGACGAGATCGGACCCGTGAATGGTCGGCACGCCAGTTTCTCGCATGCTGCCGCGCAGCGCATGCGCCTTTTCGAATTCGGCGCCGTAACCCGGCTCGCCCCGGAGGGCCGCGTCAAACGCCTTGAGGCGGCGAATCTTTTCAGCCGGCCCCAGCGCCTCGTCATCGGCGATATCGTCGATCGCTCTGGCGAAAGCGTAATAGGTCGCGACATGCGGGCGCAGCCGCTTCGGCAACAGGAACGACCCGACGGGAAAATTCTCGTCAGCCGCGCCCTTGCCGGACGGCGCTTCCACCGCGTTTGCTGCGGCGTTGATATTGGCGCTGGCGCTCATCGGACCTTTCGTCAGGGTTCGTCCGTGGTGTAGGGGGTTTTCCCGCTGCTGAAAACCGCCTTGCCGCCAGCCTCGACCCCGCCACAGGAAAACCTGCCAACTCCATGATTCTCATTGCAACTTCACTGCTGGTTCTGATCGCATTGATGGCGATAGCCGCAACCCGGCTGCCGGCCCTTGGCGCCGCGCCGCGCCTTCCGCCATCGACGCCGCCAGGAGATC
>JBGSVH010000198.1:0-5961 GCA_041753055.1 Parvularculaceae bacterium
GCGCGCGCAACGGCGCGGGCGGCGCCCTTCTCGATCCGCAGCGCCGCGGCGAGTTTGCGCAGGGCGGGGTCGAACCCGATGCCATTCGAGAAATCGCAGCCGGCATGATGACCGGCGGCGGGTTCCTTCTGGGTGATTTCGGCGACATGCGCGCGGCGGCGCGTCTTGGCCGGCGTTGCGGGTTGATGCCTGAGGCGGGCGGGGGATTTTTTTGCATTTTTCATGCCCCCAGCATAAGGCCGCTGGCGGGGTGTAGGATGAAACTTTTTTTCGCTTTTAAATCAGCGGAATAGGCATTTTTCGGGGTATTGGTGCAATCAGAGCTGGCGTCCAATTCGCCGCACTTGAAGGCGCGGGCGCGGCGCCTATTTCAATCTCGCCGGCGGACGCGTTCCCTTCGGCTCCCTTCGTCGGCGCAATTCATTGTTTCAACCCAATGGAGGTGCAGATGTTCAAACCGCTTTCAGTTTTTGGTCGCAACAACGAAGCGACGCCTGACCGCTCGGACCCGTTCGCGGGCGACCCCTTCTTCCGCCTGCAGCATGAAATGAACCGTCTTTTTGAAAATGCGGTCACCGGTTTTGGCGCCGGCCCGTTGTTTCGCGACGACCTCGCAGAGGCGCGCGCACCGCGCATCGACGTCCATGAAACGGACAGCGCCGTTGAAGTCGATGCCGAACTTCCCGGTGTCGAGGAGAAAGATCTTGACGTGCGGATAAACGATAATCTTTTGACCATCAGCGGCGAGAAGAAATTTGAACGCAAGGATGAGAAAGACGGCGCATATCGTGTGACGGAGCGATCCTATGGATCCTTTGCCCGGACCATGACGCTCCCCTTCAGCGTCGATCCGGACAGCGTCGAGGCGACATTCAAGAACGGCGTCCTCAAGCTGACCCTGCCAAAACCGGCTGGTGCGCGCACCGAAGCACGGCGCATCGCCATCAAGCGCGGCTGAGCCAGAAGCGCCCGGTAAATCGGGGCGCTTTACAAGGAATGCATCGGCGGGGCAAAACCCCGCTCATGCCCGGTGCGCCTCATCTTTCGTTCGTGGAGCAGACGCTTCACTATTTCTCGCGCCCGCATGGCGGGGCGCCAAACGGAGCTGTCGTCTCGCCCGCCGCGTGGACGGGCGATCAGATGCGGGCGGATGCAAGCTGGCGCGCTGGCGCCGACGCGGGCGATGTTGACGAAATTGACGCCGCCATCAACGCAGTCCGCGCCAGCGGCAAGGCGCTCAACCAATTGCGGCGCGAGGATTTTCCGCTGCCGCGCCTTGCGGCGAAAATCGCCACTTGGCGCGAGGACATTGAGCACGGCCGCGGCTTTCAGGTGATAAGCGGCTTTCCCGCGGATCGCTGGGGCGAGGACGGCGCCTCGATCTTTTTCTGGTGTCTTGGCCTGCATATCGGACGGCCGGGCGCGCAGAACCGCAAGGGCGACCTTCTCGGCCATGTTCGCGATACCGGCGCGGACAAGGCGGACCCGTTCGTGCGCCAATATATGACGACGCAAGACATTCCGTTTCACTGCGACGCCGCCGACATCGTCGGGCTTTTCTGCCTCAGGCGGGCGAAGGCCGGCGGCAGGAGCCGGATCGCCTCGTCGGTCAGCGTCTTCAATGAATTGCGGCGGCGCCGACCCGATCTTGCGCCGCGGCTTTTTGAACCGTTCATGCTCGACACCCGCGACGAGAACGCGGCGACAGGCGCGGCCGTCATTCCGGTGCCGCCCTGCCAATATGCCAATGGCGTGTTGCGCACCTTTTATCACGCGGAGTATTTCCGGACCGCAGCACGTCACCCCGGCGTAACCTTGTCAGCAATCGAGACGGAGATCCTTGATCTCTATGACGCCATCGCCGCCTCGCCCGACTTTCATGTCGACATGGACCTTGAACCGGGCGACATCCAGCTGTTGTCGAACCACCAGATCATTCACGCGCGCACCGATTATGAAGATTACCCCGATCCCGGCCAAAAGCGGCACCTCCTTCGCCTGTGGCTTTCACTAGAGAAACCTCAATGACAAAAACAAAAAACCGCCTCGCCTTTCAAAGCCGCGTCATTCACGCCGGCCAGGAGCCCGACCCGCTGACCGGCGCGGTGATGCAGCCGATCTATCAGACATCGACCTATGCGCAGGAAAGCCCCGGCGTGCACAAGGGCTTTGTCTATGCGCGCGGCCATAATCCGACGCGCTTTGCCTATGAACGCTGCATCGCCGATCTTGAAAACGGCGCGCGCGGATTTGCCTTCGCGTCCGGCATGGCGGCGATTTCAACCGCGCTCGAACTCTTTCCCGCCGGCTCGCATGTCGTCGCCATGGATGACGTCTATGGTGGCACTTACCGTCTGTTCGAACGCGTCCGGAAATCGTCGGCGGCGTTGTCGGTTTCCTATGTCGACCTCGGCAAGCCGGAAAATTTCGGAGCGGCAATCCGGCCGGAGACGAAACTGGTCTGGATCGAAACTCCGACCAATCCGATGCTGAAGATCGTCGACATTGAAGCGATTGCGCAGATCGCCAAAAAGCGCGGCGTCATCGTCGGCTGCGACAACACATTCGCCTCGCCCTATTGCCAGAGGCCGCTCGATTTCGGCGCCGACATCGTCATGCATTCGGCGACCAAATATATTGCCGGCCATTCCGACGTCATCGGCGGCTTACTTGTGGTCAATGACAAGGAGATCGGGGAACGCCTGCAATTCCTGCAAAACTCGGTTGGGGCCATTCAGGGGCCGTTCGATTCTTATCTGGCGCTGCGCGGGTTGAAGACGCTCGCCGTCCGCCTTGAGCGTCATTGCACCAGCGCGCTGGCGCTCGCTGAATGGCTGCAGGCGCACAAGGCGATTGCGCGCGTCGCCTATCCCGGCCTTAAAAGCCATCCGGGTCACGAGGTCGCAAAACGCCAGATGGACGCATTCGGCGGTATGCTGACGATTTACCTCAAGGGCGGGCTTGAGGCAGCGAAGACAATGCTGGAGCGGGTCGAATTGTTCACGCTTGCGGAATCGCTCGGCGGCGTTGAAAGCCTGATCGAACATCCGGGTTTGATGACCCACGCGTCAATCCCGCCGGAGCGGCGCAAGGAACTTGGCGTTGACGATTCGCTCGTGCGGCTTTCAGTCGGCATTGAAAATCTTGGCGATCTGCAAGCCGATCTCGACCAGGCGCTGCGCGGCTTGTGACCGCTGATCGCTGCAAAAAGAAAGCGACGCCGATCAAAGACCGGCGCCGCTCCCTTGCCGCCAGCGGGGGAGATGCCGGCGACCTCTTCTGGCCACTCATCGAGGCCAATTCCGTTTCACAATCCGCACCGATTGGAAGGCCGCCAACTTATTTGAGTTTGCAGCGCGCACAAACTCTTTCTGCACTATTTTTGGCTGCAAATCAGCCTTGCCAATTCGCGGAATAATTGCATTTGTTCAACTTAGCATCTTACGACGGGTAGGGAGTTTTCATGACTGATGACGCCAGCGCAACCATCGCACAGACGATAGACAATGCCGTTGCGCCGATCAGCAACGCCGTCAACAGCGTCATCTTCTATTCGGTTGACGTGTTCGGGGTCAGCCTGCCGCTCGTCGTTGTCTGGCTGATGGTCGGCGCGGTCGTTTTCACCCTGTCGCTACACTTCGTCAATCTGACCGGCTTTGGCCATGCATTGGCGCTGGTTTCGGGGCGGCAAAAACACCATCTCAGCGGCAATGACGGCGAGATTTCGCATTTCCAGGCGCTCTCCTCGGCGCTGTCGGGCACGGTCGGGCTTGGCAATATCGCCTCGGTGCCGGTCGCCATTGCGCTGGGCGGGCCGGGCGCCGTGTTCTGGATGATCCTCGCCGGATTTCTCGGCATGTCGTCGAAATTCGCCGAATGCGCGCTGGCGGTGAAATACCGCCGCATCCAGCCGGACGGGCGCGTCATTGGCGGCCCGATGTATTATATCGAGGATGTCTTTCGGCGCCGCGGCATGAAAACGCTCGGCAAGGCGGCGGCGATTTATTTCGCCGTGATGGCGATGGGCGGCTCGATCAGCCTGTTGCAGGTCAACCAGAGCTACGCCCAGTTTTCCTCGGTGACGGGGATTACCGCGCCGCTGACTTTTGGCGTCATCATGTGCTCGCTGGTCGCCGTTGTCATTCTCGGCGGCATCAGGCGCATCGGCTTCGTCTCCGGCATTCTGGTGCCGGCGATGGGGGTTTTGTATCTCGGCGCGGGGCTGGTCATCATCTTTCTCAATATCGAAAAAGTGCCGGAAGCCTTCGCGACGATCTTCAACGGCGCCTTCGGGCTCGACGCCGCTGGCGGCGGCATGGTCGGCGCCCTCATCAACGGCATCAAGCGCGCGACCTATTCGAACGAGGCCGGCATCGGCTCGGCGGCGATCGCCCATGCGGCGGTAAAAACCAGCGAGCCGATGACGGAAGGCTTCGTCGCTTCGCTTGAACCTTTTATCGACACCATCGTTGTCTGCACGATCACCGCGCTTGTGGTCATCGTCACCGGCGCCTATCAGCCTTATCTCTTTCATCCGCCCGAACACGGGATCGAAATAACGTCGGCCGCCTACGCGAGCGCCTTCAGCTGGTTTCCGGTCCTTCTTCTTGTCGCCTCGATCCTCTTCGCCTTCACGACGCTGGTCAGCTGGGCGTTTTACGGCGCGCAGGCGGCGGCCTATGTGTTCGGCCCGTCAAAGAAAGTCGACGTCGCGTTCAAGCTATCGCTTTGCGCCCTTTTGTCGTTCGGCGCTGCAATCTCTCTGTCTTCGATCATCGATTTCATCGACGCCATGCTGTTCGGGATGTGCATCCCGAACATCATTGCGCTTTACATGCTTCTGCCCGAGCTGAAGCGCGACCTCGCCGAGTATAACCGCAAATACCGGATGCGCTAATCCGCGCGCGGATGGGCGCTGCGATACGCCTTGAGAAGCGTTTCGGATTCGATTTTGGTGTAGCGCTGTGTCGCCGCAATCGAGGCGTGGCCCAGCAATTCCTGGATTGATCTCAAGTCTCCGCCGGCGACGAGAAGATGCGTTGCAAAAGCGTGGCGCAGCGCGTGCGGCGTGGCGCTGTCGTCGAGCCCGAGTGCGCGGGCGTGCTTTTTCATGTCGCGCTGCACGATGCGCGCGCTGAGCGGCTTGCCGCGCACCGACAGAAACAGGGGATCAGACGCCGACTTCGCCGCAGGTCGCAGCGCCAGATAATCGCCGAGCGCGGCTCTGATCGCCGGAAGCAGCGGCGCAAGCCGGGTCTTGCCGCCCTTGCCCTTGATGCGCAGCGTTTCGCCGAAAGGCGAATCGGCGATCTTTAGCGATAACGCCTCGGAGATCCGCAGTCCCGCCCCGTATAGCAAGGTCAGGATCGCGACATCGCGCGCCGCGACCCAGGGCTCTTTCGCCTCACCCGCCAGCGCAATCAACGCGTCAGCGCCGCCGGCGTCAACGGGACGCGGCAGTTTGGCTTTCAGCTTGGGTCCGCGCATGGCGCCGATCGCATCGTTTTGAAGATCGTGACGGCGGCTCAAGAACCGGTAGAAACTTTTCAGCGCCGACAGGTCGAGCTTCAGCGACGCAGGCCCGAGCCCTTCTTCACGTCGATGCGATAGGAAGCTGCGAAAATCGAGCAGTTCAAGCCGTTCAAGCGCAGCGCGGTCAGGCGTCCTGCCGAGGTGACCCGCGAGGAAAAGCGAAAACCGCTCCAAGGTCGCCTGATAATTTCGCACGGTATAAACGCTGGCGCGCTTTTCGGCGCGCAGATGCCGCACGAACTCGGCGATCAGCGAGTTGATCCCTTGCGGCTCCTTTTCGGCGCGTTTCACCATGGCGCCAGCATGCGCGCCCCAATGGTTAAAAAAGTCTCAATTGCAGGAGGCGTCAGGCGAGCGCGGCAAGCCCGGCGCGCAAGTCGGCGAGCCCTTCGCCGGTTTCAGCGGAGGTCCGCACCACCACCGGATGCG
>JBGSVH010000199.1:0-1607 GCA_041753055.1 Parvularculaceae bacterium
CGCCGTCGCCCTGACACGCCTCGCAGCGCCCGCCCTTCACGTTGAACGAGAAGCGCCCCGGCTGATAGCCGCGCGCTTTCGCTTCGGGGAGGCCCGCGAACCAGTCGCGGATCGGCGTGAAGGCGCCGGTATAGGTCGCGGGGTTCGAGCGCGGCGTCCTGCCGATCGGGGACTGGTCGATGTCGATGACCTTGTCGAACTCCTCAAGTCCCTCGATGCGGTCATGCGCGCCCGGCGCATCCTTCGAATTGTAGAGCCGGCGCGAGGCGGCCTTATATAATGTCTCGATGACGAGGGTCGACTTGCCGCCGCCCGAGACGCCGGTGACGCAGGTGAGGAGCCCGATCGGAATTTCGGCGGTGACGCTCTTTAAATTGTTTTCGCGCGCGCCGATGACGCGGATCGCCTTCTTCCTGTCATAGGGACGCCGGTTCGCCGGAATCGGCACTTCGCGCCGGCCCGCGAGATAATCCCCGGTGATCGAGCGCTTTGTGTTCATGATCGCCGCGACATCGCCCGACGCGATGATCTCCCCGCCGTGAATGCCTGCGCCGGGGCCGATATCGACGACATGGTCGGCGGTCCTGATCGCATCTTCGTCGTGTTCGACGACAAGCACCGAATTGCCGAGATCGCGCAGCCGCTTCAAGGTTTCAAGGAGGCGGGAGTTGTCGCGCTGATGAAGGCCGATCGAGGGCTCGTCCAGAACATAAAGAACCCCGGTGAGGCCCGATCCGATCTGCGAAGCGAGGCGGATGCGCTGGCTTTCGCCGCCGGAGAGCGTCCCCGACGCGCGGGCGAGCGTCAGATAGTCGAGCCCGACATTGTTGAGGAAGTGCAGCCGTTCGCGAATTTCCTTCAGCACGCGCGCGGCGATTTCCATTTCCTTCTTTGAAAGCACTTTTTCAAGCGCCGTGAACCAGCGGTCGGCGGCCTTGATCGACAAATCCGTCGCCTCCGAGATGTTCTTGCCGCCGATCTTCACGGCGAGCGCTTCGGGTTTCAGGCGCTGGCCTTTGCAGGCTTCGCAATTCGTGATCGCCTGAAAGCGGGAGAGTTCTTCGCGCACCCAGCTTGAATCGGTCTCGCGGAACCGGCGTTCAAGGTTGGGGATGACGCCTTCAAAGGGCTTGACCGTCTCGAACTTGCGCGCGCCGTCCTGATAGATGAAGGCGACTTCCTCCTCGCCCGTGCCGAAGAGAATGATGTCGCGCTGCTTCGCGGTCAGCTCCGACCATTTCGCCGTGATCTTGAATTTGTACTTTTTGGCGAGGGCTTCGAGCGTCTGCATATAATAAGGAGACTGCCCCTTCGCCCAGGGACCGATCGCGCCCTTGTTGAGCGCGAGCGTCCCGTCAGGGATCACAAGGTCTTCGTCGAACACCATCTCAGTGCCCAGCCCGTCGCATTTTGGGCAGGCGCCGGCGGGCGCGTTGAAGGAGAACAGTCGAGGCTCGATCTCGTCGATCGTAAAGCCGGAGACCGGACAGGCGAATTTGGCGGAGAAGATGATGCGTCGTTCATTCCCCTCTCCCGCTTGCGGGAGAGGGGTAAGGGGTGACGGGAAATCATTGTCGCCGCTTTTCTTGGCAACCCTCACCCCCGGC
>JBGSVH010000200.1:0-1862 GCA_041753055.1 Parvularculaceae bacterium
CATCGCGGTCGTCGGCCATAAAGAGCGCCGCGAGGGTCGTGGCCTTGCCGGCGTCAGCAAACATCCGCGCCGCCGGCGCCGAGAGCTTCAGGATCCGGCCGTCTGCCGCGATCAGCGCCACTGCAGCACCGCCGCCGCCGCCAAACACCGCGCCCCCGCCCATCAGATCGATGAGGCGGGTTTTCAGTCCACCAAGAGCCGTCGACAGGAGCATAATGGCCTTCCGGACCGCCAAACCCGCGCCATTAAAGGGCCGGGCAAGGCCGGTTAACGATTTCTGACCATTTGGACGTGACACCGTTAACAAATACTAAAATCCATCATCCTTTCGGCAGCGGTACGGCTGCACGATTCGGGGCCCGGCAAATCCCTGCGGAATTTTCAACCGATCGCTCACCATTAACATCTCGAATTTGCCTTGAATGTCGCTAGTATCCCGAAATCCCGGTTAAGGGGTGGCGGGGTAGGTTCACCGGTGCGGCAGCCGGAGTGCAGGCCGGTCGATGCAACAGGTAGGGATTGGCCCGTATGACGGGCTGGATAATCGGGAGCGGATTATGTTGCGTAGCTTTTCGCCCGCGCATCAGCGGGGGACTTTCGGGACTTTTGACCTCAAGGCCTCGCCGCCGGCGCGCCGGATCGGCAGCGCCATCGCCACCGCGGCGTCGGTTGTGGCGTTCGCGGTCACCAGCGGGGTTTCGGCCGAATCGCTGGCCCAGCCGCGCGATACCGCGCTGGAGCGGATGGCCGCGAATTATGTGAGTTATCGCGAGGATGTCGCCGCGATCGAAGCGACGCCCTTCACCAGCGCCGAGACCACGCGCGAAGCCCATCGCCGCCTTTCCGCCCACAAAGCCGAAGAGCTTTCAGCTGGCTGGGTCGCCTATGCCGCGCTTGTCGCCGCCGACACCCCGGCCTTCCGCGAGGCGCTTGAAAAAGAAGTTTCGAGCCGGAAAAAAGTAAAAGGCATGGCGGGCGCCGATGCGTTTTTTGCAAAGCTCTCCGAAGATCCCGCCTATCCGCGTCAACTCAAAGGCGCCGACGAAGCGATGGCGCGCGTTCTTGCCATGACCACCCAGGATGCGGCGCGCTTCACCGCGCTTGGCGAGGCGTTCAAGCAGGAAGCTTACGCCATGCAGAAAACCTCGTGGGGCAAATCGAAAATTCCAGCCAGTTCCACCCGCCTCAGCGACGCCGACGCCTATGCGCGCCAGCGCCCGTCAGCAACCGCGCCCTCGCTCGCCTCGACCACCGAGAAGGGCGTGACGTCGCCTGTGCTCGCGAGCGGCGACGCCTCATGGAACCCGCAATGGGGCGCCGGCGGCGGATCGGGCCGCATGACCGAAGCAAATGCGCAAGTCATCATGAACCGCGTCCTCAATCTCGCGGCGCGCTATTCGATTGGCGGCGTCAATGAAAAGACGGTGTCGGTTTACGCCAAGAACGACAAGTCGAACTCCTGCCTTTCGTTTGCGACGCTGACCTTGAAGCAATGTATCGCTGCAACACGCGCACCCTATGAAGAGGCCTTCTGCCTTGGCGAACATGGCCTCAACGACGTTGCGTCCTGCATCGGCTGGGTCGCTGGCGTCGAATAGGCGGCTTAGTTTTTTTACAGCCGCGAAGGCCCTTTTGACCAACGACATTGCTGCGGGCAGCCCCCTCAGCCGATCTGCGGCAACGGACGCAATACCTCCTTTCGTCATTCCGGGGCCGCGCGCCCGCGCGGAACCCGGAATCCATGGCGCCGCACGGAGCCTGCCGCAGTATGGACTCCGGGTTCGATCCTTCGGATCGCCCCAGAGTGACAGGAAGGAATGAGAAAACACCCGCCGCCGGTTGCTACTCCGTACACAAACCAC
>JBGSVH010000201.1:0-20251 GCA_041753055.1 Parvularculaceae bacterium
GGTGCGCGCGGCGTCAAAGCCGGAATTCGTCGCCGCAGACATCAACGGCAAGGCAGGTGCGGATATCGACGCCCTGCTCGGCGCGCCCGACCTCATGCGGATTGAAGGCGCCGGCGAATTCCGCCGCTATTCGCTGGCCGACTGCGCCCTGATCATTATTTTGTACCCGGATGACAACGGAACCAAGCGCGCAACACAAATCGCCGCGAGCGCGCTGAAAGCGGGCGAACCCAAGCCCGATCTTGATCAATGCCTCGCGCACGGGAAGGCGGAAGAATTCTAAACGGCGACACCGGAGCCGCGTCCGGCCCGCGCCTGCCGCAGCCATTCAAGTCCCGAAGCCGCGACAGCCACAAGACCGAGGGCGGCGGTAAGGTAGAAAACGTAGGCGAAACCGCGATCCTCGATCAGTTCGCCGAGTGCGCCGCGCCCGAGCGATCCGATCAGCATCGTCAACGATGCAAAAAGAGCGTATTGCACCGCTGCGTATTTCGGATTCACGATCGACGACAGGTAGGCTACGATCGCCGCTGACGCAAAGCCGACAGAGAGATTTTCAGCGCCAATAACAATCATCAGCCGTGATAGTCTTTCATCCATTGTTACTTGTAGCGTCAGCACATCGGCGAGCGGCTGCAAGACATGAAACACCCCGTAAAGGCGGAAGAACTTCATAAATGCGTCGGTAGCCGCGCCGCCCGTCGCGAGGTCCGCGAAGAGGAGATTGGTGGCGGCGGCGAGGATGGCGCCGACGAACAGGCACGGCATCCGGCCGAAGCGCATGATCGCCGCCGCCCCGATGGTGATCCCGCCAAATGTCATCAACGACCCAAAGACTTTTGATGCGATCGCAACCTCGTCATTGGTGTGGTGAAGCGCGCCAAAATTCTCGCCCATGTAGAATGGGAACGCGAACGCCCCCCAGACAAGGTCTGCGAACCGGTAAGAAAGGATTAACACCAGGACCAGAACAGCGCCGGCCCCAAGGCGGCTGATGACGTCCGCCATCGGAGCTAATACAGCGGCGTAAAGCGCATCAAGCGCTTTTTGCGCCGGCCATGGTTTTTCAAGATTTTCGTCGCGCACCCGCCCCTCAAGGCGCAGCATCATCGCGGCGATCGCAACCGGCGCAATGATCGAAGCGATGATGATAAGCGGGCCTTTTTCAACCGTGAAGGCGCGTGCGTTCGCCTCGTCCGGGGCGCCGAGCGCCAACGCCATGAATCCGAACAGGGTGAGAAACGACCACGCCCATCCCAGCATCACAGGCCCCAGCGCGAAATTTCGCCAGCGCGTCGCCGGTGCATTGGCTTCGATGGTGACAGTGCGCAGCCGTTGCGGCCCGTCGGCTGCTACAAACACGCCGGAAACGGCGACTGTCATCAATGCAGCTAGCGCAACGAAAGTCGTGTTCCAGCCGACGCGCGCAGCCATGATCAGGGCGCCGGCGCCGCCAAGAATCGCCGCCAATCGATAACCGACCTGATAAACGGACGACAAAAGATCGATGGGCGTGTCATTATCCGCGACTTCAATCCTCCACGCATCGATGAGGATGTCCTGCGACGCCGATGCAAAGGTGCAGACAACGGCAGCTAGCGCGATTGCACCGATGCTTGTCTGCGGCGACACGGTGGAAATGACGCCGAGTGCGGCGATGATCACAGCCTGCAGCATGAAAATCCCGGCGCGGCGCTGGCCCATGCTGAAAAGTTTCGGCGTCGGCGCTCGATCTATTGCGGGCGACCACAAGAATTTGAAACTGTAGATGATGATGATCCAGGAAAAGACGCCGATTGTCTTCACGTCGATCCCGTCATTTGTGAACCACGCGTTCAGTGTCCCCGTGATCAGGATGTAGGGAAGGCCCGCTGCAAAACCCAGAATGAACATGGCGAGCGTCTTGCGCCGGCGCAGTGATCGCAAGATGTCGCGCCAGGTGTGGCGGTCGCCCGGGCCGGCCTTCTGCTGGTCTGTCATGTTGTTGCCATTAGATGCGGAATTTGGCGCACCCTAGGCCGGTTCGCAGCGAGATGAAGGCTTTTCAGCTGCGCCTCGCCTACGACGCCGCGTCCAGCGCCGTCGCTCCGGCCGGCCACCGCGCCAGCATCTGATGAAGATCTGCCGCCTCGAACGGCTTGGAGAGAAAATCATTCATCCCGGCGGCGATGCATTTCTGCCTGTCGGAGGACATCGCGTTGGCCGTCAGCGCAACGATCGGAACCTTGGCCGCCGCGCCGTCGAGCGCGCGAATGCGGCGGCTCGCCTCCAGCCCGTCGACAACAGGCATGTGCATGTCCATGAAGACAATGTCGTAATTTCCGGCGACAACGGCGGCGACCGCTTCCTCGCCGTTTTGCGCGATATCGACTTTGTGCCCGGCCCGGCGCATCAGCGTCGTCGCCAGAATGGCGTTGATCTGATTGTCCTCCGCCAGAAGAATTCTTAGCGCGCGGCTCATCACCGCCGGCTGACTTTTTGCTGCAACGGGCGCGGCGGCCTCTACGCGGCCGCCGCCGCGCGCGATTTCGCGCATCAAGGTCGACTGGCGAACCGGTTTGATGAGATAGCCGTCAAAGCCCTTTTGGCGCAGCGATTCGATTGCGCCTCGTTCGTTGGGCGACAACAGGACCAGCGCCCGCCAGGCGGCGTCGAGCGCGTCACCGGCGCTCTCTGTGGCGAGTTCGTGATCGCAGAGCAAGAGCGCACCGGCGTTTTCGCGCAAGGCGAATGCCGCCTCCTTAATGTCGTCGACGAATCTGAAGCTTGCAACGTTGAATGATTGAAGCTGCAGGCGGAGGATGCGGCCGAGTATCGCCGATCGCGTCGCGACGACGATTGGCGGCGCGTCAATTCGCGACGGCGTCGCCTTTTCGGCGGCGGGTCCCGCCGCCACCCAGAAGGTGAATATGCTGCCTTTGCCGACTTTGCTTTTGAAAGATATATCGCCGCCCATGGCGCGGGCGAGCCTGCGTGAAATGGCAAGGCCGAGGCCGGTTCCTTGCGCGCGCCGCTCGGCGTCGGCGTCGGCCTGCATGAACTTTTCAAAAACAACCGTTTGGGCTTCGCGCGCAATGCCGACCCCGGTGTCGCGCACTGAACAGCAAAGCTTCAGCCCGGCGACCGATTCTTCCGTATGCAGCTCAACAGCGACACCGCCGCTTTTGGTGAACTTCACCGCGTTGCCGGCGAGGTTGAGAAGGATCTGACGGACGCGCGCCTCGTCGCCAACCAGCCGGCGCGGCGTCGACGGATCGACATAACTGGCGATTTCGATCGATTTTTCCACCGCGCGAGGCGACAGGATTTCAGTGACCCCCTGCACAAGCGTGTAAGGGTCATAGGGCGCCGCCTCGAACTCCAGCTTGCCAGCGTCCAGTTTCGAAAAATCGAGAATGTCGTTTGTCAGCGTGAGAAGGCTTGTCCCCGACTGGCGCACCGCTTCGACATAAGCGCGCTGGTTGGGCGTCAGCTCAGTATCGAGAAGCAGCGCCGACATGCCGAGAATACCGTTCAACGGCGTGCGCATTTCATGGCTGATCGTCGCGATGAACTGAACGCGGCGATCGGCACCGTCATCGTCGAGGTCGTTCCTGTCGAGCCTTTCGGCATCGGGGTTATCGTCGTTAAGGGCGACATTGTCAGACGCCGGCGCTGTAACGCCCGCGTAAAGCTTCTCGCCGCTCGGCAGGATTTCCAGGCGCCAGTCGATGATTGTCTCGCGGCCGGACGCGTGAGCGCTGGTTCTGAAAGCGACAACGTCGCCCGGCGCGCCGTCGGGGCCGGGCGCAAAAGCGCATTGGCGCCAGTTCGCTGCCGGGGCGCCAAAGAAACGCGCGAAATTGCGATTGACGAATCGGATCACATCCGTGCGGTCGCAAAGGACGACCAACTCGCCCGATGACGCCTCATTCATCGGATCTGATGTCATGCGAACGCCGTCCCCTCACGATAATCCGTTCAGGTAATCGCAAATCCGGCTGAAAATTTGGTTAGGCGGCGTGGTTAACCAAAGGCGCCATCAACCGGCCGCGCGTGTCGCGGCGGCTTCGCCCGCTATCGCCGAGTTTGGGGCCGCGCCGTCGCGACGGCGGTAACTGACCGCTTCAGCAATATGCCGCCGCCGCACCGCGTCGACGCCTTCGAGATCGGCGAGCGTGCGCGCGACGCGCAATATCCGATGATAGCCGCGTGCCGAAAAGCCAAGTGTTTCCGCCGCCCGCGACAACAGGCTGGCGCCCTCCGCATCGGGTGTCGCGACATGTTCCAGCGCGGCGTCTGGCAAGGCGGCGTTCACCGCAGCGCCGCCGCCGTCGCGAGCTGACCGCGCCATCTGAACGGCGCGTGCCGCCGCAATCCTCGCGGCGACGGCGGAAGAATCCTCGCCGGTTGCCGGAACAGAGAGGTCAGCAGGGGTCACGGGCGCAAGTTCGATCGCGATATCCATCCGGTCGAGCATCGGCCCCGAAACTCGCGCCTGATATGTCGCTTCGCAATTTGGTCCGCGGCCGCAGGCGCGCCCGCTCGCCTTGCCATAGCCGCACCGGCAGGGGTTCATCGCGGCAATCAACTGGAATCGCGCGGGGTAGCGCACGTGGTAATTGGCGCGGGCGATCAGGATGTCGCCGGTCTCCATCGGCTGGCGGAGGCTGTCGAGCACTTGCGGAGCGAACTCAGGAAATTCATCAAGGAAGAGGACGCCATAATGGGCGAGCGACGCTTCGCCCGGCCTGGCGCGAACGCCGCCGCCGACCATCGCCGCCATCGAGGCGGAATGATGTGGCGCACGGAATGGCCGCGTCCGGGTCAGCCGGCCGCCTTCAAGCAGGCCCGCCATCGACTGCACCATGGAAACCTCGAGCATTTCCTCTGGCGTCAGGGGCGGCAGAAGGCCGGGCAGGCGTTTGGCCAGCATTGACTTGCCGGCGCCCGGCGGTCCGACCATCAACAAATTGTGGCCGCCGGCTGCGGCCGCCTCCAGCGCCCGCTTGGCGCTTTCCTGACCTTTGACGTCTTTCAGGTCCGGCGAGGCGGGTGGGGCGTCGATCGCGCCCGGAACCGGCGGCGACAGGACCTGCGCGCCTTTGAAATGATTGACCAGCTGGATAAGGCTCTTCGGCGCGAGGATGGTGATGTCTGCGCCCGCCCAGGCCGCCTCTGGTCCGTTTGCCGCCGGACAGATGAGACCAAGTCCCTGGGCGTTGGCGGCGATCGCGGCGGGAAGGGCGCCGGTCACCGGCGCGATGGATCCGTCGAGCCCCAGCTCGCCGATAACCGCCAGTCCTTCGGCCACGTCGCGCGGGCACGCGCCCATCTCGATCAGGAGACCAAGCGCGATTGCAAGGTCGAAATGGCCGCCTTCCTTGGGAAGGTCGGCCGGCGCCAAATTGACGGTGACGCGTTTCGGCGGCAGACCAAGACCAATGGCGCACAGCGCCGACTGGACGCGCTCGCGCGCTTCGGAAATCGATTTGTCGGGGAGGCCGACAATGGCGAAATGATTGGCGCCGCCCGCGACCTGGACCTGAACGGTAACGGCGCGCGCTTCGACGCCATGAAAGGCGAATGTGGTGAGTTGGGCGACCATTCGACGTTCTCCCCCATGGGCGGTCGACAGAGCTTGCTTGCTTTTTGAGAACATAGCAAGAACAAAAACATGCGAAAGGTTAAGTTGAGACCTGCCGTTTCGCCTTGCGGGGGCGCTCGCAATCGGCGAACAACACCCGGATTGAGCCGCTCGTGGGGGACGGCCATATTTTCGGAAATCATACTCAAAAATGAACAGGGTAAGGCTTCTTTTTGCTCCCGAAAATATCGGGATCGCCGAGCGGATCGCAGCAGCGCTAGCCGAATCCGGATATGAAGCGGACGCCAGCGATGCGCCGGCGGTCGCCGCAGTGGTTATCTGGTCGCCCGCCGCCGCTGCGTCTCCGGCAATTCTGTCGGCCGCGCGCGCGGCTCTCGCGCGCCGCGTGCTTGTCCCGGTCGCCCTCAATAAGGCGCCGCCGCCGCAAAGCTTTGAACATCTGTGGCCGATGGACCTTGCAGGGTGGAACGGCCAGACCGACGACCCGCGCTGGCGATTTGTTCTCGATGAAATCGAACTCGCGGTGCGGCGGGGCGTCGACATTTCGCCGGCGCCAGCGACGAAAGATTATTCGCCACCCCGGCCTGAGGCGGCGGAGCCAGCGCTCCGACCAGCCTTGAAGAATAACCAAAAGCGAGCGGCGCCTGCGGTCGCGGCGGCCGATGATGTTTTCGCTGATCTCCCCGGCCACCTTTCAGGGCGGGATGCGCATCCGCGGCCACGCTTGCCGCGCACCGCGTTAATTGGCGCCGCAATTTTGGCGGCGCTCGTCGGCAGCGCTGTGTTTGTTTCGCTGCAGCCTCCTGCGCCGCCGCAAGCGGCCGCCGCGCCGCCGGTCATCGCTTTCGTCGAACCGAAAAATCAGCCTGCGGATGAAATGCCAGCGGCTATTGGTGGTGACTTGCCGCCTGTAGCAACGGACGTCGCCACGGAAATTGCCATACAAGCTGACGCGCCCGTTGAATCTCTTGGGGTCGAGATCGAACCACTGCCCCAGCCGGACGCGAATTTGCCGGCGCCGGAAACAGAGGTCATTTCCACCGCTGAAGCGTTGCGCGATGGATCGCCGCCGGTTGTCGCCGAGCAGGCGGCTGAACAATTGCTTCCCGCCGCCCCTGACGCGTTGGCTGAAACGCAGATTGCAACAGATACGCCGGATACGACAACGGTCAGTCTGCCGTCAGCGCCCGAACCGATTGCGCCTGAATTCGCGCCTCAAACTGCGCAGGCCGCCGCCGCAGCGGCGCCTATCGAACCCCAAGCCGACGGCGACCCGATCGCAGAACTCACCTGGCAGGCGACCGGCGCAAGCGAGCCCGAGGGCGTTTCACTTGGACTGTATCTGCGCGATTGCCTCGACTGCCCGGATCTCGCCGAGATCGACCCCGGCGTTTTGACGCCTGACGCCGGCGCGGACATCGTCGCCGCGCCGGTGATGCTCCGTAAGCGGATTGCCGTAGCGGTCAGGGAGACGACGTTTGACGATTGGGCGGTCTGTGTTGCGGACGGCGCCTGCGCGCCGCATCCCGACAATGGCTGGGGGCGCGAGAAGCGCCCGGTGATCAACGTCTCGTGGAGCGAAGTGCAAGCTTATGTGAAGTGGCTGTCGGCGAAAACCGGCAAGCGCTACCGGCTGCCGAGCGAAACCGAATGGGAATACGCCGCGCGCGCCGGCTCGCGGGCGGCCTTTTCATTTGGTCCGGGCGTCGCGCCGGACAAGGCCAATTACGACGCATCGAGGCCCTATCAGGGCCCGGCCGGCGCGCGTCGCGCCAGGACATTGCCGACGGCGAGTTTCGCGCCCAATCTTTTCGGTCTCTACGACATGCACGGCAATGTCGCGGAATGGACAGATGATTGCTGGAACGGCGAGACCGAAGGCGAGCTTTCGGCCGCGACAACCGTGAGCGGCCTTTGTTCCGCGCGCGTCGTCAAAGGCGGCGGCTGGAACGATGGCGGCGCCGATCTGCAGGCGTCAGGGCGCAAGGGCGAGCCCGAAATCGCCCGCCGAAATGATCTTGGCTTTCGCGTCGTCAGGGACCTCGATTAGGCTCTCAGTAATCGGCTCATAAATTCCTGTGCGCTGTTAACCCCAAAGCAAATTACGCTCGTCATGATGCATCGTGGATGGCGCATCATGGCAAGCTCTGACAAAAAAGCCGAATTTGCAGCGTTCGCTTGCGCGGCGCTTGCGATTGCGATCATCGGCATTCTGATTGGCGCGCTCTATGCGCCCATTCGCGGTCCGTTGAACAAGGTCAATTCGGTAGCCGGTTTTTACGTCGCCAAATTGCAGGCGGTCGCCGGATTTAAACCAATCGAACACTTAGAGCCGTTGCGGCCGACATTCGCCGAGCCGCTGGCAGCCGCCGAGAGCCGTATGCAGCCCGGAGTCACCCTGCTGACTGGGTTATTCGGAGACCGTCTCGGCGCACGGCTCGTTGACGTAAACGGAGCAATTGTTCACGAATGGCCAGTTGATTTTTTCTCTATTCTTGCTGAGAAGAAACGTTACCGCTTCGATGCGCTTATCCATGGCGCGCATCTGTTTGAGAATGGCGATCTTTTGGTCAGTATAGACAAAAGAGGCATGATTCGAATCGACGCTTGCGGAAAGATTATCTGGCTTAACGAAAGTCAGACGCATCATTCAATCGATGTTGATGATGATGGATTTATCTGGGCGCCCAAAGGGCCCATCCTCTATCACAATGACAGAATTCTCTCCCATCCATTCCATATTGACGAGATTGTTCGCATTGACCCGGCGACTGGCGAAACGCTCGAAACGATCAGCCTTGGTGATGTGGTGGTCAACAGCGATGAGATGGCGCTGGTAACGTCCGGCTCAGCGGTTTTTCTAGATATTTTGCACGTCAATGATGTCGAAATTCTCGATCACGCCGACGCGGCCGCGTTCCCGCTTTTTTCCGCTGGCGACATCATGGTCAGCTCCTGGCAGGACAGCGCCGTTTTCGTTATCGACCGCGTCACAAAGAAAATAAAATGGTCCCGGTCGGGCCCGACGCAATTCCAGCATGATCCGGACTTCCGCCCGAACGGAACAATCACGGTTCTCGATAATCGCGGTTACGCCGCCGCGAGTGCAAAAAACCATTGGCTTGGCGACCGCGGCGGAAGCCGCATTGTCGCCATCCGGCCCGGGACACGCCAGGTTGAAACGCTGTACCAGTCCGATAATCGCAACAATTTTTACACGCCGCGACGCGGCAAGCATCAATGGCTCGCCAACGGCAATCTTCTCATCACGGAAACCGACGCGGGTCGCGCCTTTGAGGTGACCCCGGACGGCGATGTCGTCTGGCAATATGTCAACCGCTACGACGCGGATGAAGTCGGCTGGCTGATGAAAGCAAGTCGCCACCCCGCGACTAATGCAGCGGTTGGCCGGGCTTGCCCTAGAGATTGATCGCCTCCCCCGGTCCCGCCAGCGGCAAAAAGCAATTTCCCTGAAATCCTCTTGCCTCGCCGGGTTGCGGGGGCAATGAGGGCTCCTTATATCCCGCTCGAACCGGGCGGGAGCGCAAATTCCAGCCTGCAAACCAAAAGGAAATCAGGGGCGGTTCAGACCGGGTGCTTGGCGAAGGCGGCGCAAAGCCAGCTTTCATGAAGGCCCGGACAGATCGGACCACCTGCTGCAAGGAGACTGAATAATGGGCAAGGTAATCGGTATCGACCTCGGCACGACCAATTCCTGCGTCGCGGTCATGGAAGGCAAACAGCCAAAAGTCATCGAAAATGCCGAGGGCGCGCGAACGACCCCGTCGGTCGTCGCTTTTACGCCGGACGGTGAGCGGATCGTCGGCCAGCCGGCAAAGCGCCAAGCGGTGACCAATCCGGAAAATACGTTCTTCGCGATCAAGCGCCTCATTGGCCGCAATTTCGAAGACCCGATGGTTAAAAAAGATGCGGGCATGGTCCCCTACACGATCATGAAAGGAACCAATGGCGACGCCTGGGTCGAGAGCCGCGGTGAAAAATACGCGCCCTCCCAGATTTCCGCCTTCATCCTACAGAAAATGAAAGAGACGGCGGAAGCCTATCTCGGCGAAACGGTGACGCAGGCCGTCATCACGGTCCCCGCTTATTTTAACGACGCCCAGCGTCAGGCGACCAAGGACGCCGGCAAGATCGCCGGTCTTGAAGTGCTCCGCATCATCAACGAGCCGACAGCAGCGGCGCTCGCCTATGGCCTTGAGAAAAAGGACGGCAAGAAGATCGCCGTCTATGACCTTGGCGGCGGCACCTTCGATATTTCAATTCTCGAAATCGGCGACGGCGTCTTCGAAGTGCTGGCGACCAATGGCGACACCTTCCTCGGCGGCGAAGACTTCGACATGCGGATTGTCGATTATTTTGCCGATGAATTCAAAAAAGATCAGGGCATCGACCTCAGGAAAGACAAGCTGGCGCTGCAGCGTCTGAAGGAAGAAGCCGAGAAAGCCAAAAAAGAACTGTCGACGACGACGCAGTATGAAGTGAACCTTCCCTTCATCACCGCCGATGCGACCGGCCCGAAGCACCTGACCATGAAGCTGTCGCGCGCCAAGCTTGAGAGCCTCGTTGAAGACCTCGTCAAGCGCACCGTTGATCCGTGTAAGGCGGCGCTGAAAGATGCGGGCCTCACCGCCGGCGACATCGAGGAAGTTATCCTCGTCGGCGGTATGACGCGCATGCCGCGTGTTCAGGAAACCGTGAAGTCGTTCTTCGGCAAGGAGCCGCACAAGGGCGTCAATCCCGATGAAGTTGTGGCGCTCGGCGCGGCCATCCAGGCGGGCGTTCTGCAAGGCGACGTCAAGGACGTTCTGCTGCTCGACGTGACGCCGTTGTCGCTCGGCATCGAAACGCTTGGCGGCGTCTTCACCCGCCTCATCGAACGCAACACCACGATCCCGACGAAGAAATCGCAAACATTCTCGACCGCCGAGGACAATCAGTCAGCGGTGACGATCCGCGTTTTCCAGGGCGAGCGCGAAATGGCGGCCGACAACAAGATGCTCGGCCAGTTCGATCTTGTCGGCATTCCGCCGGCGCCGCGCGGCGTGCCGCAGGTTGAAGTGACCTTCGACATCGACGCCAACGGCATCGTGCACGTGTCGGCGAAAGACAAGGCGACGTCGAAAGAGCAGTCGATCCGCATTCAGGCCTCTGGCGGCCTTTCCGACAAAGATATCGAGAACATGGTCAAGGACGCGGAAAGCCACGCGGAAGAAGACAAGGCGCGGCGCGCCGGCGTTGAGGCGCGGAATCGCGGAGAAAGCGCCATCCACCAGACGGAAAAAGCGCTTGCCGATTATGGCGACAAGATCGCGGCCGACGAGAAAAAAGCGATCGAGGACGCGATCGCCGCCTTGCGTGAAACGCTCAGTGACGAAAATTCGGATGCGGAGAAAATCGCCGCCGACACCCAGGCGATGCTGACCGCGTCGATGAAACTTGGCGAAGCCATGTACAAGGATCAGGCGGGTGCCGCCGAAGGCGGCGAGGCGCCGGACGGCGGCGACGACAAGGTCGTCGACGCGGACTTCGAAGAAGTCGACGGCGACAAGAAAGAATAGAAGGCGAGTTGCGAATGGCGAATGGCGGTTGGTCTGAAATCCATTCGCCGCTCGCCATCTTGCCATTCGCCCTTAGGGGCATGCGATCGCGATGACGCAGGATTATTATTCGCTCCTCGGCGTAACCAAAACCGCAGACGACGCGGCGATCAAGTCCGCCTTCCGCAAGGCGGCGATGCAGCACCACCCTGACCGCAATCAGGGCGACACTGCCGCCGAAACAAAATTCAAGGAAGTCAACGAAGCGTACGAAATCCTTTCGGACCCGCAAAAGCGCGCCGCTTACGACCGCTTCGGTCACGCCGCCTTCAAGAATGGCGGCGGCGCCAGCGCTGGCGGGTTCAACGGATTTCAGGGCGGTTTTGACGCCGGCGCTTTCTCCGACGTGTTTGAAGATCTCTTTTCCGACATCATGGGCGCCCGAGGCGGCCGAGGGCGAGGGCCGGGGCGCGGCGCCGATCTCAAATACGCGCTCAACATCTCGCTTGAAGAAGCCTTTGCCGGAAAAAAAGCCTCGATCACCGTGCCCGGATCGGTCGCTTGCGAAAACTGCGAGGGATCCGGCGCAAAAAAAGGGACCGGCCCGACAAATTGTACGACCTGCCGCGGCGCCGGGCGCGTCCGCGTGCAGCAGGGATTTTTCACGCTTGAACGCACCTGCCCGGCCTGTGGCGGCGAAGGACGCGTTATCGCCGAACCGTGCGAGGATTGCAGCGGTCAGGGGCGCGTCCGCCGTGAGCGGACCTTGATGGTCGATGTGCCGGCGGGCATTGAATCCGGAACCCGCATTCGCCTCGCCGGCGAGGGTGAAGCAGGTCCGCGCGGCGGGCCGGAGGGCGATCTTTATATTTTCGTCGAAGTCGGAAGGCACGAATTGTTCGAGCGCGACGGCGCCGATCTTTACTGCGCGTTGCCGATTCCAATGACAACGGCGGCGCTCGGCGGCGAGCTTGAGGCGCCTACGATCGATGGCGGGCGCGTGTCGATTTCAATTCCCGACGGCGCGCAGACCGGCAAGCGCTTTCGCGTCAAGGGTAAGGGCATGACGAAGCTCAATCAGAAAGGCCGCGGCGATCTTTTCGTCGAAATCGCCGTCGAAACGCCGGTCAATCTCAGCGCCCGCCAGAAGGAATTGCTGCGCGAATTCTGCGAAGCCGGCGGCGGCGAAGACTGCAATCCAAGCTCAACCGGATTTTTCAAGCGCGCCAGGAAATTCTGGGACGGGCTGGCGGAGGGGTAGCGAAAAGACGCGCATAGAAAATTTCGATCATTCATGTGTTGCTTCATCGACGAACTGCCGACGAAGCCTTGCATACTGGAACTTTCAAAACAGCCAATGCCGAAACCACGTCTCGCGCAGTCCGGTCAATTGGTCCGAATGCATCAGAAGCAGTGGTTCGCTCATAATATGCGAAGCAGCCCGCATGTTGGAGAAAATTTGTTGCTTGTGCGCCTTCGCAATGCAGCTCATTGTTCCGAGCTGATCGAATCCAAACATATGAATATGGAGTTTGCGGATAAGTATTCGCTAGAATAATCTTTCCATAGATGGCAATTATGTTTTGATAGCTATTTTTTTCGGGAAGCAGCTTGTCATTGTAAGTTGACACGCCTTGCGCGTCGAACTTGCACCTTAGGGGTACCGCTTTTGGTGAGTTGGCATCAAGCAGTTCTACCGCGGCTTCAATTGGTAGCAGCGCTGCGAGTTCAGCGTCGACGAGATCGCTTCCGTTCAACAGAAGTGTCTGGCTCACTGGCGGGACGAGTCGCGGAGCAGGTGCAGGGCGGTAGGGATTCGTCCGAACAACAGGCCGCTGACCGTTCTGTGGTAACGGGCCAACGGTGCAACTGGTTGACGCGATGATTGCGAGTATCGTCGAAAGAGTGCTCAAAAACGGCCTGAACCAATTCTTAGCCAGCATCGCCATCCCCCCTATACCAAACCGTCATCTGCTCTGAATAAAGCGTAATATCCTGCTCAGCGCGGACAGACATTGAATTCGTGCTGTTATTGATGATCACAATCTTTCCGGTGAGCGCCTGACCCGCTGGTTCAGGGCGTGAAAAGAAATATACAGTTGCGCCCACAATTATTTTTGCGCGCGGATTTGACGACTCGAGATCGACGATCAAGTATGGAGGATTTGCTAGGCCCTGTTTACAAAGTTATTGACGCCTGAATCGACACTTGATTCAAGGATGCCTCTTGAAGGAGGCGCACTTGAGTCGCGGGGATTTGAACGAAGCGGAATGGCGATTGTTGAAGGATCTTCTGCCTGCGGAGCGGGGTCGAAAGAGCCGGCCTGCGCACGACAATCGGAAGATCGTGAATGGAATTTTGTGGCGCATCCGAACTGGTGCGCCATGGCGCGACGTGCCGGAGAAGTACGGCAAGTGGATGACGGTCTATCAGCGCTTCCGACGATGGAGCGAGGCCGGCGTCTGGGAGGCCGTCGCTGCGATGCTCGCCCATGCGATGGCCGACAACAAACATCACAGCATCGATTCAACAACGGTTCGGGGGCATGTCTCGGCGGCCGGCGCAAAAGGGGGACCAGCGAACAGGCTTTTGGCCGCTCGCGGGGCGGGTTCACCTGTAAAGTTCACTGTCTCAGTGACGCCAAAGGCATCCCGCTCGCCTTCCACCTCACGCCGGGCGAAGCGGCGGACTGCGCCACGTTCGAAGACATCTACGCGCTCGGCGAAGTAAAGCCAGGCTACCTCCTCGCCGACAAAGGCTATGACGCAAACGCCATCCGTGAACGGCTCGACGCCGACGGCGTGCGCGCGACAATCCCGCCGAAATCAAACCGCATCAAGGCAATCCGATGGAACAAAAGCCTCTATCGCGAGCGCAACCGCATCGAGCGCATGATCGGTCACCTCAAGATCAACCGCGCCGTCGCAACCCGTTACGACAAGCTCGCCAGATCATTCCTCGATGCGCTACACATCGCAGCCATTCGCAAGTGTCTACGAACTGCAACTTTGTAAACAGGGCCTAATTCACAGATCTTGAGCAAACTTCGCGCGCCAGAGCGCGCGAAACTCGCTCTAGCCGCGCAATTCAATTATTGGCGAAAGTTCGAGTGACGCGGCGAGCGCATCAAGGCGCTTTCTTGCCGTCTCGTCGACGAGAGTTTTCAGCCGTTCCGGCGCGCTGAAAATGAGTTTGGCGTTTACGGATTTCAGCGAACATTGCCGTATCGCGTGTGGCGCCTTGGGTGCAATCGCGGCGGCAAAACGAAGCGCGAGGCCAATTTGCGTCGCCCGCTTTTGCTCAGCCTCGCTCATCAGCGCGATGATCGGCTGCGTTGACGCTGGCGCTTTTGCGCCCTCGTGCCGGCAATAAAGCGCAAGTGCGATCGCCGCGCGTTCGGCATGCGTGACTGCGTAGAACGGCGCGCGCAACGCCGTGTCGAACGCATGTTCGCCGCGAAGGTCAGGATGAAAGAAGGCGCCAATATCGGCGAGCAGGCAGGTTGCGACACGAATTCTTTTTTGTGTGGGCGTTTCGTCTGGAAATGTTGCGTCAATGAGGTGGCTATAAGCGGCGCCCATTTCAGGTTCGGGCTCCATGCGCGAGGCCAGAAACGAGGCGCCGGCGATCAAAGGATCAAAAGCGCGCTCCCCGGCCGACAGCGAGCGGTACAACAACCCTTCGCGCAACCCTCCGGCGGACACAGAAATCGTCGAAATCCTCGCCTTTGCGATCAGCGAACGCATGACAATCGCCGCGTATGGCAGGGTATCGACCCGCTTTGAGGAAATCCCGGGAGTGACCTCCAGCGATGACCGGCTTTGTTTGGCGATAAGATCGCAGGTCTCGATCGCCTGCTTGCCAGTAAGTTCATAGTGGTGAAGCACAGACAGAGGATGATTGCGCAACTGCATGTGTACGCGGGCAATCGTTCGCCACGCCCCGCCCACCGCATAAAGCGTGTTGAATCGCGACGGTTTCAGCCAGTCGAGCTGATCCAACGCGCTGTCGACATCTTTGGCGACAGATTTAAGGTCGCCTTTCGATTGCTGCATCAACCGCAAGGGGCCGATGGAAAGGCTGGTCGCATCGCCAGCCTCGCCATTATCGAGCGCAATCAGTTCAAGACTGCCGCCGCCCATGTCACCGACCAGACCCGACGCGCCGGGCTCGAAGGAAGTCACGCCGAATGCAGAAAGGCGCGCCTCTTCGCCGCCTTCGATGATATCGACGGGAAGGCCGAATGCGCGAATGCGCTCGACAAATTCCTTGCCGTTCTTCGCTTCGCGCACGGCGGCTGTTGCGACTGTTTGCGTCGGCGGATTGCCGTGCTCGGCGAGCAGCGTCTTGAACCGCGCCAGCATCACAAGCGCGCTTTCAATCGCCTTGGGATTAAGCGAGCCGTCGCTCTCCATATCGCGGCCAAGCCCGCACAAGGCTTTTTCATTGCAGATTGGAAACGGCGCGCGCCGCGGCCCGTCATAGATGACGAGGCGGACCGAATTGGAACCGATGTCGATAACAGCTTGCCGCGAGCGCTCAAGCGCCCGTTTACGCGTCCTGTCCCTTTGCGCCGCCGCCATCACTCTCCGTGAGAATCCGCTGTCGTCCCTGCATGCGCTGAGTCAGCGCCGCCGTCTATTTGTAAGGCTTCAAGGGGCTGGGCGCGTTGTATTTAAGGGCGCCGCCGCGGCCGGAGAGGCTTGGATTGGTCATCATGAAGGCGTGGACATTGAAGGGCGGCGCGTCGCCTTTTGGCTTGGCGCGCGCGTAGGCGCCGTCGCTCTGAAGCCGCCATGTCTGGGCCTCGTCGTTCAGATTGGCGACCATGATCTGGTCAAGAACCTGGCTGTGCACCGTCGGGTTCTCGATCGGGCAGAAGACCTCGACCCGGCGATTGAGATTGCGCGGCATCAGGTCCGCCGAAGAAATAAAGACCTTGGCCTCATTGTTCGGTAACATTTTGCCGCCGCCGAAACAATAGACCCGGGCGTGCTCAAGGAAACGGCCGATGATGCTCTTGACCCGGATGTTGTCCGAGAGCCCCTTGACGCCCGGCCGTAAACAGCAGACGCCGCGAACAACCAGATCAATCTGTACGCCGGCTGCGCTCGCTTCATAAAACTTGTCAATGATCGGACCGTCGACCAGCGCATTCATCTTCGCCCAGATCGACGCAGGCCGGCCAGCCTTAGCATGCGCGATCTCCTCGTCAATTAGCGCAACGAGGCGCGACCTCAAAGTCAGCGGCGCGACTGCGATCTTTTCGAAAACTTCGGGCTTTGCGTAGCCGGTAACGAAGTTGAACACCTTGGCAACATCGCGGCCGATCGCCGGATCGCAAGTGAACAGCGACAGATCGGTGTAAATTTTCGCCGTGACCGCGTGATAGTTCCCGGTCGCGATATGTACGTATGTGCGCAGGGCGTCGCCTTCCTGCCGGGCGATCAGTGACAGTTTTGCGTGCGTTTTATACTCGACGAAACCGTAAACGACATTGACACCGGCCCGCTCCAGAGCCCGCGCCCAGTGGATATTTGCTTCTTCGTCAAAGCGCGCCTTCAATTCGACCAGCGCGGTGACATTCTTGCCAGCTTCCGCCGCCTCGATCAGCGCTTCGACAATCGGCGAGCGCTTGGATGTGCGGTACAATGTCTGCTTGATGGCGATGACATTCGGGTTGGTGGCGGCCTGTTTCAGGAACTGAACGACAACATCAAAAGATTCGTAAGGGTGATGGACGATGAAGTCCTTGGCGCGGATCGCCGCAAAACAGTTTCCGCCATGCTCTCTGATGCGTTCGGGAAATCGCGGCTCAAAGGGCGGGAACATCAGTTCCGACCGCTCGGCGGGAATCAGTTCGGAGGCTTGCGCGAGACCAAGTATGCCGTCGACGGATACAATGTCCTGCGCCGCCACGCGCATGCGGTCCATCATCAGCGCCTTCATATGGTCTGGCGTTGATGAATCCACTTTCAGACGAATGACGTCGCCCCGACGCCGACGCTTTAGCATGGTTTCGAATACGCGGACGAGATCTTCGGCTTCTTCCTCAACCTCAACATCCGAATCGCGAACGATCCGGAAGGCGCCGTGCGCCTCTAGCGTCATGGTTGGAAAAATATGTCCGATGAAGCGGACAATCATCCGCTCCAGCGAAATGTAACGGATAGCGCTGCGGCGCTCTTCGCCGGCAAGGCCGGCGGGAAGCCGGATGAACCGCGCAATCTTGTTTGGCAACGGCAGCAAAGTCGTCAGGATCGACCCGTCTTTTCGCTTTAGATCCATGCACAAGACGAAGCCGAGATTGGGAATGAATGGAAACGGGTGCGCCGGGTCGAGCGCGATCGGCGTCAGCACCGGAAAAATATTGCTTAAGAATTCGGTTTCGAGCCACGCTTCTTCCGCCGGCGTCAGTTCATCGCTCGACACGATCTCGATCCCCGCCTGACGCAACAAGGGCAGCAGGATACTCCAGCACTCCTGCTGCTTCGACATCAGTTGCGAGGCTGTCTGATTGATCTGCGTCAGCTGTTCCTGCGCCGTCAGTCCCTCCTGACTGAGCGCGGTGACGCCTTCGCGCACCTGACCTCTGAGGCCGGCGACGCGCACCATGAAAAACTCGTCGAGATTGTTCGCCGAGATCGACATGAAACGCAGTCGCTCAAGCAAAGGATGCTGTTCGTTGAAGGCTTCTTCAAGGACACGCAGGTTGAACGCCAGCCACGACAATTCGCGATTGATGAACCGGTCCGGCGATGGCGGCGAAACGCCCGCTGGCGACGCCAGGCTCTCATTAACTTTTAATCCGTCATCGCCGGAGGACATGTCGCTTCTCTTGGATTACTCACGTTCTATTTATGCGCCGGGAGGCTCTTCGGAAAGGTTAGCGACAATTTCCCGCGCCAGTTTCACGCTGATCGGTTTGCCTTTTTCGATTGAAGCCGCATCCAGTGCGCCGACAAAGCCCTGCGCGGCGGCAAAGGTCTTGGGCAGGCGCTGAACCGCATAGTCGGCGATTGCATCGTTCGCCCTTAGCTGACGGTCGCGAAAAAGCTTCAAAATGACAGCGCGCAGCAGCGCCTCATCCGGCTCCACCAGCGTGATACGCGGCGCCCCGGCGAGGCGGGTTTCAAGATCCCTGAGCCCGTCCGCCCAGTCTCGCGGATCTTCGCGCCCGGCGAGGACGAGCCGTTCGCCCCGGGCGCGGGCATCCTCGATCACCGCCAATATATCGCCGGCCGAAAAACGCCTGTCGGCGTCATCAACGATTGAAACCGGCGGCGCCGCGTCGCGCGTTTCAAAGGCCAGAATTCCAGCAAGATGCGTTTTGCCGGCGCCGGCAGGCCCGCAAATGATGAGAAGCGGTTCGGCGGATTTTTTCCAGCCCTCAAGCGTCGTCAGCGCGGCGTCATTCGATGCGCTGACGAGAAAAGCTTCTCGCGTCAGTCGCGGCGGTGACGCGGGCAGATCGAGGACCGCTTGCCTTGCGATCGGGATCGCCGTCACTCTTGCTTTTCCGGAACGCCGTAATTGTCTGCCGGCGCCGGCATTGACGCGGGCTGCGGGCCGTCGAGGCTGTCCGGCTCATCTTCCATGCCGAATAGCCCGCGCCTTTCCGACCGCAGGAACCGCCGTCCGCGATATTTTCCAGCGACCGAGGGCGTTGCAAGGAACCAGCGATCGCCGGTTTCGGTCCAGAAGACGATGCCCTGATTTTCCATGGCGACCTGCATGCGCGCCGCCTCGCCGAATACGCGAATGTCCATTTCAGCGCCCCGGCGCGACAGCGACGAAACCTGCACAGCGCCAACCAGCGGCGTTGCAATGAGGGCGCTTCTGATTTTCGACCAGTCTTCGATCCGGTCAAAGAAGGCGGTAACCGGCAGTCGCGATTCCTTGGAATGGTCGATCAGGGTGCGCGCTTTCCAGCCGCTCGCGTATTTGGCGATGGTCGCTTCAATCGAGCGTTCCGCCAGCGCCGGAAAATTCCCCGATGGCTCTGACAGGTATGTCTGCGCCAGGACTTCGCCGACCTTGGTCGCAAAGTCCTCGTCGCCCACGGCGTAGGAAAAAGTCTCCTTCGAAGGGCCGGCGTGGTCGACATCAATTTCCTGGCCCGTGACTTCCGAAAGGTCGGCCTTGCCGGATTCACGATAACCGTTGAGCAGGCGCACCGTCAGCTGGTTGGCGCCGTCTTTTTGCGTAAGGCGGGCATGCGCGACGATGACCTGGCTGACATTGTAGCGCGCGGCGATGGCGGCAAGCGCGTCCGGCGCCAAGGCAAGCGCCTGACGCGCGGAAATCGCCGCTGAATCCTCCAGATCGCCTAACGGCGCCGACATTGGCGTCAATTCGTGGGTATAAGGACGAACTTTCCACGCGGCCATCCACGGATTGTTGCTCTCCCATAGATAAACGCCGTTGTCAGTCTGCAGCACCGGCAAAACGAGCGCGACGCGCGTCTGCGCCTCGCTGTAGGGGAGCCGGGCCGCCTTCAGCAGGCGTCGCACCGCATCCGGCTTGAACCGGTAGGTAATGTAAGCGCGATAACTCGTCGACGATGCTTTCTCTCCATAAACCTCAAAGCCGGACTCAAGACCGATCAATTGCGACGGCGTGATCTCGACCGCTGTCTTGCCGGAGCCGTCGGCAAAGGCTTGCGCCGATGCGCCCGTTGCCAGCGTTGGCAGGTACGCCCAGTCCTGTTCCGGCGTGAGCCGGCGCAGCAGCAAATCCATCGCCTGCCGCCGCCCGGAGCTTTGCGCGCTCTCCTTGGCGATGGTGGCGGTTTCACCGGTCGCCTGAACGGGAACCCTTGGCACCACAAAGACGTCGTCGCTTGCCGCCGACGCGGCCCCCGCCATGACCGCAAGCCCAATCATCGCCGCCCCGATTACGCCAAGAAATCTCATGGAATTTTCTCTCACATACAAATCCGGCCGGACCCGGCCGGGAATCGACCGGAATCTTATAGCCGCCCGCCGCCCGGCGCACACCCCCTGCGGGAAATTGGCGGCCGGGCCCCGCCCCCGCCCCGTTGCATCGGGCGCCTGACATTGGCTAGAGGGACGCAGATGAGCGACGCATACAAAAAGGCCGGGG
>JBGSVH010000202.1:0-16885 GCA_041753055.1 Parvularculaceae bacterium
CGTCGTCCGCAGCAGGCGCAGGCGCCTTGGCGCAGGCGGCAAGCCCGAGCGCCAGCGCGGTGAGAACGGCGAGTGTCCGAAGGGATAGTCCGTATACACGTGTCATACTGGCCTGTGTCCGGGTTCAACTGTGACGCCGCATGGAACGGCGCGGGGGGCGTGATAGCAGAGTCTGGCCGGTTGCGGGAAATTTTTCAATGCTCACAAGCGGCGGCGCTCGCAAACGGCGGCGTCACTCGCTGCGACGGAATGGCGTCATCTGATCGATGGTGGCGATGTCGGCGTCAATGCCCCGGCGTTCGGCGTCCAGATAGTCGGAAATCGCTTTTTTGAAGCCGGAATGGGCGATCCAGTGCGCCGACAGCGTCGCCACCGGTTCATAGCCTCTTGCGACCTTGTGTTCGCCTTGCGCGCCCGCCTCGACGCGGGAAAGGCCGCGTTCGATCGCAAAGTCGATCGCCTGATGGTAGCAGAGTTCGAAATGCAGGAATGGGCGGTCTTCGATGCGGCCCCAATAGCGCCCGTACAGCGCGTCGCCGCCAATGAAATTGAGTGCGCCGGCGATCACGCGGCCATTGTCTTCGGCGACAATCATCAACAGCCTATCGCACATGGTTTCGGCGATCTCGCTAAAAAACGCTCGCGTCAGGTAGGGGCTGCCCCATTTGCGCGCGCCGGTGTCCTGATAGAAGATCCAGAACGCATCCCACAATTGCTCGTCAATGTCGCGCCCTTGAACGCGGCGGATCGAAAGACCGTCCGCAGCCTCGGCGCGTTCGCGGCGCAGCGCCTTGCGCTTGCGCGAAGAGAGGGCCGCAAGAAAATCCTCATAGGTGCGATAGCCGCGATTGACCCAGTGATATTGAATGCCGCGGCGCTGCAGATAGCCGCCGCCGGCGAGCGCCGCCGCGTCGTCGTCGCTGACAAAATTCACATGTACGGATGACGCCTGAATGTTCCCGGCAAGTTCTGTCAGCGCTGCGCCGAGCGCCGTCTTTCGCGCGTGAGTATCGGTCAGCAGCCGCGGTCCTGGAACTGGCGTAAACGGCGCGGCGCACAAAATCTTCGGATAATAGCGCCCGCCCGCGCGCTCCAGCGCCTCGGCCCAGTGATGATCAAAAACATATTCGCCGTAACTGTGGCGCTTAACGTAAGCGGGCGCGGCGCCGACCAGTGCGCCGTCTTCTTCCAGCGTCAGGTGACAGGGCGTCCATCCGGTTTCGGCGGCGACCGATCCCGACCGCTCCAGCGCGGCGAGGAAGGCGTGCGAGACAAACGGGTTGAACGGCGCCCCAGTTGCATTGGTCAGCGCATCCCAGCTTGCGGCGTCGATCTCGCTGATGGCAGCGTGAGTGCTTGCAGTCACTTTTGGTTTGTCGGCGCCGTCGCCCATCACTCGATTTCGATGACAGCGTCAATTTCAACGGCGGCGCCGAGCGGCAAAGACGGTGCGCCGACGGCGGCCCTGGCGTGGCGCCCATTATCGCCGAACACGGCGACCATCAGGTCCGACGCGCCGTTGATGACTTTTGGCTGGTCGGTAAAGTCGCCGGTGCAATTGACGAAGCCGTTCAGTTTGACGATGCGCTTTACTCGTTCGAGGTCGCCGTCAAGCGCCGCCTTCATCTGCGCGATGAGATTGATGGCGCAGGTCCTGGCGGCGGCGGCGCCGTCATCGACTGACATGCCGCCGCCGAGCTTTCCCTTGATCAATCCGTCAGGACCGATTGAGACCTGTCCCGAAATATAAAGATGCGCGCCGCTGACGACATAGGGAACGTAATTGGCGACCGGCGCGACCGGCTGCGGAATATCCAGCCCGAGCCCCGCGATCCTTTTTGCGACATCACTCATCGGTATCTCCGTCGTTATCGGCGATGCGGCCCGCCTTGGGCCTTTTCGCATACGTGCGGCCGAGCGCAATGGCGTCATCGCCGAATTTCTTGCGGATGGCGTCGATGGCGATTTCCTCGCGCCGGGCTTTTTCGTCGCTGTCGCCAAACATCTCGGCCTGCGCCTGCGGATTGTCGGGCAGGAGATCGACGTAGCCAACGCCAATGAGGCGAAAGGCGCGGCCCTTCCAGCTCTCGGCCAGCATTTTTTGCGCCGCCTCGAACGCGGTCCGCGCAAGGTTCGACGGGCGCGGCAAGGTGGTGCGGCGGGTGATGGTTTTGAAGTCCGGCGATTTCAGCTTCAAGGTGACTACGCGACCGACAAGAGATTTCGCCTTCATGCGCAAGGCGGTGCGCTCGCTGAGCCGCCAGAGAATGTCTTCAAGCTCCTTCAACGCGCTGATATCGGTGTTGAACGTCGTCTCCGCCGAAACGCTTTTGGTTTCGCGGCTGGGCGCGACGCGGCGCCGGTCCTTGCCATGGGAAAGGTCTGCGAGCCGCAGCCCGATTTCGCCGTATCGACGGGCAAGCGTCGCGGCGTCCATTTTCTGAAGGTCGGCGATGGTCGCTAATCCATCGGCGTTGAGGCGTTTGGCGAAGACCGCGCCAACGCCCCAGATCGCACCGACTGGAAGCCGCGCAAGCACCGCTATTGCGTCGGCGACGCCGATCACTGAAAACCCGTTCGGCTTGTCAAAATCGGAGGCGGTCTTGGCGAGAAACTTGTTATAGCTGAGCCCGATCGAAACCGAGATGCCGATCTCGCGCTTGATGTCGCGCTGCAGCTTTGCGAGCGCCGCCGCCGGCGTCATCCGGTGAAGGCGCTGGGTGCCGGAAAGGTCGAGAAAAGCTTCGTCGATCGAGACGGGTTCAACCAGCGGCGTCAGCATTTCCATCATCGCGCGGACCTCGCGCGCGGCGGCGGCGTATTTGGCAAAGTCCGGTTTGATGACGACGGCGTCGGGGCAGGCGGCGAGCGCCCTGTACATCGGCATCGCCGACCGGACGCCATAGGTCCTGGCGATATAACAGGCGGTGGTGACGACGCCGCGAATCGCGCCGCCGACGATCACCGGCCGGTCGGCAAGGGCCGGATCGTCGCGTTTTTCGATCGATGCGTAGAAGGCGTCGCAATCAAGATGCGCGATAAAGAGGCTGTGAAGTTCGGGGTGACGGGCGATTCGTCGGCTTGAACAGACGGGGCATGGAGCGCCGGCCGGTTGATTCGGCGCTCCGCCGCAATCAAGGCAGAGCGCTGCAGGAGCGTTTGTTTCCGCCACTTGGTGACCCTTTTTGGCGCCGGACCGTCCCTGCGGGGGCGAAGACGCTCCGGCACGATAAACAATCGATTAATACCTTTTGAGCGATACTGAGGTCGATGGTTACTTTTGAGTCCGAGGCGCCAATTGCGATGATGGCGGCAATGGAGAAAATCGACCTGGCGGCGTTGCCCAAAACGGTTCTCGTTGTTGAAGACAACGAGTTGAACATGAAGCTGTTCAATGACCTGCTGGAAGCGCACGGCTACCGCGTTGTTCAGGCCAGAACTGGCCCGGAGGCGCTTGCGGCTGCGCGCGAGCACCAGCCCGATCTCATTTTGATGGACATCCAGCTGCCCGAGATTTCCGGGCTGCAGGTGACGCAAGAAATTCTTAAGGATGAAACGCTTGCCGATATTCCGGTGATCGCCGTTACCGCATTTGCGATGAAGGGCGATGAAGAGCGCATCCGGGCCGGGGGCTGCCGCGATTATATTTCAAAGCCCATCTCGGTCGTCGGCTTTCTTGAGAAAGTGAAAAGGTATTTGGACTAGCGTTAATTCCGGATCAGTGTTCCGGAATGAAACGGAGGCCCGATGACGGCGCGCGTCTTGGTCGTCGATGACCTCGAACCCAACGTCAAACTGCTCGAAGCCAAGCTTCGTGCTGAATACTTCGACGTTCTCACCGCGTTTTCCGGCGTGGAAGCGGTTGAGCGGGCGACGAAGGATCAGCCCGACATAATCTTGCTCGACGTCATGATGCCGGGGATGGACGGGCTCGAGGCCTGCAAGATCATCAAATCCTCGCCGGCCACCGCCCACATCCCGATTGTCATGGTGACAGCGCTCGACCAGCAGGCGGACCGCGTCGCCGGCCTTAAAGCCGGCGCCGATGATTTTCTGACCAAACCTGTCGAGGACGTGGCGCTGTTCGCCCGCGTGCGCAGCCTGACGCGCCTCAAGATGATGACCGACGAATTGCGCGCGCGTTACGCAACCGGCAAGTCGCTCGGCGTCGTCGGTGAGATCGACGTTGCGGAGACGATGGACGGGGAAAAGGCTCGCATCTTTCTGATCGACGATCAGCCCGACCAGGTTGACCGCATTCGCGCGCTATTGAGCGAACAGCATGAAGTCTCCATAGAGACAGATCCCGAAGTAGCGCTGACGCGCGCCAAAAGCGGGGATTTCGACCTCGTCATCATCAATATGTCGATCGAAAAAATGGACCCGCTCCGGCTGTGCTCGTCGATCCGCTCGTTTGAAGAAACGCGTCTGACGCCGCTGCTGGCGATTGTCCGGCAGGGCGATACGCGAAAACTCGTCCGCGCCCTCGATATCGGCGTTAATGACTATCTCTCGCGACCCGTCGACCGTAATGAACTGACAGCGCGCGTCGCAACGCAGATCCGCCGCAAGCGCTATATCGACCAGCTGCGCTCAAGCTTTGAAGCAAGCCTTGAAATGGCGGTCACCGACCAGCTGACCGGGCTTTACAATCGGCGGTATCTCGCCAGCCATCTCTCCGGCATGTTCGACCGCGCCTTTTGGACGGGCCGGCCGCTGTCTCTGATGATCCTCGACATCGATCATTTCAAGCCGATCAACGACACCTATGGTCACGATATCGGCGACAAGGTCATTCAGGAAATCGCCGACCGGATCCGCACTTCCTTGCGCGGGATCGATCTTGCCTGCCGCTATGGCGGCGAAGAATTCCTCGTCGCCATGCCCGACACCGACCCTGAATTCGCCAGCGTTGTCGCTGAACGGCTCCGCGCTGAAATCGCCGGCCACAAGGTGACGCTCAACAGCGGCCGCGACGAAGTCAGCGTGACCGTTTCGATCGGCATTGCAACCACCGAAGATGGCCCGAAGGACGACACCGCGCAAAAACTGATCAAGCGCGCCGACGAAGCGCTCTACACCGCCAAAACCGGCGGGCGCAATCGCGTCATCCACAACGTCGCCGCGTAACAAAAAAGCCGCCCTCAAGAGGGCGGCCTCATCGTCTTGAAGGTCAGGCGATCTTACTTGATCTTGCCTTCCTTGAATTCGACATGCTTTTTCGCGATCGGGTCGTACTTCTTCAGCACGAGCTTATCGGTCATGGTGCGCGAGTTCTTTTTCGTCACATAAAAGAAGCCGGTGTCCGCGGTCGAGTTGAGGCGGATCTTGACGGTGGTCGGCTTGGCCATGGCCCTTGGTCTCCTGACGGGGCCGCCTTCAGCGGCGGCTTGAAGCGAGCGGCGGAAAATAGCGGCGGAAAGGCTAGTGTCAAGGCGTCATCCACCTTTGCCGATCAGACGAACTGGACCTTGCCAACCTCATAGGAGCGCGAGCCGCCGGGGGCCGAAACCTCAACGGAATCGCCTTTTTTCTTCCCGATAAGGGCCCGGGCGATCGGCGACGAGATCGAGATTTTTCCAGACTTAACGTCCGCCTCGTAGTCGCCGACGATCTGCCAGGTCTTTTTCTGCTCGGAATCCTCGTCGATCAAGGTCACCGTCGCGCCGAACTTGACGGTGTCGCCTTCGAGCTTCGAGACATCGATGACTTCGGCCCGCGAGACCTTGTCCTCAAGTTCGAGGATCTGGCCTTCGATCCAGCCCTGCCGCTCCTTGGCGGCATGGTATTCGGCGTTTTCCGAAAGATCGCCATGGGCGCGCGCTTCCGAAATTGCCTGGATCACGGCGGGTCGTTCGGTGTGTTTCAGCCGCCGCAGCTCTTCTTCGATCCGGCTATAGCCGGCGGGCGTCATCGGGACCTTTTCCATCGCAACCTTCTGTTTCCGTGGCTCCGGCGGCCATTTCGGACGGCCGGGGTCAAAAGAACGGCATGGCCGCCTGCTTTCGCAAGCGGCCACCACCGCGTTCCCACGTCAAAATAGGGCTGCCCGGAAGATCCTTCAAGCGCCGCCGGGCCAGAATTTATCTCCGCCGCCCTGCCTCGCAGGTCCGGAGAATGCGCCGACCGAGCGGTTGACGGCTCACCCGAGCGGGCTCTCAGGAACTTTTTTCCGGGTTGAGACGGAAAGGATCAATCCTATCGCAATCGCCGCGAGAAACCCCCAGTTGATCAGAGCGGCGGGGGTCAGCTGCGCGGATAAAAACGGCCGGTGGAGATAGGCCCCCGCCAGAAGCTTGCGGCCCAACTGCTCGAACAGAAGAAGCAGAAAGGCGAGGGGGACGAGCGCCCGGTATCGCAAGAGGGCAATTAAGCCAAATAGGCAAATGATGAAGACGCAAAGCCCCCAAACCGCGAACAGGAATATCAGATGGTCACTCGCTTCTGCGGGAAATGTGGAGAGCGGCACGCCATCGACCGTCTCAAGGATCGATCGCCCGCTCTTCCACGGATTGAGGCCGGCGACGCTGATGCCCTGCGCCATTTTGACGAGGACCAAGAGGCTCAACAGGGCAATCGCGGGGAGACTGGTCTTGTGGCGGCTTTCGACGGCTGGCGGGAAAAGGCGTGAGAGCACGGGACGATCTCCTTTAAAAGGACGCCCGCCAGACCGGGGGCCGATCCTGCAGTTGCTGGATAGCATCGTATCGCCCGGCCAGCCATGACTTCAATCGCCAAATGCTTGACCGCGCGGCGCAGCCGCAAGACCGTCGGGCGATAAATCTGCGTCGCCCGCCGGTCTGGATTTTTAGTTTCCGCGCCGAATTTTCGAAAAGCCGGCGGTTCCACTTTTCGCCCGGCGCTTTGTGCGGTTACCCATGCTTACTGGAAATATTCCTGCAGCGGCCGCACATCGAGCGCGCCGGCGCGCATCGCCTCGATGGCGCGGACGGTCGAGCGCGCGCCTGTTGCGGTCGTGATGCAGGGGATTTTTTGCGACAGCGCGGTGGTGCGGATCGAGCGCGAGTCCTTGATCGACTGCGTGCCTTCGGTTGTGTTGAAGACGAGATGGACCTCGCCGTTTTTCAGCGCGTCAACAATGTGCGGGCGGCCTTCAAGAACCTTGTTGACCTTTGCGACTTCAAGGCCTTGCGCCTTGAAAAAGTCCGCCGTGCCGCCGGTGGCGATCAGGGTGAAGCCCATATCGAGGAGGCGGCGCGCCGCGCCAACCATCAGCGGCTTGTCGCCATCGCGCAGCGAAATGAAAACGCAGCCGGTCATCGGAATGCGCGCGCCGACGCCCAAAAGGCTCTTGGCGCGCGCGCGGTCGAAATCGGCATCAATCCCCATTGCTTCGCCCGTCGAGCGCATTTCAGGGCCGAGCACGGTGTCGACGCCAGGAAAGCGCGCGAACGGGAAGACAACCTCCTTGACCGCGGTGTGCTTGATGTTGGGACGCTTCAAACGGAGATCAGCGAGAGAAACGCCCGCCATCACCTTGGCGCCGAGCCCTGCAATCGGCATCGCCATCGTCTTGGCGACAAAGGGGACGGTGCGCGAGGCTCGGGGGTTCACTTCGAGAATATAGATGTCGTCGTCCTTGATCGCATACTGAACATTGACAAGGCCGATGACGCCGAGCGCGAGCGCGAGTTTCTTCGTCTGTTCTTCAAGCTCTTTGACGACCGCTTCGCCCAGCGTGTAGGGCGGCAGCGAACAGGCGCTGTCGCCGGAGTGAATGCCCGCTTCCTCGATATGCTCCATGACGCCGGCGATGAAGACGTCCTTGCCGTCGCAGATGGCGTCAACGTCAACTTCCGAGGCGTTGTCGAGATAGTGATCGAGAAGCAGCGGCTCGTCCTCGCTGATCTCGATCTGCGCGGTTGCGAGATAATGCCGGAGCTGCGCCTCGTCGCGGACGATTTCCATCGCCCGGCCGCCGAGAACATAGGACGGCCGCGTCACCAGCGGGTAGCCCGCTTTCGCCGCAACCGCGATCGCAGCTTCGCGTGATGTCGCCGTTGTATTCGCCGGCTGGCGCAGGCCAAGCTTGGTGACCAGCTTCTGGAAACGCTCGCGGTCTTCGGCGAGGTCGATCGCGTCATAGGGCGTGCCGAGTATTGGAATGCATTCCTTGTCGAGGGTCGAGGCGAGTTTAAGCGGCGTTTGTCCGCCGTACTGGACGATGACGCCGAGAAGCGTTCCGCGCTTTTGTTCCGTGGCGACAATTTCAAGAACATCTTCGGCCGTCAAAGGTTCGAAATAGAGGCGGTCCGAAGTGTCGTAATCGGTCGACACGGTTTCGGGGTTGCAGTTGACCATGATCGATTCAATTCCAAGGTCTCCAAGCGCAAAAGCGGCGTGACAGCAGCAATAGTCGAACTCGATCCCCTGGCCGATGCGGTTCGGTCCGCCGCCGAGGATGATGACTTTCTTTCGGTCCGATGGCTGCGCTTCGCAGGCGGAGGCGCCGGCATAGGCGGGTTCGTAGGTTGAATACATGTATGGCGTTTTCGCCGCGAATTCGGCGGCGCAGGTATCGACGCGTTTGAACACCGGCCTGACGCCCAGCTGATGACGCAGCGCCCGGACTTCGGTTTCAGCGCCGCCGGCAAGTTGCGCCAGACGCTTGTCGGAAAAGCCCATCGCCTTCAGCGCATGCAGGCGCTCGGCGCCGGCGGGAACGCCGTTTGCTTCGACGTCGCGTTCCGCCGCGATGATGCCGTCGATCTGTTCGAGAAACCACGGATCGTAATGGGTGATCGAGCGAACCTGTTCGATCGGAAGGCCGTGGCGCAGCGCTTGCGCGGCGACGCGCAGGCGGTCGGGCGTCGAGGTCGCCAGCGCCGCCCTGATCGCATTGGCGTCGTCGTCGCCGCCAAGTCCCGGGATTTCAATCGGATCAAGTCCGGACAGCCCCGTTTCAAGCGAGCGCAAGGCTTTCTGCAGCGACTCCTGGAACGAGCGGCCGATCGCCATCGCCTCGCCGACGGACTTCATCGCGGTCGTCAGGTAAGGCTCCGAACCCGGAAACTTTTCGAAGGCGAAGCGCGGGATCTTGGTGACGACATAGTCAATGGTCGGCTCGAACGCGGCGGGCGTCGCGCCGGTGATGTCGTTGTCGAGTTCATCGAGTGTATAGCCGACGGCGAGTTTCGCCGCGATGCGCGCAATCGGAAAGCCGGTCGCCTTGGAGGCGAGCGCCGACGAGCGCGACACTCGCGGGTTCATCTCGATGACGACAAGCCGCCCGGTGTCGGGGTTGATTGCGAATTGAACGTTCGATCCGCCGGTCTCAACGCCGATCTCGCGCATCACCGCGATTGAGGCGTTGCGCATGACCTGGAATTCCTTGTCGGTCAGCGTCAGCGCCGGCGCGACCGTCACCGAGTCGCCCGTGTGCACGCCCATCGGATCGAGGTTTTCTATCGAGCAGACGATGATGCAATTGTCCGCCTTGTCGCGGACGACTTCCATTTCATATTCTTTCCAGCCGAGCAGGCTTTCGTCGATCAGCACCTGACCGACGGGCGAGGCTTCGATACCGGAGCGGACGATCTGTTCGAATTCTTCGCGGTTGTAGGCGATGCCGCCGCCAGTGCCGCCGAGCGTATAGGCGGGGCGGATGATCGCCGGCAGCCCGACCTGATCGAGCGCGGTCAGCGCAGCGATAATGCCGGCAGTGCGGTCATAACCGACAATTTTCCCGTCTTTGCTAATCGGCGGTGATGACGCGATGAAGGAGCGCGGCGATTCAAGGCCAATGGCATCCATGGCGGCGCGGAACTTTTCGCGGTCTTCGGCTTTTTCGATGACGTCGGCTTTCGCCCCGATCATCTCGACATCGTATTTTTCAAGGACGCCGAGGCGTTCAAGATCGAGCGCGCAGTTGAGCGCCGTCTGTCCGCCCATGGTCGGCAGCAGGGCGAATCCTCCGGGGCAATTCGGCCGCTCGCGCGCGATGATTTTTTCCACAAATTCAGGCGAGATCGGCTCGATATAGGTCGCGTCGGCAAGGTCCGGGTCGGTCATGATCGTTGCCGGGTTCGAATTGACGAGAATGACGCGGTAGCCTTCTTCCTTCAGCGCCTTGACCGCCTGCACCCCGGAATAGTCGAATTCGCAAGCCTGGCCGATCACGATCGGACCGGCGCCAATGATCAAAATCGATGAAATATCAGTACGTTTGGGCATCTGAACTCGCGCGCAGGCGCGCCGGGGGCCGCAAATCGCGCCCGCCGCGCATCAATCAACTTTTCGATTAAAGCGGTCTCATAGGGGAAACCGGCGGCAGGGGAAAGCGCTCTTTGCAAGTTTTCGCGAAGCGGCGGCAAATCACCCCAACTTGCTTTGAAGTGAGCGGGCCGGGCGGTTATGGCCGTCAGGCCGAAGACGGGGAAAATCGATGGACTTGATCGCTCAGGGACAAGGTCTCATCGGGCTCGTGTTTGTTCTGCTGCTGGCGTGGGGATTGTCGGAAGACCGCCGCGCGCGGCCGTCATGGCGCTGGATTGCGGGCGCCATCTTCATGCAGATCGCGATTGCGCTCGTCATCACCCGCGCGCCGGTCGTCTGGGATATCGTGCGCCTCGCCAATGTCGGCGTTGCAGCGATTGAAAAAGCAACACTCGCCGGGTCGAGCTACATGTTCGGCTATACCGGTGGAGCGCCGATCCCCTTTGAAATGAAGCCGGGCGAGGGGCCGCCCCTGATCATCGCCTTTCAGATTCTGCCGCTCGTTATTGTTTTCTCTGCGCTCGCGGCGCTGCTGTGGCACTGGGGCGTTCTCGCCGCGATCGTGCGCGGCCTTTCGTGGGCGCTGCAGAAAACGCTTGGCGTTTCAGGCGTTGTCGGCCTTTCGGGCGGCGCCAATATTTTTCTTGGCGTCGTTGAATCGCCGCTGGTCGTGCGCGCCTATTTCGAGAAAATGAGCAGAGCCGAACTCTTCGCCATCATGGTGCTGTCAATGTCGACGATTTCGGGCGCGGTTCTCGTGCTCTACGCATCGACCCTGTCGAAGTCGGTTCCCGATGCGGTCGGTCACATGATTTCCGCGTCGCTGATTTCACTGCCGGCCGCGCTCCTCATTGCGCGGCTGATGGTGCCGGGCGAGGGAAAGACCGACGCTGAAATCGGCGCCGCGTCGCTGCGCTATCAAAGCAGCATGGATGCGATCATCAGAGGAACCATGGACGGCGTGCAGCTTTTCCTTGCGGTCATCGGCGTCATCATCGTGATGTTCGCGCTGGTGGCGCTCGCCGACCAGATATTGACCGTCCTGCCGCATGTCGGCGGCGAAGCGATTACGCTGCGGCGCGCCTTTGGCTGGGCCTTGTCGCCGCTGATGTGGGCGCTAGGCGTGCCGTGGCGCGAAGCGGCGGACGCTGGCGCCTTGATGGGAACCAAGGCGATCCTCAATGAATATGTCGCTTATCTGCAACTGGCGGCGCTGCCGGCGGATACATTCGATCCGCGCTCAAAACTCATCGTCGTCTATTCACTGTGCGGCTTCGCCAATCTCGCCAGTGTCGGGCTCATTGTCTCGACGATCTCGACCCTTGCGCCGTCGCGCCGCGCCGATCTTGCAACGCTCGGCATGAAATCCTGGGTCGCCGGCAATTGCGCCTCGGCGATGACCGGCGCCGTTATCGGCCTCGTGACGTTCAGTTAGGAAAGCGATGTTTGACGCACGCCTTCGCCCGCTGATCGACCCGCCGCTGAACCGCATCGGGCGGATGCTCGCGCATCAAGGCGTTTCCGCAAACCATGTGACGATCGCCAGTGGCGTCTTCGGTATTCTCGCAGGGATAGCGATTGCGCATCAGGCGTTCGCCGCCGGCCTCGTCTTCATTCTCGCCAGCCGCCTCCTCGATGGTCTCGACGGCGCGGTGGCGCGCGCATCAAGGCCGACCGATTTCGGCGGCTATCTCGATATTGTCGCGGACTTTGTTTTCTACGTCGCCGTCCCGGTTGGCTTCGGTTTCGCCGCGCTCGAGAATACGCCTTTCGCGCTGTTGCTGGTCACGAGCTTCACCCTGACCGGCGTCAGCTTTCTTGCCTATGCAACGATCGCCGCCAAGCGCGGGATCGAGACGGCGGCGCATGGCCGCAAAAGCTTCTTTTATTCAACCGGCATCGCCGAGGGGACGGAGACGATCGCCATCTTCATCCTGATGTGCCTGACGCCGCACTGGTTTCCCGAAATCGCGATGATCTACGCAGGTGTTTGCGTCGTCACCGTCGCGCAGCGGACATGGGCGGCGGCGGCGATGTTCAAGGATCCGCCCGCCTGACCTCTTGACATAAAACCTTTTGGTTCTATAACTGAGAAACCAAAAGGTTTTATATGGATCCCATGCCCGACACCCAGCCGGTTTTCCGCGCGCTCGCCGATCCGACGAGGCGCGCGATCATCGCCATGCTCGCCGAACGGCCGCGCACTATCGGCGAGGTCGCCTCGGCCTTTGCGGTGACCCGCCCGGCGATCGCCAAGCATCTGAAGATCCTCGAAGAGGGCGATGTCATCCGCGTCGCCGTCAAGGGACGTGAACGGATCAATTCCCTGAACCCCGAAGCCTTAAAGCGCGCCGCCGAATGGCTCGCCGTCTTCGACCGCTTCTGGGACGAGCGTCTTTCCCGACTTAAAGCAGAAGTGGAAAAAACCCGATGACCAAGAAACTGCAACTCGTCAAGACCGTCTTCCTGAAGGCGCCGCGCGCGCATGTCTGGCGCTTCCTCACCGAGAAGGACAAGCTCGCTCTGTGGTTTCACATGGGCGAGGCGGATCTGAAATCGGGCGGCGACTACGCTGTCCTGACCAATTCCCTCGGCAAGGAGGGCGAGCGCCTTGTCAGCGGCAAGGTGATCGAATTCGACCCGCCGAAGAAGCTCGTTCACTCCTTCACGCACGGAATGCTGAAAGGCGTTGAAACCATTTGCGCGTGGGAACTCGATGAATTCGACGGCGGCACCATGCTGACCCTGACGCATTCCGGCTGGGAGAAAGTTGGAGAGGGCGCCTTCGCCATGACCGCCAATCACGACACCGGCTGGGACGAGCATTTCGTCCGGTTGCGCCGGGTGACGAGCTGACGGCCGTCAAACAGGCTCGTCGGCCCCTGCGTTTGCGGCCCGGGCGCCCGCCGCCGGTTGACGTTCTGTAGGCGGATCGCCTATCGGCGGTTGCGCCGGGGGCTGCGAAAATTCGTTTCGCATGCGGAATCCTAGTTGTTTGAATAATCAGCACAAAGATGGTTAATTCCCGTCTTTGGGGCGGAGTTATCCCCCACCTTATCCCCCTACTTATCCCACACCCCCGGACAGGCCTTATCATCTTCTCCAGTCGAAGCGGGGAGAGGCGTTGAGCTCACCGTTTTCAATCGGCTTCGACCCGGTGCGCGTCATGGCCGGACCCGCGTTACGGAGGGTCTTTCCATCGACGACGGGCACATCCGGGCTTTGGCTGCCCATTCAACGGCGCGCGCCTGAACACCGCCCGCCGGGGCGAAGACGGCCGGATCGCCGAGAAAACCCGGGACGCCAGCGGCGAGAGCCAATGGCGTCAGGCGCGGGACGCGGGAGCGTCCTTAAAAATTAAATAGACTGGACGGACCCGCGACCCGCGCGCCCTCTCCATTCTTGTAAACCCGAACTGCCGGAGGCCACGCCTCGCGGAGAACGAGGGGCCGTCGATTGTGGCCGGATTGTCTGAATACACTTCGCGCCGGGGAAAGTCCGGCGCCGCCGCCTCATTTGCCATCCCTGTAACAGCCATTATACGTCCGCCCCATGCATGACCTTAAGGAAATCCGGGAAAACCCCGACCGTTTTGACGCTGGCCTTGGGCGCCGGGGGCTCGACCCGATGGCGAGGGCGATCCTCGATCTCGACGCCAAAGCGCGGGCGCTGACAACCGCGCTGCAGGAATTGCAGACAAAGCGCAATTCAGCCTCGAAGGCGATCGGCGCGGCCAAAGCGAAAAAGGACGAGGCGGAAGCCCAGCGCCTGATGGCGGAAGTCGACGCCGTCAAACAGGAAATGCCAAAGCTCGAAGCGGAGCAAGGCGCGCTGCAAAGAGAGCTCGACGATATTCTCGCCGCCATCCCCAACCTTCCCGCCGCCGACACGCCGGACGGCAAGGACGAAACCGACAATGTCGAGGTGAGGAAGCACGGCGAACCCAAACGCCTCAACAATGCGAAGGAACATTTCGACATCGGCGAGGCGCTTGGCCTGATGGATTTCGAAACCGCCGCCAAAATGTCCGGCGCGCGCTTCGTCCTGCTGAAAGGCGCGCTCGCGCGCATGGAACGCGCGATCGCCAATTTGATGCTTGACACGCATACGGGCGAGTTTGGGTACACCGAGTGTTCGCCGCCGCTTCTCGTCAAGGACGAGGCGCTTTACGGAACTGGTCAGTTACCAAAATTTACTCAGGACTTATTCCGCACAGAGAAAAGAGTTGTGGACGAGTTTCCGCTTACCGACTTCGAAGACATTCAGCAGATTGGTGGCGGAACGCTCAAATTTGCGTTCAGAGTCGAATCCGTTGGAAAACGATACTTTGAGAGCTTTTTGAGATATGGTGCGCCAATAAATGTCGTTGATGGTTACGGCAACACTATAGGTTTGAAATTTATAGAACAAAATTGGCTCATCCCAACCGCCGAAGTCTCTCTCACCAACATCGTCGCCGAAAAAATCATCGACGCCGACCAGCTTCCCTTGCGCTTCACCGCGTGGACGCCGTGCTTCCGCTCGGAGGCAGGGGCGGCGGGCAAGGACACGCGCGGCATGATCCGGATGCACCAGTTCTCGAAGGTCGAACTTGTTTCGATCACGGCGCCCGACAAATCGAACGACGAACATGAGCGGATGACGGCGTGTGCTGAAACGATCCTGAAAAAACTCGAATTGCCATTCCGCACCATGGCGCTTTCGACTGGCGACATGGGTTTTGCGGCGCGCAAGACTTACGATATCGAGGTCTGGCTTCCCGGTCAGAACAAGTATCGCGAGATTTCTTCGTGCTCGAACTGCGGCGACTTCCAGGCGCGGCGGATGAAAGCGCGGTTTCGCCGGAAAGGCGAGAAGGGAACGGAATTCGTTCACACGCTCAACGGTTCCGGCCTTGCGGTCGGGCGGACGCTGGTCGCGGTGCTTGAAAATTATCAGCAGCCTGACGGCTCCGTCGTGGTGCCGGCGGCGCTTGTTCCCTATATGGGGGGAGTGAAGGTGATTGAGGCAGTAGGCAGTAGGTAGTAGGCAATGGGCAATGGTGAAACAAATTCCGCTCATCCCGGCGAAAGCCGGGATCCAGTCGTTGCTCCGCGCACCGCTTTTTGTTGCTCGCCTTTCGGCGCGCGCTGGGTCCCGGCTTTCGCCGGGATGAGCGGCCTTGCAATTTCCATTGCCACATACCCGTGCCCCGTTGCCCCATGAGAATCCTTTGCACCAATGACGACGGCATCCACGCTCAGGGGCTCGAAAGCCTCGTAAAAATTGCGCGGGCGCTTTCTGACGATGTCTGGGTCGTGGCGCCGCATGAAGAACAATCGGGCGCGGCGCGGGCGCTGACGCTCGCCAATCCGATCCGAGTTCGTGAATATGATCCAAAGCGCTTTTCGGTGTCGGGAACGCCCTCCGATGCGGTGATGATGGCGACGCAGAAATTGCTGGGCGAGAAAATGCCCGACCTTGTTCTGTCCGGCGTCAATAACGGCCAGAACCTTGCCGAAGACGTCACCGTGTCGGGGACGATCGCCGGCGCCTTTCAGGGAATGTCGCTCGGCATTCCCTCGATCGCCTTGTCGCTGGCGCGCTTTCAGCGCGACAAGGCGAAATGGCAAACGCCGGAACATCACGCGCCGGGGATCATCCGCAAACTGCTCGGCGCCGGCTGGCCGGGCGACGTTGTGATCAATCTCAATTTCCCGGACCGCGAACCGGGCGACGTCGCCGGCGTTGAAGTGACGCGGCAAGGCCATCGCGACGACTTCAAGCTCTTCATCGAGGAGCGGCAGGATCTGCGCGGCGGCAAGTATTATTGGTACGGTTATGAAGGCTCGCTCTCCAATCCAGCCGAAGGCGTTGATCTTCGCGCCATTTATGACGGGCGGATCTCGATCACGCCGCTGCATCTGGCGTTGACGCATGAGGATTCGCGCGCACGACTGGCGAAAGTTTTTGATGCGCCGGCGCAACGGAAATCGTGACGGAGGGCGACGGAAAACCTTGATTCTTAACTGCTTGTTAACCGAACCTGACCGAACGTTACTTTAGTGTTAACGAGAGTTTTGACCGGATAGGGAGACCCGCAATGATGAAGCTAAGCTGGACCTTGGCGCTGATATCGACATCTGCGCTGGCGGGCTGCGGCTCTCATAATCACGCGCCAATTGTTTACGGAACGGCGCCGAACGCTTCGCCAAATGCATCGACCGCGCGTATCTATAATTCGCCGCAGGACTATGCCGCCGAACGCCGCGTCGCATCGCAGCCGACTTATGGTTCCGGCGTTTCCTATGCGGTCGCGGCTCAAGGCCCGGCGCCGCTGGTGCCGGTCGCCGAGACGAGCCGCGAAGGGCGCTTCAGTTACAACGCCGAGCCGGTCTATCTCGCGCAGGCGGAGGCGCCGGCGATTGAAGAACCGATCCAGAATTTTCCGGGGCAGGTGACCGTGCTGCCGGGCGACACCGTCTATGCAATTTCACGCCGAACCGGCGCCTCGCCGCAATCGATCATTGCGCTCAACAGTCTTGCTGCGCCTTTTACGCTGTCGGTCGGGCAGACGATCCGTGTACCATCGAATTCAGTGCCGCCAACGCATGCGGCCGTTAGTGCCCCCCAACGCCAGGTGATGGCGCAGCCGGTCAGCGCCGCGCGC
>JBGSVH010000203.1:0-21087 GCA_041753055.1 Parvularculaceae bacterium
GCGCCGCGCACGCCGCCGGCCAGCATGGCTGACGTCAAAATGTCGTTCGCGCCGATCGTCGAACAGGCCGCGCCTGCGGTCGTCAACATCTATACGAGCCGCGTTGTTGACCGCTCTACTGGCGATCCGTTCTTTGACCGGTTCTTCGGCGTAGGGCCGCAGCAGCAGAACTCGCTGGGATCTGGCGTCATCGTCTCTCGCGACGGCGTCATCGTGACCAACAATCACGTCATCGAAAACATGCAAGAGATCAAGGTTGTTCTTGCCGACCGCCGCGAATTCGTCGCCAAGGTTTTGCAGACCGATCCGCAATCGGATGTCGCGGTTTTGAGAATCGACGCCGGAGAGCCGCTGCCGTTCCTCGAATTCGCCAATTCCGACGCCGCCGAAGTCGGCGATATTGTTCTCGCGATCGGCAATCCGTTTGGCGTCGGCCAGACGGTCACCAGCGGCATTGTTTCGGCGCTGGCTCGAACCGCCGTTTCGATTTCCGACTATCAGTTTTTCATCCAGACAGATGCGGCGATCAATCCGGGGAATTCCGGCGGTGCGCTGATTGACAGCGACGGCAAGCTGCTCGGCGTCAACACTGCAATCTTTTCGCGATCCGGCGGATCGAACGGCATCGGTTTTGCGATCCCCGCGCGCCTTGTCCAGCAGGTTATCGCAACGGCGACAAAGGGCGTTGCGCTGCATCGGCCATGGGTCGGCGCCACCACCGAGACGGTCACCGCCGACCTCGCCAAGGTATTGAAACTTGACCGGCCGATTGGTGCGATTGTCGGCGATATTTATCCGCAAGGACCGCTGGCGAAAGCTGGCGTCAAGCAGGGCGATGTCGTTGTCGCCATTGACGGCCAGCCGGTGTTCGACGCCGAGACCTTGCGCTATCGCGTCGGCATCCAGAACCCTGGCGAACGCGCCAAGCTCGATTTTGTCCGCGACGGTCAGCGGATGACCGGTGAAATGATTTTCGCGCTGCCGCCGGAGACGCCGGCGCGCGATGAACGAACCCTGACCGGGTCGCATCCCCTTAACGGCGTGACGATCGCCAATCTGTCGCCGCGCTTCAGCGAGGAGATCGGCCTTAATCCGTTGTTGACCGGCGTTGTCGTGACCGACGTGTCGCAGGGAAGTTTCGCCTATCGCTCGCGGCTTCGCCGCGGCTTCCGCATTTTGTCCGTCAACGGCGTCAGGATTTCAACCGCTGCCGATCTGCAACGCGAAATCTCAAAGCAGGCGACCGGCTGGACAATCGATGTCGATCGCGGCGACCGCGTCATCGCCTGGCGCGTCGGGCGGTAGGCAATCTGATGGCCGATCTTTTCGCCGCGGCGGGGTTTGACAAAAACGCGCCGCGGCCGCTGGCGGATCGGCTGCGTCCAAAATCGCTCGATGAAGTCGTCGGTCAGGACCATCTTCTCGCCAAGGGCGCGCCGCTGCGCCGCATGGTCGATCAGGGGCGGCTTTCCTCTCTCATCCTCTGGGGACCGCCCGGCGTCGGCAAAACCACGATTGCGCGCCTTCTTGCGGCGGAAACGACGCTTGAGTTCGTGCAGATATCGGCGGTGTTCTCCGGCGTCGCTGATCTCAGGAAAGTCTTCGACAAGGCTGCGGAGCGGCGGCGAATGGGGCAGGGAACGCTGCTCTTTGTCGACGAAATTCACCGCTTCAATCGTGCGCAGCAGGACGGCTTCCTTCCGCATCTTGAATCCGGGCTGATCACGCTCGTTGGCGCCACAACGGAAAATCCATCGTTTGAACTGAACCCTGCGCTGTTGTCGCGGGCGCAGGTGTTCACCTTGAACCGGCTTGATGCGGCGGCAATCGAGCTATTGCTGCGCCGCGCCGAACGCCACGAAGACCGGCCGCTGCCGCTAACCGAAGAGGCCCGCACCGCATTGATCGGAATGGCGGATGGCGACGGCCGGTTTGCGATCGGTCTTGCCGAAGAAGTATTTCTGGAATCTGTAGACACGCCGCTCGACGTCGCCGCGCTATCGAATATCGTCCAGCGCCGCGCCCCGATTTACGACAAGGGTCAGGAGTCGCACTACAATCTTGCCAGCGCCCTGCAGAAATCGATCCGCGGATCGGATGTTGACGCCGCGCTCTATTGGGCGGCGCGCATGATCGTCGGCGGAGAAGACCCGCGCTTTGTGTTGCGCCGGCTGATTGTCATCGCGTCGGAAGATGTCGGCAACGCCGATCCGCAAGCGCTTCCGCTGGCGGTCGCGGCGCGCGACGCTTATGAATTTCTCGGCCAGCCGGAAGGCGAAATCGCAATCGGCCAGCTTGTTTCCTATCTCGCGACCGCGCCGAAATCGAACCGGTCCTACGCCGCGTTTCATGCCGCGAAAGCCGCCGCGCGCGACAGTGGATCGCTGGCGCCGCCAATGCATGCGATGAACGCTCCGACAAAATTGATGAAGGAACTCGGCTATCATCAGGGATACCAGTACGACCATGACGCCGACGATGCCTTCGCCGGGCTCGACTATTTCCCGCCCGGGATGGCGCGCCAGCGGTTTTACGAGCCGCGCGAGACCGGATTTGAACGCGAGATCGCAAAACGGCTCGAATATTGGGACAAGAAGCGCAAACCACGGGACGAGAAATGAGCGACGCATTTCACTACGCGCTTGAACCGGAGCTCAGCGCCGACGATTTCATTGACGTGTTGAAACGCTCAACGCTTGCCGAGCGCCGGCCGGTGAACGAGCGGGCCCGCATTGAGAAAATGCTGGCTAATGCCGACATCATTGTCACGGCTAGGGATGGCGGGGGCGCCCTGATCGGAGTTTCACGCTGCGTCAGCGATTTTTCTTTCTGCTGTTATTGCTCTGACCTTGCCGTCGACAGGAAATTTCAGGGCAAAGGCCTCGGCAAACGCCTCATTGATGAAAGCGTCAAGGCGGCGGGCGAATATGCGCATTTTGTCCTGCTGGCGGCGCCGGGCGCGGTGAGTTATTACGAGCATATTGGCATGCGCCGGCTCGATATTGCGTTTGATCGCACTGACTGGAAGCGCTTCGCGGATGATTAGCGAGGCGGTCATCGCCAACAAGGCGTGGATCGGCGCCAGCATCTTTGCGACGCTCTTCATCGCGGAACGGCTGGCGCCCGCAGCGCCAATGGCGGCGAACGCGGGGCGTCTTGTTCGCAATGGCGTCCTGTGGGCGCTGCTGATGGCGTTGTCGCCGGCGATCGTCCTTCCCCTGACATTGTATGCTGGCGATCATGCGCTGTGGATGCGGTCCGGCGCCTTGCCCGAAACGGCGACGCTGGTCGTCGATCTTATTATACTTGATCTGTGGAGTTATTGGCTGCACCGCGCCTATCATGAGATCCCGCTGATGCGCCGCTTTCACCGGGTCCATCATCTCGACGAGCAACTTGATACGACATCGGCGGTGCGCTTCCATCCTGGTGAAGTCGCGCTGTCGGCGCTCCTTCGCATGGCCCCGATAACGCTCGCCGCCATCCCATTTTCACATGTCGTCATTTTTGAGACCGTGCTGCTTGGCGCCTCGTTTTTTCACCATTCGAATCTGCGCCTGCCGCATACTGCCGAGCGGATGATCTCCTGGATCTTTGTCACGCCGTCGATCCATTGGGTTCATCACCATGCCGTCCCGCAAGACACCAATTCGAATTATGCGGCGGTCTTCAGCCTCTGGGATCGGCTTTTCGGATCGAAAAGTCCGTCAAAGCGGATGCCGGAGATGAAAATCGGGCTTTGCAATGTTGCGGATAAATCTGTGATCGGGCTATAGCTGGCGCCGTTTCAATGCGCGGAGAAGCAATGAGCAGTCCCCAATTATGGCTTGCGGTCGGCGCCGGCGGCGCGCTGGGCGCGATGGCGCGTCATGGCGTCGGCGCCGTCTCCTTGCGCCTGCTCGGCCCGAATTTTCCGTGGGCGACGCTTACCGTCAATGTTATCGGCTCGGTAGCGATGGGCCTCTTCATCGCCTGGCTTGTGTCGAAGGAACCGCATTCGTCAGTCATGAGGGCCTTTGTCGCGACTGGCGTTCTTGGCGCCTTCACAACCTTTTCGACCTTCGCGCTCGACGCCGTCACGCTCTATCGTGACAAGTCGCTGACGATCGCCGGCGCTTATGTTGCAGCGTCGGTCATTTTATCGATTGCAGGGCTTTTTGCCGGGCTTGCCGCGGGAAAAGCGTTTTCATGAGCGCTGTAGAAACAAGGGTCGTCGAGGATAAAGACGACGGGCTGCGGCTCGATCGCTGGTTCAAGACGCATTATCCGGGCATTCGCCATGGCGCCTTGGAAAAATTGCTGCGCACCGGCCAGATTCGCGTGAATGGCGGGCGCGCAAAGGCCAATCGCCGTGTCGAGGCGGGTGAGGCGATCCGTATCCCGCCGATCGACGATCACGCGGCGGCGCCGAAAACGGAATTCCGGCCAAAGAAGGAAGACGCCGAATTCATCCGCTCTGTGACGATCTATGAGGATGACGAAATTCTGGCGCTCAACAAGCCGTTTGGCATTGCCGTGCAGGGCGGCGCCAAGACTACGCGCCACATCGACGGCATGCTCGCGGCGATTGAAAAAAACGGCGAGCGGCCGCGCCTCGTTCACCGGCTCGATCAGGACACCGGCGGGCTGTTGATCCTCGCCAAAACACGCATTGCGGCGGCAAAGCTCGGCAAGGCGTTTCAGGGCCATGACGTCGTCAAGACCTATTGGGCGCTCTGCGCCGGCGTTCCCGAGATCAAGCAGGGGACGGTCAATCTTCCGGTCGCCAGGAAAATGATCCGCGTCGGCGACAAGGATCAGGAAAGAATGATCGCCGCAGATGATGAAGAAGCGAAGAAAGCAATCACCGATTACGCCGTGCTCGACAGTGCAGGGCCGGCGTCGTTTGTTGCACTGAAACCGCTGACCGGGCGCACGCATCAATTGCGCGTTCATTGCGCGGCGATGGGTACGCCGATTGTCGGCGACCGGAAATATGGCGGCCCCAACACGTCGATCGAGGGCCTTCCTGAAGGCCTGCAGCTTTTCTGCCGCGAGATGACGTTTCCCCATCCTGAGGGCGGCCGGTCGATTACGCTGACAGCGCCCTTGACCGGACGGATGAAGGAGACATGGGAGTTGTTCGGTTTTGACGCCGAGGCTGAAATTTCCTGGCCAGACCTTTCGCGCAAGAAATCGAAACGATGACGCGGGTCGGTGAAAACCCGGGGCGGCTGCCGAGACGATTTTACACGGCGGCGGCTGTCGGCGCCGGCAATGTCCTCAGTCTTGACGGCAAGACCGCGAAGACGCGCTGCGGCGCCGCGCTGGTTGCGCCGTCGCGCGCGCTAAGCGATGCGATCGCCGACGAGTGGAACGCGCAAGACGAATTCATCGATTTCCGGGCAATGCCGATGACGCGCTTTGCCATGACCGTCGTCGACCTTGGCAAAACCGACACTGAAAAATGGCGCGAGGTCCTGTTGTCGTTTTTGAAGTCTGATCTCGTTTGCTATCGCGCCAGCCAACCGGCGGCGCTTGTTGCAAAGCAGGCTGAAATCTGGGACCCGCTGCTTGATTGGGCGTCAAAGGCGCATGGCGTGACGCTCAAAACTGGCGCCGGCGTTTCGTTCGTCGATCAGCCGCGGAGCGCGGTTGCAGCAGGCGAGCAGGTGTTCGCTTCTGCCAGTGTCGCAATGCTGCTTGGCATGAAAACCTTAGCGGAAATATCAGGCTCCGCCGTCATCGCGCTGGCGCTCACCAACAAGTCATTCTGCGCGGAAGACCTGTATGAAGCATCGCGCATCGACGAGCGCTTCCAGGCGGAGCGCTGGGGCGTTGATGCGGAGGCGGAAGCGCGCGACGCGCGGCTGAAAAACGAATTCCTCGACGCCGCGCGCTTTCTCGATTTACTCTGACGGCTCAGTCGGTTCAGTCGGCGCTGCCGGCTCCGCGAAAATTGTTTCGCCGCGCACCGCCGCCCGGAAATTCAGCAATTCATCGCCGCGCAGGAGATTGTCCTTGTCGAGATCATATTGTTCGAACTGCTCGATCACTTTGCGCGTAAAGGCTTTCTTGTTGAGCATGGCGCTGTCGCCGGCCATGTCTGCAAATTTTGTGCGCGCCTGTTCAGCGTGTTCGGCGTCGGCGGCGGCTTGATCGACATGGAAATAGGGATCGACGAAACGGCCATGGCCGGATCCGGAAATCTTGGCGTCTTGCCAGCCTTTGACGAGATAAACGAATTCGCCGGCGTTCATCGTATTGTCGCGGTCGAGGTCGGCGATGACAAAATCGAGCCTGGCTTCCTCAAGCGCCTCCTTGCGGGTCAGCGCCTGGCTGTCGAATTCCGCTTTGAGCTGTTCAATCGGCGACAGCCCCGCTTCGCTGTCCCGCAAGGGATCGCCGGGTGAATAGACAATCGTCTGTTTTTTCGTCTCGATAACTTTGCCATCGACCGTGCGCGTCAAGGTGACGTCCTGTTTGATCTGCTGCTGCGAGTTGAGGAAATCCGCCATCTCGTCTTCGTTGATTGCCGGCGCTCCCGCATCGTCCAATGGCGCCAGCGGCGTCTCGACAGGGCCTTCCTGCGCCAGGGCGAGCGACCATGCGGGGCCCGCAAGGGCGATGCTGGCCAAAAGCAGGGCGCGAAAATTTCTAATCATGGTGAGGCTCCTCATTCAGCATTCAGCGATCTGACCATAAACCGATATTGGGTGATTGTCTTAGGTCAATTAAGCCGCCTGTTACCAATTGGTCAGAAGGCGCGCCTCAGGGGGCGGCGGCGTTGATGGTTGGGCCAAAGACTGTCTGGAACGATGTGTGTAGCGCCGCATCGGCGTCATCCATCGTCGCCGGAAGACCGAGATCGACAAGGCTGGTGACGCCGTAGCCGGGCGCGGTGACGCCGCATGGGACGATGCCGCCAAAATGCGACAGGTCCGGTTCGACATTGAGCGCGATGCCATGAAAGCTGATCCAGTGGCGCAGGCGAACGCCAATGGCGGCGATCTTGTCCTCGCGGATGGCCTCGCCCGGACGCGTGCGGTCGACCCAGACGCCGACGCGGTCCTCGCGCCGCTCGCCGCGAACGCTGAAAGCGCCAAGCGCGCCGATGATCCAGTCTTCAAGTGCGGCGACAAAGCCCCTGACATCGCGCGATCGCTCGGCGAGGTTTAGCATCACATAAGCGACGCGCTGGCCGGGGCCGTGATAAGTGTACTGCCCGCCGCGAGGCGAGCGGTAGACCGGAAACCTGCTATCGAGGAGGTCGCCGTCCCTGGCGCTGGTCCCGGCGGTATAAAGCGGCGGGTGCTCCAGCAGCCACACCATCTCCGCGCCGCCGGCGCGGATCTCCTGAACCCGGCGCTCCATCGCGGCCGAGGCGTCCGGATAAGGGACGAGCCCGTCCGAGACCGCCCATTCGACCGGACGGTCCAGCCAAAGCGCCTTGTTTAACGCGGTCCTAACCAAAGCAGGCGATGGTCCTTGCAGTTGCGTTTTCGGGGGTACCACCGCCCATGGCCGCTGTCGAACAGGTCGATGTTGAACTGGCTTTTGTAGTCGGCGCTGCAGAAATGCCGCTCGCCGCAGCGATGGCGCTTGGCCGCGGCGCGGTCATCCCGCTTGGCCGGGACGCCGGTAAGCCCATCTCGATTCTCGCCAATGGCCGGAAAATCGCTGACGGCAAGGTCAAACTCCTCGGCGACCGCATCGCCATTGAGGTCGAAGGCTGACGATTTCCAGCGAATTTTAAGGGCTTGAGGCGCCGTCGGGCTTTTGCTATCCCCCGCGCCTGCTTCGAAATCCTCTGAAGCATCCAAGTGCGGTCGTGGCGGAACTGGTAGACGCGCAGCGTTGAGGTCGCTGTGGAGCAATCCGTGGAGGTTCGAGTCCTCTCGACCGCACCATTTGACCATTGAATGGACCGCTACCGTGCGCGTTTGCACCATAGTATGATAGCGGCCTTCGGGTTAGGGGAAATTGTCATGTTCATCGCCAGACGCTTTGCCGTCGCGCTCCTTGTCGCGGCGATTGCACCGACCGCCGGATTTGCCACAGACAGCGCCTACGCCTCGCTTGCAGGCAAGTGGCGCATCACGCGCGCCGTCATTGCGCCGTGGGCGGAGGAAACGTCTGCCGGCGCGCCGCCCGCCCTGATCGGATCGTCGGTGACGTTTGCCGCCCGGTCGGTGAAAGGACCGGCGCCGCTCGGCTGCCGGCGTGCGGCTTACGAAGCGACGAATGTTCCGCCGGACGGGCTCTTTCAGGGAAACCTGCCGGCCCCCGCCGTTACAGCGATGGCGACGCTTGCATTGGCGGGTGAAACCGTAGCCGGCGTTTCGCTTTCCTGTGACAGCGGCGTTTTCGAATATCATCGGGCAAGCGAGGAATCGCTTCTGGTCGCGCTCGACAATCGCATTTTGACGCTTGACCGGACGGCGGGAACGAAGGCCGCCGAAAAGTCGGCCGAGGGCGTCGCGCAACGCTTCCTTGAGGCGCATTTTGCTGGCGATATGGGGTTCTGGCCGAGCGCTCTCGCCAGCAAGCGCGGTTATTTGTCAAAGGCGCTCACGGAAAAAATCGACGCCTATTTCGCCCGCATTACCGATCCCGACGAAGCGCCGGAGATCGATGGCGATCCGTTCTCGGATTCACAGGATTACCCGGCGCGCTTTGCCGTGCAGGCCGCAGAAAAGAAAACAGGGCCGTCAACGCCCGCCAAGTCTTTCGCCAATCACCGCATCGTCCCGGTCGACTTTCATGACGCCGCTGGCGTGCGGCGCGTCAGCTATGAAATGCAGCGCGAGAACAGTCACTGGGTCATCGACGATCTTGTGTTCGAACGATATGACCGGCTGACCGATTTGCTTGGCGACCAGTAATCGCGCCGGCGGCGCGGCCGCCGCATGGTTAACGAGGCATAAACGCTGCACCGGCGCCTTGCATGAAGCTGCCTCGGCTCCTCATCGCCTTGATCTGGTTCGGTTTTGCTTGCGCCGCCGCGAGGGCGGAAACGCTCGTCATTCATCCTGACCCGTGCCCGGCGCTGGCCGACGCCCCGAAAATCATCACCCTGGCGGGGGTCGAAGCGGTAGATCTCAATCCCGGCCGGGCGGCGCTCGATCATGTTCTGGTGCTCTATCCGGTTCGGGTGAAGGGCTGGGCCTCGGCGCGGCTGCTCGCCCGGTTCGAGGTTGAGGGTGAGCCCCAGCGCCGGTTCGCGGGCCGTTCCTGTCGGTAGGCTGCATGGACAACCGGGGCGGGGCTTTTTAAGAGACGGCTCCCGTTTTGTCCGGAGCCATTGATGCGCCTTTCCCGTTATTACCTGCCGGTCCTCAAAGAGACGCCTTCGGAGGCGCAGATCGTCTCGCACCAGCTGATGCTGCGCGCCGGCATGATCCGCCAGGAAAGCGCCGGCATCTACGCCTGGCTGCCGCTCGGGTTTCGCGTCCTCAAGAAGATCGAACAGATCGTCCGTGAGGAACAGGACCGCGCCGGCGCCGTTGAAATGCTGATGCCGACGATCCAGTCAGCCGACCTCTGGCGCGAAAGCGGGCGCTATGAGGCGTATGGCAAGGAGATGCTGCGCATCAAGGACCGCGCCGACCGCGACATGCTGTTCGGCCCGACCAACGAAGAAATGATCACCGAGATTTTCCGGGCCGGGGTTCGTTCGTATAAAGACCTTCCCAAGATGCTCTACCACATCCAGTGGAAGTTCCGCGACGAAGTGCGTCCGCGTTTCGGCGTCATGCGCGGGCGTGAATTCCTGATGAAGGACACCTATTCGTTTGACGCCGACGAGGCTGGCGCGCGCCGCAGCTACAACAAGATGTTCGTCGCCTATCTGCGCACTTTCGAACGCATGGGGCTGACCTCGATCCCGATGCGCGCCGACACCGGCCCGATTGGCGGCGACCTCAGCCATGAATTCATTGTTCTCGCCGACACCGGCGAGAGCGCCGTATTCTGCGACAAGAAATTGCTCGATCTTGCGGTTCCCGCCGCCGACACCGATTTTGACGGCGACCTGCAGCCGCTGATCGACCGCTACACCTCCTTTTATGCGGCGACTGAAGAAAAGCACGACAACGCCGAATTCGAAGCGAAAGTCGTCAAGGGCGACCGCATCGCTGCGCGCGGCATTGAGGTCGGGCACATCTTCTATTTTGGCGAGAAATATTCGGCGCCGATGCGGGCGATGATCACCGGACCGGACGGCAAGGACCGCCCGGTTGAAATGGGCTCTTACGGCGTCGGCGTCTCGCGCCTCGCGGGCGCGCTGATTGAAGCCTATCATGACGACGCGGGCTGCAAATGGCCGGTCACTGTCGCGCCATTCCATGTCGGCCTCATCAATCTCAAACAGGGAGACGCCGGAACCGACGCTGCCTGCGCCAAGGCGTACGCGGCGTTAGGCGCGGCGGGTGTCGAGGTTCTTTACGACGACTCCGCCGGCCGGCCGGGCGAGAAATTCGCCCGCATGGATCTGATCGGCTTGCCGTTCCAGCTGATCGTTGGCCCGCGCGGGCTTGAGGCGGGCAAGGTCGAGATCAAGCGCCGCGCCGACGGCCATCGCGACGAGGTGGCGCTCGATGCGGCTCTCGACATGCTGAAGCGCGATGTCGCCTCGGCGCTGAAAGTCTGAACAATCTTGATGTCGATCAATTGCATGATCGTGGTTTGGCGCATTTTTGCGACGCGCTGAGGGTAGGGCGCGTTGCAATGGAGTAATCGATGAAAGTCAATGTTGGTTTGATTGACCGGTTCGTCCGGATTGCTATCGCGGTTGCCGCTTTCTGGCTCTTCTTTACGGGCGAACGGCCGGTTTGGGAATATGGCGCGCTTGCCGTCGGTGTGATCTTGGCCCTGACGGCGGTAACGGGCGTCTGCCCGCTTTACCGCCTCTTCGGATTACGAACCTGCAAGAAGCCGGGGCTTGGCTGAGCCGCCGCGATTTGGCCATGGCCGCAAATTGAGATAGGACCCGCGCCAGCAGAAGCTGGGTTCTATTTATGAGTTCAACCGCCGCCGGAAAGCCGCCAGCCTCGACGCCGCCCTTCTCGTTTTTCGAGTGGATGGTGGCGCGGCGGTATCTTGGCGCAACCAAATCCGGCAAGGGCGTTTCGCTGATTTCCCTCATTGCCTTTGGGGGCATCATGCTGGCGGTCGCTGTTCTCATCATCGTGATGTCGGTGATGCAGGGCTTTCGCACCAAGCTGCTTGACCAGTTGCTCGGCGTCAACGGCCACATTTTCGTGCAGGGCGAAGGTCCGATTACGGACTATGCCGCGCTGATTGAAAAGCTCCGGGCCGTGCCGGGCGTCGTCGAGGCGACGCCGCTCATTCAGGCGCCGGTCTATGCGACCGCGCTCAATGAAACCGGATTGATGATGCGCGCGGTGACGCGGGCGGATATGCTGTCGCTCAACTATGTCAGCGGCGTCGATAAAGAAACCGGGCGCAGTCACGTCGTCGCAGGATCGTTCGATAATTTTGGCGTCGGCAAGCACGGCGGCAATGAGATCGCGATCGGCAATCGTATCGCCTATTCGCTTGGCGTCGGACCCGGCGACAAGGTGACGCTGGTTTCAGGGCGCGGCGCCGAGACGCCGTTCGGGCCGACGCTGCAGAAAAAGACCTATACGGTCGGTGCGATCTTTGAGGTCGGCAATTCCGAATATGACAGTTTCATCGGCTTCATGCCGCTGGAACAGGCGCAGGTATTTTTCGGGTTCGGCGACGCAGTGCAGCAAATTGAACTAAAGGTCGCCGATCCCGAACGCGTCAAATCCTACAAGCCGGCGATCGCCGCCATCGTTCCCGGGATGGTGTTGCGCGACTGGCAACAGCAGAACCAGTCCTATTTTAACGCGCTGCAGACCGAACGCAGCGTCATGCGCCTGATCTTGCTTTTGATCGTCGCGGTCGCGGCGCTCAACATCATCACTGGGCTGATCATGCTGGTCAAAGACAAGACCGGCGACATTGCGGTGTTGAGAACAATGGGCGCGACGCAAGGCTCGATCATGCGGATCTTTTTCCTGTCAGGCTCGCTTATCGGCGTTATCGGCACGCTCGCCGGGGCGGCGCTAGGCGCGACATTCGTCTGGAATATCGATGCGATCGAACATTTCCTGTCATGGCTTTTCAATACTGACCTGTTTCCGGCGGACGTTTATTATTTCAACGCAATCCCGGCAAAGATGCAGGCGGGCGAGGTCGGTCTTATCGTCGGTTGGTCGCTCGTCATGTCGTTTTTTGCGACGATCTATCCGGCGTGGCGCGCCGCGCGTCTCGATCCGGTAGAGGCGCTGCGCTATGAGTAACGCCAACATCGTATTGCGTCTTCACGGCGTCGGCCGGCGCTACAAGGATCTTGAAATCCTGCAACCGTCAGACTTCGAATTGCAGCGCGGCGAAACCGTCGCACTCCTCGGCCCGTCCGGGTCCGGCAAATCGTCGCTGCTGCATATCGCCGGGCTGCTGGAAGCGCCAAGTAGCGGCGAGGTCTTCGTCGGCGGCGCGGCGACGTCCAAATTGGATGATGCGGCGAAGACGCGCCTGCGCCGGGACTATCTCGGGTTTGTCTATCAGTTCCATCACCTGCTTCCGGAGTTTTCAGCGCTCGGCAACGTCTCGCTGCCGCAACTCATCCGCGGCGCCAAGCGCGAGGCGGCGGAAAGGGAAGCGGCGCGGCTGCTTGGCGCGATGGGGCTTGCCGAACGCGTCAATCATCAGCCGGGCCAATTGTCCGGCGGCGAACAGCAGCGCACCGCGATTGCGCGTGCGCTTGCCAATCATCCCAAGGTCCTGCTCGCCGACGAGCCGACCGGCAATCTCGATCCGAAAACGTCGGCGCGCGTCTTCGACGCGCTGCTTGAGATTGTTCGCGCGGAAGGCCTTTCGACGCTTGTTGCAACGCATGATTCGCGGCTTGCCCGGCGCCTCGACCGCATTATTGTGATCAGAGACCAGCGGCTCGCCGAGATCGACCGGGACAGCGTCGAAAGCTGACTTCCCATTTGCAAAACCATCCGCCCGCTGCATACTTGAAAAAAAAGCTGGGAGGAATGATCGCCATGGCGAAAGAGCGCCGGATTTTCAACGCGCCAACGGTGTCCGGCCTCATGGAGGAGCAGGCGGCGCACATTCCGGATGAAATTGCGCTGATCTATGAAGGCCGGACCTATTCCTACGCCGAAATGAACGCACGGGCGAACCGTGCGGCGCAGGCGATGCTAGGGCTTGGCCTGAAGCGCGGCGACCGGCTCTGCTGGCTGGCGCGAAACGTTGCAACGTTCTGGCATGCGCTGCTTGGCGCTGCAAAAATTGGCGTCGTGATGACGCCGGTCAACTGGCGTCTTGCGCCCGCTGAAATCGCCGGGATCATCGCCGACGCCAAGCCGGCGCTGTTCGTCGGCGAGAAAATGTTCGTCGATCCGCTGCGCTCGGTCGATGACTTCGATCTGCCGCGGACAATGATCCTTGAAAGCGGCGGCGAGGATTGTTTCGACCGGCTGATCGATGCGGCCGACGACCGGCAACCGTCATTCAAGCCGACCCGTGATGACGTCGTCGTCCAACTCTATACGAGCGGAACGACCGGACTGCCCAAGGGCGTCATTCTTCCAAATCGCTGCTATCAGGAAGTCGGTGACGCGGGGATAGCGGCGGGCGTCGTCACGCCACGCTTTGACAATGAAGCGATCATGCATGCGCTGCCGCATTTTCATATCGCCGGCGTCAATTTCGGGTTTATGGGCTGGTCGCGCTCGATGCCGGTCATCCAGCACCGCCAGTTTGATCCGGCGGCGATTGTGAAAGAGGCGCAGTCGGGCGTTCCGCTCAACGCGTTCCTCGTTCCGGTGATGATCATGATGATCCTGCAGGCGGCGAAGACGGCAGGGCTGCCGCTCGATAACTTCGTGCAGATCAGCTATGGCGCCGCGCCAATGCCGGAACCGTTGCTCGACGCGGCGATGGCGATGATGCCAAAGGCGCGCTTCTCGCAGTTCTACGGGATGACCGAAACAACCGGCGGCGTTACCATACTTGCCCATGAAGATCACGCAAAGGGGCTGAAACAGCGCGTCTCCGCCGGAAAGCCCTTGCCCGGCTGTCAGGTCAAAATCTGCGATCCCGAAACACGCACGGAAATGCCGCAGGGCGAAGTCGGGGAAATTGTCGCCAAATCCGGTTTCATCATGGACGGCTACTGGAACAAGCCGGACGCAACGCACGCGGTCATTCGCGACGGCTGGTACTGGTCAGGCGACGCCGGCCGCATTGACGAAAACGGCTTTGTCTTTGTCGTTGATCGCGTCAAGGACATGATCATTTCCGGCGGCGAGAACATCTACCCTGCCGAACTTGAAAACCTTCTCGCGGCGCATCCGGCGATCATGGAAGCAGCGATCGTCGGCATGCCGGACGAAAAATGGGGCGAGTTGGTCCGCGCCTTTGTGGTGAAGAGACCGGACGCGGACGTCACCGCCGACCAGATCATCGAATTCCTGCGCCCCAAGATCGCCAGTTTCAAATTGCCGAAGCGCGTCGATTTCATCGATGCCTTGCCGAGAAATCCAAGTGGCAAGATCTTGAAAACGGCGTTGCGGAAGTTATAGACGCCTAAATGCCCATTTGCCGCGCCGCTAGATCGAGCATGATCTCTTCCGACCCGCCGCCGATCGCCATGACGCGGACTTCGCGGTAGATGCGCTCGACGCGGCATCCGCGCATGAAGCCGCCGCCGCCCAAAATCTGCATCGCTTCGCGGGCGCAGAATTCCATCGTTCGCGTCGCCTGAACTTTCAGCAGGGATAATTCCGCAACGGGGGTTTCGCCATTGCGGACCCGCCAGGCGCAATTGTCGAGCAGCGCCGAGGCGGCGTAAACATGGCGCAGCATTTCCGCAAATTTGTGGCGGATCACTTGATGTTTGGCGAGCGGCTTTCCAAAGGTATCGCGCTGCCTCGCCCATTCGGCGGCGTCCTCGATACAGACACGCGCAAAGGCGATCGCCTGCGCCGCCATGCCGAGGCGTTCGCCGTTGAAATTGGCGACGATGCCGGCGAACCCGGAATTTTCCCCGCCGATGAGGTTCGCGGCAGGAACACGGACATCGGCGAAACTGATCGCTGCGGTGTCGGACATCCACCAGCCCATCTTGTCGAGGCGCGTGCGGGTGACGCCGGCGCTATCGGCCTCGATCAGCAGAAAAGAAAGACCGGCCGCTCCCGGCCCGCCGGTGCGCACCGCCGCCGTCAGGTAGTCGGCGCGCATGCCGGTCGTGATGAACATCTTCTCGCCATCGACGATGTAGTCCTCACCATCGCGAACGGCGCGCGTCCTGATGTTGGCGACGTCGGATCCGCCTGACGGTTCAGTAATGCAAAGCGCGATCAGTTTTTTACCGGCAAGAACATCGGGTGCGATACGGCGTTTCATTTCATCCGAGCCAAGCGCGAGGATCGGCGGCAAGCCGATTCCATGCGTCATCAACCCGGCGATCAGGCCGCCCGACCCGGCGCGCGCCAATTCTTCCGAGGCAATGACCGAATGGAAAATGTCGGTACCGTCTTTGACGCCGCCGAGTTCTTCCGGATAGCCAAGGCCGATGATGCCGATTTCAGCGGCGCGGCGATGGAGTTCGCGGGGAAATTTTCCTTGCTCGTCCCAGGCATTGACGTGAGGCGTTATTTCCCGGTCGACAAAGCCGCGTACGGTTCGGCGCCACGCTTCGTGACTTTCCGTCAGGTGCGGCGAGGGAAGGCGCGTGGCGTCAAAACTGAACGGTTGCATGTCGCGAATTTGCGGCAATGCGGCCGCCGGCGTCAACGCCGCCTGACAGCTGACGAGCCTTGCGCCGGTCTTCCCGGATTTCCTATCTTGCGCCAACGCCTGCGATGGCGTCGGCATTTGTGGCGAGCGGGGATTGAATGAAACTCTATCATTGCAAGGGCGCGCGGTCTCTGCGCTGTGTTTGGGCGCTTGAGGAAATGGGTCTCGACTACGAGCTTGAAACACTGCCTTTCCCGCCGCGCATGTTCGCCAAGCACTACAAGGCAGTAAACCCGCTCGGCACCGTGCCGGCGCTGTTTGATGGCGAGGTGATGATGACGGAGAGCTCCGGCATCTGTCACTATCTGGCTGAGAAATATGGTCCGACGCCCCTTGGCGTGCGGCCTGAAGAAAAAGACTACGGCCGCTATCTCAACTGGATGTACCGATCCGACGCAACCTTGACATTTCCGCTGACAATTACGTTCCGCTATACGGCGCTTGAGCCCGAGGAACGCCGCAGTTCGCAGGTTGCGGAAGATTACCGGAAATGGTTCCTAGGGCGCTGGTCGTCGGTCGAGGGCGGGCTAGAGGGCCGCGATTTTCTCTGTGCGGATCGTTTCACCATGGCGGATATTTGCGTCGGTTATGCGCTTTATTTCGCGCTGACGCTCGGCGTTGGCGAGGCGATGACGCCGAACGTGACGCGGTGGTGGGATACGATCTCCAGTCGGGTTGCGTTCAAAAAAGCGTCTGCGCGCGAGTGACTGGCTAGGGGCGTCCCTCCGCCGCCATCGCGTGGAAGCGAAGCGCTCCGGCGGTGTCGGCCAATAAGCGCGCCACCCTGCGAGGCAATCTACTAATCGGACAGAGTGGCAAATCGGGCGCAGCCGATCTGGAATATGTGGTTCGCACCCGGATTGACCACGTCCGGTGAATTTCCAGTGCGGCAAATAGAGACAAAGTCTCGCATTTGTGAGAAAGTTCTGATGGTCGGCTGGTCGTGCGCCCCTAATTCGCAGGCGCGCTACACTCGGTGGTTGCGGAGAATTCTGGCGACGGCAAGGTCATTGCGAGCCGGAGGCCGAAAAGGCAAGTATTGAACGGGAAAAGGTGTCAAATGAGATTTGATGTTTCGATTGCATTCGCCGCGGCGCTGATTTTTTCAGGATGTGCAACGGCTGATCAGAATCAGGCCACGGCGGCGGCGCAAGAGCAGCTGGCTGCGGCCGACGCGGAGCCGGCCGGCAAGGAACCATCGCCCGACCAATCGCAGGCAGAAAATGCCGCAAAAGCCTCACCTGTCGTCAACGCCGGCGAAGAAAAAAAGGTCTGCAAATACATTGAGACCACGGGATCGCGGTTTGGCAGAAAGATTTGCGCCACGCCAAGCGAGTGGGAACAGATGCGCAAGGACGCCAAGGATGCGATGAATGACGTCCAGCGGTCCGGCAAGACGAATTGCACCGAGGGCGGCCTGTGCTGATTGGGCCGTCCTGATATCTGAAAGCCGGCTGGCGCGCCGTTTCGGCGGCCGCCGCCGCAAATCCGGCTGACGCCTATCGCAATGCTATCGCTTTGCGAGAGCGATCCACTGGTCAATGACGAAGTCGATATGCGCATCATTTTTCATGAGCGCGTCATGGACGACAAGGCCCGTCATCATCGCGCGCGAGATCGACAGGATGGCGTCGAGGTCCGGCGCAGTTTGGCGTGTTGCTGGCAATAATTCCGCGAGTTCGGCGTCAATCATCACCCGCCAGTTGTCAAGCGCCGGGATGATCCGCGCGCGCAAGGTCTCGTCGGTGCGGCTGGCGGTCAGAATTTCGAGTGTTGCAGCATAGTCAGTGCTGCAAAACTGTTCGCGCCATGACCGGCGGACGATCTCGGCAAACGCGTCGGGATCGCGGGCGAGTTCGGCGCGGGCCAGCGAAAACCATTTGACCGAGCGCGCCAGCACGACTTCGATTACCGCGACGATGAGATCGTCCTTGGCTGGGTAATGGTGCTGCAAGGCGCCCTGGCTGACGCCGGCGCGCTCGGCGATCCGCGCCGTCGAGGTTCGGTGATAGCCGAATTCGGCGAGATGCGCCGTCGTCGCGTCGCAGACACGGCGGCGCATCGCCGCGCTTTTCTCGCGGCGGCGGCTGTAGACTTTTGGTTCTGCATCCGCCGCTTGACCGGCCTCAAACCCCGACATAGGCCTGACGGTCGGACAGCGACGTATCGCCTGTCAACGAAACTGCGCAGTAAAGAGGCGCCATTATGCAGTTCACCACAGAACACGAACAGATTCGCTCCACTTTGAAAAAATTCATCGATTCCGAAATCAATCCTCATGTCGATGAATGGGAAGAAGCGGAAATTTTCCCGGCGCACGAGGTGTTCAAGGGCCTTGGTGACCTTGGCCTTCTGGGTGTGACCAAGCCAACGGAATATGGCGGCATGGGGCTCGACTGGTCTTATGGCGCGGTCGTCGCCGAAACGCTTGGTCATATCAATTGCGGTGCGGTGCCAATGGCGATCGGCGTACAGACCGACATGGCGACGCCGGCGCTGGCGCGCTTTGGCTCCGACGCGGCAAAAGAAGATTTCCTTCGGCCGTCGATTTCTGGCGACTATGTCGCTTGCCTCGGCGTCTCCGAAGTCGGCGCAGGGTCTGACGTTGCGGCGGTAAAAACCACCGCGAAAAAAGACGGCGACGATTACATTATCGATGGCGGCAAGATGTGGACGACCAACGGCACGCAGGCCGACTGGATGTGTTTGCTCGCCAACACCTCGGACGATGCGCAGCACCGCAACAAGACGCTGATTTGCCTGCCGCTCAAGGACGACAACGGCAAGCTCCGCAAGGGCGTCGAGGTCGCGCGGAAACTGAAAAAGCTTGGCATGCGATCGAGCGACACGGCGCAATTTTATTTCGACAATGTCCGCGTACCCCAGCGCTATCGTATTGGCGAAGAAGGCGCCGGCTTCATGTATCAGATGTTGCAGTTCCAGGAGGAACGGTTATGGGGCGCCTTGTCCGGCCTCGTTGGCATGAAGGGTACGATTGAGCAGACGATTGAATATACGCGCCAGCGTCATGTGTTCGGGAAACCCATACTCGACAACCAGGTCGTGCATTTTCGTCTCGCCGAATTGATGACGGAAGTTGAACTGGTGCGTGCGCTCGCCTGGGAGGCCGTCGAAAAAATGATCGTCGGCGATGACGTCACCTTGACGGCGTCAATGGCGAAGCTGAAAGCGGGCCGGCTGCTGCGCGAGGTCAATGATTCCTGCCTGCAATATTGGGGCGGCATGGGTTTCATGGAGGAAACGCCGGTTTCGCGGGCGTATCGCGATGGGCGCCTCGCTTCCATTGGCGCCGGCGCTGACGAGGTCATGCTGTCGATCATCTGCAAATATATGGGCATCCTGCCGGGCAAGACGAACCGGAAATAACCTGCGGATTGATCGTCGGCCCGAACCTTGGCCCAATTGGCGTGGTGCTGCCGGCGGGGCGCGGTTACCGGAGACGCTTCGATTGTGAGTGATTCGTCCGCAGGTTCTTCAGCCCTTGCGATTGAGGAAGACGGCGGTTTGCTGTTTGCCTGTCTTCCCGACGGCGCGGGTTCACGCGGCGTATTGCTGGGCGATCGAAACAGCGCTCTCCAAATACGGGATTGTCATTCCATTTCCGCAGCGCGATTTGCAAATCATCGCTCCGCCGGCCCCGGCGCAGAAATCAGCCTAGATATCGGCGCCTTTTTTGTTGGAGCGGGCAGGGCGGTTTTTCACCCCGAGCGCCTCGACGGCTCTGGCGCGGAAACGCGCCTTGCTGGAGCTGTTGAGCGCATCATAGCTGGCCGCCCGGTGGCCTGGCTCCTCGCTATAAAGGCCGGCCGCCACCTGATCGACGAAGTCCTGTTCGCCGTCGGAGAGGGTCGACCAATAGGACGCGAACATCTCGGCCCTGCCGCCGGTTGGCGACATCACCATCAAAATGGCTGAAAAACCTACGAGAACCCTTAGCCGCACGATCGTCCCAAGCCCCAATTGCCTAACCTTACCCTACTGTAATGTTGTTACAAGCGGCTGAAACGCCACCCACGTTTTTCGGTCCACCGATTAAGGCGCGGGCAACCATACCGCCCGCCTTTGGCCTTGCGCCGGGCGGGCGGTTCCGCTAGACGGCCCCTCCAAAGGCGGCCGCGACCCCGTGGCGCGCCACAGATCTATCGTTGTTGAAGGTTTCCCATGGCCGTTCCCAAGAAAAAAACCTCGCCCTCGCGCCGCGGCATGCGCCGCGCCCATGACCGGCTGGCCAACCCGACCTATGTCGAAGACCGCGAGTCGGGCGAATTGCGCCGGCCCCACCATGTTGACCTGAAGACCGGCCGGTATCGCGGCCGCAAGGTCCTGGAGCCCAAGGGCGAATAGCCGATACGATGGCCGCACCGCCAGCGCCGCCCCGATCGGGCGGCGTTTTTGCGTTTGGACCTCCTGAAAGATTAGGGCGGCAGGGCCGGGATTTCGCCGCATTTCGGCTGCGTTTCGGGATAAGATTTGGCTAAAGGCCGAGTGGGGTATCGGAGCGCAAGTCTGGCCTGCGCGTCGGGGATTAGAGGCGATTTATGCGAAAGCGCATCGGACTTGCAGGCGCAATTGTCGGCGGTCTTTTCCTCGCCTCGTGTGTGACTTATCCCTACGAAAGCGCGTTCAACACCTGCGAGAGCGAAGCCAATTCGTGTTACCGGTTATGCGAAGATATCCCGGATGAAGGCGGCTATGTCGCCTGCCAGTCGCATTGCGACCGCGATATCGACCGCTGCTTCGATCAAGCCTATTCGCCCTACGCGAGCGGCTATTACGGCTATGGCAGCAGCTATGGCTATTCATCGCCATGGTACGGCCGTTATGGCTCCTGGTACCCGAACAGCGGCTATTATCTGTCTTTCAATTATTATGACCGCTACGGCTATCGCCGGAATCATCATCCGCGCAACGACCATCGGGACCGCAATTACGGCGGCCGCGATCACAATCGCTATGATCATAATGACGGAAGAGGCGGCAGTCGCGACCGCAACAATCATCCGAGGCAATCTGATCCGAGGCCGGGCGGCAATTACAATGACGGCGCCACGACCTCGCCGCCTGCCGGCAATAACCCACGCAGCGGTCCGCGTCGCAACGCCGATCCTGATCGCGTCATCGATCGCCCGCGTCGTGTAAACCGTTACAACCGGCCTGCGCCGTCGCCTTCGGGCGCAGCCGCCCCGGCTGCATCGCCACTGCCCTCATCGACACCGGCGCCACAGCCAAGGACGCCGCGCC
>JBGSVH010000204.1:0-3872 GCA_041753055.1 Parvularculaceae bacterium
CCTTTCTCGCATCCTTGGACATTGCGGATCAGCAATGCGTCCTTGCATGGCGCGCCGCCTCCGGGATGACGACAATCCTAAAGCTGCCGCGCAGGTGTAGGATAAAGTGGGGGATAAACCGGGGGATAAGGTGGGGGATAAGGTGGGGGATAAGTTTTTTTATGTGAGCGATTTCAACGCGCTTTCTGGTTAACAAAAATCTTTGGCTAATGGGAAATAACCGTGATTTCGCGTGGCGGAATCGGCCAAGATTTCCATCGGCGATTGTTAATCTGTGGACGGAGGATCAACCGTCCGGGGTGGGAGCTGTCGCGAAGCGACTGAGGGGGCTCTTTGCGTCAAATCAGGGCGCGCGATGCGGCTCCTGCCATTCATGCTCAAGCAGGCGGAGCCGGCCCGTCACCGTCAGCAAAAATGCTGTCGACCAGCCAAACAGGATGACGCCGTTGGCCGCTGCAATGGCGCTGAAAAGGCGCCATTTCTGCGACAGGACGACGTCGCCATAGCCGAGGCTGGCGAAGGTCACGGTCGAAAAGTACAGCGCCTTTTCGAATGTCGCGATTTCATCGAGCAGAAAATACGCAGTTGCGTATAGCCAGATCTGCACCGTGTGGAGCGCGAAGATGCCGAACACCGCAAGCAGGATGACCAGCGCCTGACGCATGCGCTCGGTCTGTGTCTCCAGCCGAGCATGCGCGCCGCGCATCAGGTGCGACAGGCGCAACAATCCCGAAAAGTGAATGAGCACCGTCAACGCGACCATGCCGCTGGCGGCCGCGAGATTGATCAAAAGCGTCTGAAAGTCGTGATTCATTGGTTCTCTTCCCTGCCGGCGTGCATCGCCGTCCGGGTGAACCATCGCAAGCGCCGCAGCGGGCCTTGTTGATCGTGGTCAAGCCACAGCGCCGTCGCGAAACTTCGTCGGGCGCGGCAGAGCGGGCTATTCGGGCGCCGCTGGTTTGGCGCGCCGGCTGCGCCGGTCAGAACCAGCGATCGCCCGGCTTGCGGACGTAGAGGTCAAAGACATGGCGCCAGGGCATGATGACCGGAATGACGATCGCGATCGAGCAGGCGACGACGGTTTCGAGGTAGCTATCCGGAAGCCGCCCTTCGAGTTGAAGGCGCAGAGCGACGCCGATCAGCCAGATCGCCTTCCAGGCGAACTCAAAGAAGAGCAGCGGCAGCATCTGCAGCGGAGAGCGGATGCCGAGCACGCAAACGAGCGCCAGCGCCGCCAGCATGCTGTGGGCGACACCCTGCATCATCGGCGTGTCGGGCGCGCGCTCGATCACAATGCGCCATTGTTCGCTCCCCATGACGAAGGCGATCAGGAAATATAGGATGCGCAGCAGGTAAAGGCGTACGAGCGATACATCATGCATGCCGGAATGACCTCATCGATGGTTTTGTCGTCGGATCATGGCGACGCGGCTGGCTCGCGCACCATGGCCGCCGGGGTCAGAGTCTTGGCTGGGCGCGTCATCGATCGGACGCCCGCATGACCGAGCCGACTGTCGCTGCGAGTTACGCCCGAGCCTTCGCCGAATTCGCCGTCTCTCTCGGCGCGGATCGCGAGCGATTGCTGAAGATGGCGGAGATCGATCCGGAAAGCCTTGCCGATCCCGACCGGCGCGTTGCGCTCAGCGACTACCGGTCGCTGATGGCCGCGGCGAAAGCCCTCAGCGGCAAGCCGGCGATCGCGATTCATTTCGGCGAGTCGCCGCTTTTCTTCGAGCGGTCGATCCTCGGTCTCATCATCCGTGCGTCGCCGACGATGGGAGAAGCGTTCAGACAGATGAACCGCTTCGGCCCAGTCATAAACGACTTCCAGTGCTCGGGGACGCAAGGGCGCTTCGTCATTGTCCGCAATGAAAGCGACGCCTGGCTCGAAGACAGGCGCGCTTCGCCGAACGGGTTTCCCGAAATCACTGAATCGGCATTTGCCCGGCTCGTGAGCGAATATGAAAGGATCTTTCCTGAAAGGGGGCGTTTCGCGCTGGCCGTCGAGATGACTCATGAAGCGCCGCCATACCGCTCGGAGTATGAACGGGCCCTCAAGGCGCCGTTGAAGTTCGGCGCGCCGCGAAACGCGATCCGCATCGACGCCGCGTGGCTCGATGCGCCGATTCCCACGGCGAACAGTTATGTATTTGGAATCTTCAGCAAGCACGCCGAATCGCTCCTCAAGGAACTGGAGCTCTCAAAGACCATTCGGGGCGAGGTCGAACGACGGCTGATGGCGATCCTGCATACCGGCGAAGTCGGAATGGATGACGTCGCCAGCGCACTCGGGCTGAGCCGAAGCAGTCTTTACCGGCGCCTCAGGGCGGAAGGTGTCACCTTCGATGAAGTGGTCGACGATTTGCGCCGGCGCATGGCGGACCACTATCTCGCGGGGGCGAAGACGACTATCGCAGAAATCGCCTATCTCGTCGGCTTTTCAGATCCCGGCGCCTTCTCAAAAGCCTACAAGCGCTGGACCGGCGCCAGTCCCAGCAATGTGAGGCTGCCAAATTCCTGATTACGACGCCGCGGCGCTATTCCGCCGCGCGCGCCGGCGCCGTCGGCGGCGCTTTCAGGACGGCGGCGACCCGTTCTGCGAGACGCCTTGCAACCTCGTGCTTGTCCATTTCCGGCCAGCGCTCTTCGCGCTCGGCGGTGATCAGCGTCACTGCATTGAGATCGCCGCCCATGGCGCAATGCGCGCCCGCCGAGACGTCATTGGCGATGATCCAGTCGCAGCCCTTTCTGAGGCGCTTGGCTCTGGCGTGATTGATGACGTCGTCAGTTTCCGCGGCGAAGCCGACAACGAGTTTGGGCCGTCCGCTTTTGAGGCTGGCGATGGTCTTCAGAATATCGGGGTTTTCCGCCAGCTGAATATGGGTAAGGCCGCCGCGTTCCTTCTTGATCTTGTGTTCGGTCTCAATCTCGGGCCGGTAATCGGCGACCGCCGCGCACATGATTGCGCAATCGGCGGGCATCGCCGCCTCGACGGCGGCGAGCATCTGTCGCGCGCTTTCAATGCGGACGATATTCATGCCGGCGGGATCGCGCAGATCCGTCGGCCCGGAAACGAGGGTGACCGCCGCCCCCATGTCGCGCAAAGCTTCAGCGATCGCGTAGCCTTGCTTGCCGGACGAGCGGTTGGCGATATAGCGCACGGGATCAAGCGCTTCGTGCGTGGGTCCGGCGGTAACGACGATGCGCTGGCCTGTTAAGGGGCCGTCGGAGAATTTCGCGAAATAGCTTTCAATCGCATCGGCTATCTCGGCGGGCTCGGCCATCCGTCCCGGCCCATATTCGCCGCAGGCCATCTCGCCTTCATTGGGGCCGACGATGATCGCCCCGTCGTCGATCAGGGTACGGAGGTTTCGCCGGGTCGCCTTATGCTCCCACATGCGGACATTCATCGCCGGGGCGAAAAGATTGGGCTTGTCGGTCGCCAGCAGCGCCGTCGAGGCGAGGTCATTGGCGAGCCCGGCCGCCGCCTTCGCCATCAGATCGGCTGTCGCCGGGGCGACGACGACGAGACCCGCTGAGCGCGACAATTCGATATGGCCCATCTCGGCTTCGTCGGTGAGGCTGAAAAGATCGGTAAAAACCTTGTCGCCGGTCAGCGAGCCGACCGACAGTGGCGTCACGAATTCGGCGCCGGCCTTTGTCAAAATCGCGCGCGTTGCAATGCCGCGCTTTGCCAGCTCGCGGATCAGTTCAAGGCTCTTATAGGCGGCAATGCCGCCGCCGATGATGAGAAGGACGCGCCGTTCGGTCATGACCAAGATTTAGGCGCGCAAAGGGTTAAAGTCACCTCTCCGCCAGCGCGGTCAGTCGCCGCCGTCGCCGCCGTCGCCGCCATTGTCGCCGTCATTGTC
>JBGSVH010000205.1:0-37964 GCA_041753055.1 Parvularculaceae bacterium
CCCGGCTCTCCCAAGGGAACAACGTCATGGCTCGCCGCCTCAAATTGCTTTCCGGGCTTTCAACCGCCGCCATCGGCAGCGCGCTGGCCTTTACCGCCTGCACGCGTGAGACGACAGAGCCGCCAGCGGCCGCGGCGGGCGGTTCGCCAGCCGCTCATCATGACGAGGCCGCACAAGATCCGACGCCCGCCGTAGCGACAGGTGGCGAATCGGAAGGCGCTTCGCTCGTTGATGTGGCAACGGACAAGGCGGCCTATCTGTCAGCGCTGCAGATTGTCCGCGGGCATCTCCGCGCCGGCGTCGATCTCTACAGTGCTGGCGACCGGGCCATGGGCGCGCAGCATCTTCGCCACCCGCAAGCCGAGATCCTGACAACGCTGGCGCCGGCTTTCGCCGCCTACGGCGCCAACAGCATCGAACCCGCGATTGACCAGCTTGCGACCGCCGGCGAAAACGGCGCGGCGCCGGCCGAGATCAACGATCTTGATGCGGCAGCGCTTGCATCGATCGCCAAAGCTGGCGGCGCAGCAGACGCGTCGCTGAAAGATCGCTTGCTGGCCGTCGCCAATACGTTGACCGTCGCCGCCGACGAATATTCCGTCGCCATCAAGGACGGCGAGATGATCAATTTGCACGAATATCATGACGCCTACGGATTTATGGCGACGGCAGTCAGCGATCTTGAGATGCTGAAGGGTGAGACGGAAGCGGAGAAAACTGCAATCGCCGCTGTACTCGAACAGGCAAGGATTGCGTCCGGCGCGGCGCCGTCGATTGTTCCGCCGTCAGACGGGTTTGCGCCGTACTCGACAATTTACGGCGCCGCGGCGCGCATTGAAATTATCGCACGCGGCCTTTGACCTTATCTTCTCAGGCGCCAGGCGGTGACGGTTCCCGGCACCCAGTTCGGCACGATGACGACATCGCCAAAGATTGTCAGATCGTTCTGGAGGATGCCGGCGTCGCGCGTATTGCGAAGCGAGGTAACATCGCCTGCGCCTGAAACATGGTATATTTCGCCCGGCCACGCAGAAACAAGATATCCGCCGCCGAGTTCCGCCGGCACAAGGCCGATACCGTCAGCATCGACCATGTTACTGGCAATTTCGCGCCACCCGCCATCCGCCGTCGCCTCGATCAGCGCGCCTTTTGTCATCGTGCTGATCAGCATCCGGTCGCCAGCGCCGAGAAGCCCGTTAACGCCTTTCAGTTCTTCGCCTTCACGCCAGACCACCGGCCCTTCGGCGGAAAGCCGCCAGATGCGGCCGGTCCCTGAATCGGAAACGAAGACATCGTTCTGCCAGGCCGTCGCGTCATTGAGGAAGACGGCCTCTGGAATTGCAATGACCGCGCCGGCTTCGCCGCTGGCCGCGTCAAACGTCCGGACTTCATCGATATCGGCGACATAGAGAAACCCGTCGTGAACGGTCATGCCCTTTGGCGCGTTCAGCCCGTCAATGAAATGCGCATCAAGAATTGCCCCGTCGGGAGAAACTTTCGAAATCCACCCGGCGCCGTCTTTGGCGACTTCGTCGCCGCCGACGTTCGAAATAAAATAGGCGCCGTCCGGCGAGAGCGCGACGCCCTCCGGTTCAGAAAAGCCTTGCGCAATCCAAAAGGGTTCAAGCTGTGGAACGGAAGCTGGCGCTGCTGCTTCAGCAGAAGCCGCCGCTGGCTGGTCAGGAGCAGGCGCCTTTGAACAGGCGGCGGCCAGAAGGGCGAAGGCGAGTGCTGCGAGGCGCATTTTGGCTCCGTGGTGACGAATGGTTTTCAAAGTAAACTCATCAGCCGCCCCGCGACAACACAGCTCATCGCAGCAGACGAACGTCTCACGGGTCACCGGCGACGCGGCCGCTCGATCAGGTCTTCCGCCGATGGGCCGGGCGGCGTTTGGTCGCGAAGGTCTTTCGGGTTCCACGGGCCGTAGGAGAAACTGCGCGCGCCGGCATGCGGCTCGTATCCCGTGAACGGCGTTCGCTCGCTTCGCGGGGGCGTTCCGCGCATTTCGGCGCGCGGCGCTGGCGCTTTTGGTTGGAACAGGCCGAACAGGCCGGAATTTGCGCCGATGAACTTGACGCTGGTGCGAGAGAGCCTGTCGGGAAACAGCGCCATCAACTCGGATATTTCGTTTGGCATGTTGGTCGAGACATTGAGCCCGATCTCGCGCGCCTCGCTGGCTTCAATCGGGTAATCGTGCGTCCACCGTCCGCTCGCGAGCTGGTCGGCGGCGGCGATTGCGGCGTTGTCCGAAACCGTTCCTTTCAGCAATTCGTGTGCGGAACGTTTCAGCTGGTCGATCGCCATCTGTCCGACATCGGCAAGAACTAGCGTGTAATCATCCGTGGCGTCGGCCGATTTTTCCTGGCGAAGGCGCAACAGTGAGGCTGCCGGAATGCCGCCGATCTGCGGATCGATCGGGCCGAGCACTGCGTGCTTGTTGAGCACGATCTCGTCGGCGGCGAGCGCGATCAGGGTGCCGCCCGACATCGCATAATGCGGCACAAAAACTGTCTTGCGCGCTGGATGCGCCTTTAGCGCGCGGGCGATCTGCAGGGCGGGTAGCACCAGGCCGCCCGGCGTGTGCAGCACCAGTTCAATCGGCGTATTGGCGGGCGTCGTTCGGATCGCCTCAAGTACATCTTCGGCGTCATTGAGATCGATATAGCGCAGCACCGGAATGCCGAGCAGGCCCATCGGTTCCTGACGATGCACAATGGCGATGACGCGCGATTTGCGTTTTTTCTGTATGCGGGAAAACTGCCGCTCCAGTTCCTCGCCGCGCTGGCGACGTGTGAGGGCAGGGACAATGAAGAAGAAAATCATCAGGAAGAGGAAGGGCAACGCGCCCAACAGATCGTTCATAAATTGACTACCCCTTACCCCATCAACGCGCACTGGCAACGCAGCCATCCCGCCCCCAAGCGGCCAAGCCGGCGGAATTCTGGACGATCTTGTCCGGGAGGGCGAGTCCTTTGGGCGAATTAGCGGGTTTCGGCGGCCCGCCAGTGGCTGACGAGCAACGCGGCGAGGGGCGCCGGCGCATCGACCTGCAACCAATGGCTCGCCCCATCGATGCGTTCATATGTCCACGGCGCATCGACATAGTCTTTCGAGGCGATCATCTGCGCCTCGACGAGGTATTTTTCGCCGGACGGCCAGACGCCGAGCGTCGGGATGCGAACTCGTTCCTCGCCAAATTCGCCTTCCGCGGGTGGAAACACCATGCGCTTCAGCGAGATATTGGCGCGATACCAGTCAAGGCCCGCCGTCAGGCGCCCCGGACGAGCCAGCCGCTGTATCGTTTCGTCGATATTGCGATCGGCATTCCAATGCTTGCGCAGGAGCGCCCAGTCGTCGCGGCGGTACAGCCATTCGCAGATCCCGCGCAGCTGGTGGACGAGCATATAAAAACTTCGCCGTCTTTGTTCGGCGCCGGCGGCGAGGAACGCGCGCGTATGCCCGACCGACAATGCCGACAGCGAAATGAACCGGTCCGGCCTTTGCGCCGCCAGCGCCCACGCGACCGGCGCACCGAAATCGTGCCCGACCAGATGCGCGCGGGTGATTTTCAACTGATCGAGGATGGCGATAACGTCGACAATAGCGCCGGTCTGAATGTCGTAATCAGCGAGCCGGGCGGGAATTTCCGTTTCGCCAAACCCGCGCATGTCCGGCGCAATGACGCGACAACCCTCCGCAACCAGCAGCGGCGTGACAGCGTCCCAGACCTCGGATGAATCCGGAAATCCGTGCAGCAAAACAGCAACCGGCGTGTCCTCGCCGCCGCTGTCGCGGACGAAATGGGTCAGGCCGTTAGCCTCGATGTGATGGGTAATCTGACGCAAGCGTCAGGCGCCCTCTCGTCTTGCCAGAAACGCCAGCCGTTCGAACAAATGCACGTCCTGTTCGTTCTTGAGGAGCGCGCCGTGCAGCGGCGGGATCGCCTTTCGCGGGTCGCGTTCGCGCAGGACGTCTTCGGAAACATCCTCCGACATCAGCAGTTTCAGCCAGTCGAGCAGCTCCGACGTTGACGGTTTCTTCTTCAGGCCTGGCACTTCGCGGATCTCATAAAAAACCTTCAGCGCATCGCCGACGAGGCGTTGCTTGATCTTCGGAAAATGTACGTCGACGATTTCCGACATCGTCTTCGGATCGGGGAATTTGATATAGTGAAAGAAACATCGGCGCAAAAACGCATCCGGCAGTTCTTTTTCGTTATTGGAGGTGATGATGACGACGGGTCGCCGTTCGGCTTTAACTGTCTCGCCGGTTTCGTAGACAAAGAATTCCATGCGGTCGAGTTCCTGCAACAGGTCGTTCGGAAACTCGATGTCGGCCTTATCGATTTCGTCGATGAGGAGAACGGGGCGCTCCGGCGCGGTGAACGCCTCCCACAGCTTGCCGCGCTTGATATAGTTGCGGACGTCGCGGGCGCGCTCTTCGCCTAGCTGCCCGTCGCGAAGGCGGGCGACGGCGTCATACTCATAAAGACCCTGATGGGCTTTGGTTGTCGACTTGATGTGCCATTCCAGCAGAGGCGCGCCCAAAGCCTTGGCGACCTCCTGCGCGAGAACGGTTTTCCCGGTGCCGGGCTCGCCCTTCACCAGCAGCGGCCGCTGCAAGGTCACCGCCGCATTGACGGCGACCTTCAGATCTTCGGTGGCGACATAATCCTTGGTGCCGACAAACTTCACTGACAGGGTCCTTTTTTTCGCACTTGCAAAAGGACTATAAGAAGCCCCTCCATCGCCCGCAATGACGCTTGACAGCAGGAATCAGGATGACAGCGAAGAATGCCTTTACCGCCGCCGTAGTGCAGGCGGGGTCCATTCTCTTCGATACGGCGGCGACGCTTGAGAAACTTTCGGATCTCGCGACGGACGCAGCGGCGGGCGGCGCCAAACTCATCGTGTTTCCGGAAGCATTTATCGGCGGCTATCCCAAGGGCAATCATTTCGGCGCGCCGGTCGGGTCGCGGAGCGCGGAAGGGCGCGATCTCTTTCGGCGCTATTTCGATGCGGCGATTGATGTTCCGGGACCCGTCGTCGAACGGCTCGGCAATCTTGCGAGCGATCTCGGCGCCGATCTTGTCATTGGAGCAATCGAACGCGCGTCGCGCGATGAGGGCGGAGGCACGCTTTATTGTTCCGCCCTCGTCTTTTCGGCGAAAGGTGAGTTTCTCGGTCGGCGGCGCAAGCTGATGCCGACGGCGGCGGAGCGATTGATCTGGGGGTTTGGCGACGGTTCAACGCTGGAGGCCTTTGATGGCGCTTGCGGACGGATCGGCGCCGTCATCTGCTGGGAAAATTACATGCCGATGCTGCGCATGTCGCAATACGCGCAAGGGGTCCAGTATTATTGCGCGCCGACAGTCGATGACCGCGAAAACTGGGCGGGAACGATGCGGACGATCGCGCTCGAAGGCCGCGCTTTCGTCCTCTCCGCCTGTCAGTTCATGACGCGGCGTCACGCGCCAGCCGATTTCGGCACGGTTCAGGGCGATACGCCGGACACTATCCTCATCAATGGCGGCAGCGTCATCGTTTCGCCGCTTGGCGAGGTGCTCGCGGGACCGCACTACGGTGACGAAAAAATACTCTATGCCAGTCTCGATCCATCAGAGATCGTCCGCGGCAAGATGGACTTTGATGTCGCCGGTCACTATGCGCGCGCCGATGTCTTCAGTTTGCAGATCAACAAAGCTCCGCAACTTCCTGTCACCAATCTCAAGGAAAGGAATTGACCATGATTAATTCTGTTCACGATTTTTCAGCAAAACGGCTCGGCGGCGGCGAGGAGAAATTGTCCGCCTATAAAGGCAAGATTCTGCTGATCGTCAACGTCGCCTCCAAATGCGGATTTACGCCGCAATACCAGGGACTGCAAAAGCTGTACGAAAGCTACAAGGACAAGGGCGTCGAGGTGCTGGCGTTCCCGTGCAACCAGTTCGGTGCGCAAGAGCCCGGAGACGAGAAGGAAATCGCATCCTTCTGCTCGCTGAATTACGGCGTTTCTTTCCCGATGTTCGCGAAAGTCGACGTCAATGGCGAGAGCGCGCATCCGCTCTACAAATTCCTCAAGAAGGAAAAAAAGGGAATTGCAGGCTCGGAGGCGATCAAGTGGAACTTCACAAAATTCCTTGTTGACGGCGACGGCGCCGTTGTCGCCCGCTTCGGTCCGCAGGACACGCCCGAGTTGATCGGCCGCAAAATCGAGAAAATGCTTTGAGCCGCCATTGATCCTCACCTGCGATTCCTCCATCGTCCCGCCGGCTCAAACGGGAGAATGGCAATGAAGCGCCTTGCCTTGACAATGTTTGCGGTGCTCGCCGCCGCCTGTACGGTCGAAAATCGTCCAGCCGGCGCCGACAGGTCGGAACCCAAAGTGTTCGCGGATCGCACACGGACCGGGGAGCCGTTGTTCAAGGTCGAGACTGGCGCGGACGGCAAAGTCCTGATCAGCCTGCCCCATCCGGACAAAGACGGCGTTTCATTGCGGCTCATTCACACCGCGGGGTTAACAGCAGGGCTCGGCTCAAACCCGGTCGGGCTCGATCGCGGCTACTCTGACAGCGGGCGCATCATCGCCTTGCGCCGCGTCGGCGAAAAACTTGTCATTGAACAGGAGAACTGGACTTACCGCGCCAGCACCGACAACGCGCCGGAGCAACAAGCGGTAAGACAATCGTTCGCGCCGTCATTTCTGTGGGCGGGACCGATTGCCGATACCGCCGCCAGCGGCGCCTTTAAGGTCGATATCTCCAGTTTCCTGATCAGCGACATTCTCGACCTAAAAGGGGTTCTCGAAAATGCCGGGCAGGGAGCTTACGCAATCGACAAGGACCGCAGTTTTGTCGACGACAAATCGGCGCTCTCCTTTCCGGACAATATTGAAATCGACGCCTTTATCACGCTCGTCTCGGACAAGGCCGGCGATCAGGTCAAAGCAACCGCCGCCGCCGGCCGCGCCTTTACGGTAACGCAACATCACTCATTCGTGCGCCTCCCTGATGACGGCTTTGAGTCAAGAACATTCGACTCGCGCAGCGGCGGCATCGATGTCGGCTTTTTTGATTTCAGCGCAAAACTCGATGCGCCGGTTTTGCAGCGTTACGCGCGCCGTTTCCGGCTTGAGCGCAAGGATCCGGCGGCAAGGTCCGGACCGGTGAAGAAGCCGATTGTTTTCTATATCGATCCGGGCGCGCCTGAACCCGTGCGCCAGGCGCTTGTAGACGGCGCCTTATGGTGGGCGGACGCCTTCAGGGCGGCGGGATTTGACGACGGCTACCGAGTCGAGCTTTTGCCGGAGGGGGCGCATCCGATGGATGTCCGCTACAATGTCGTGCAATGGGTGCATCGCCAGACGCGCGGCTGGTCTTATGGCGGCGGCGTCTTTGATCCGCGCACCGGCGAAATGCTGAAAGCCCACGTCGTGCTTGGAAGCCAGCGCGTTCGCCAGGACCGGATGATCTTTGAAGGTCTCGCCGGCGCCGCGAAATCAGGCACGGGCAGCGCGGACGATCCCGTCGTGCTGTCGCTGGCGCGGATCCGCCAGCTCGCTGCGCATGAAATCGGGCACACGCTCGGCTTTGCGCACAATTTTGCGGCAAGCACCAACGATCGCGCCTCGGTGATGGATTACCCGGCGCCTTATGTGCGTCCGACCGCGTCGGGCGGCCTCGATTTCAGCCAAGCTTATGACACCGGCATTGGTGAGTGGGACAAGGTGGCGGCGGCCTGGCTTTATTCGGAATTCAAGCCCGGGACCGATGTGCAGGCCGAACTCAACCGGATCATTCAAGACGCCTATTCATCCGGCCTTCGCTTCGTCGATGACGCACAGGCGCGCGGTGTTGAAAGCGCGCAGCCTTATGGCGCGGTCTGGGACAATGGCGCCGACGCGGTCGCGGCGCTTGATGAGACAATGCGCGTGCGCGCGATCGCGCTGTCGAAATTCGGCGTCAATTCGATCAGGCCAGGGCAACCGACATCGGATCTTTCCGCCGTGATTGTGCCGCTCTACCTCTACCACCGGTATCAGGTCGACGCGGCGGCAAAGCTCGTTGGCGGCTATGAATTCCGCTACGCGGTCAAAGGCGATGGCCCGGCCGCTGCAAAACCCGTCGATCCAATGCGCCAGCGGGCTGCGCTCGTCTCGCTTCTCGCGACGCTCGATCCGGCGGCGCTTGACCTTCCTGACGCGACGCTCGATCTCCTCACGCCCGAGATCGCCGCCTTTGATGGGGGCGCCGGCGGCGCCGAGCTCTTTTCAGGCGACACCACACCGATGTTCGACCTTCTCGCCGCAGCTGATGCAGCAGGATCGAAAACACTGGGGGCCGTGCTGCACCCGGCGCGCATCGCCCGGCTCATTGAAATGGAACGCCGGCGCGCCGATGCGCTGACCTATGGCGAGACCCTAGCGGCGATCGAACAACAGCTCTTCGGCGATCCGGTTGACGGAAGGCTCGCTGAAATCAGGCGCAGGCTGCAAACGCGGTATGTGTCGATGCTGATCGAGATTTCCTCGGGCGGTGCGGCGTCGGGCGACGCGCAGGCCAAAAGCCTCTTTCTCAATTTCGGACCTGGCGTGACCGCCTCGCCGGAAGTCCGATTGCGCACGAACATGTATCTGAAGGCGCTGTCATCGCGTCTGGCGCCGTCGCTGGTCGATGGATATGGCGCCAACCGCGCGCATCGCGAGGCTTTGCGTGATTTGATTGCAGCGCATCTGTCGCGTCCTGCGCCAGCTGTCGGGCCCGCCGCGAAGGCTCAATCAATTCCGCCCGGAAGCCCGATCGGCAGCCCTGATGGCGGCGAGGATTGCTGGTTCTGCGATGTAACCGGGTAAAGGCGTTGGCGCGATGATCCCTGAATGCGCGGGCAATGAATGGGCGGTCCAGTGGGCGGCTGGCGTCCTGCATTTTCGTCCGCTCGGTTGGGTGCTGATCCTCGTCTATGTAGCGACGGTCGGCGTTGTCGGGCGGCGGCTTGCGCAGGAAATGAGCGTTGTAAGAGCCAAAAGGCCGTCGGTGCATTTCTGGTTGGTGGTCAGCGTTCTTCTTGCTTTGATGTTGGTGACCCGGTTGTTCAGCCTGCAGTCGCTGGCGACGGAAGCGGCGCGATGCGCCGCGGCTGCGGAAGGGTGGTATGATGTCCGTCAGCCGTTCCAGTTCGCCTTCACCATTGCGGCCCTCGTCATCGGCGGATTGATCGTTGCGCTCGCGGGCATGCGGCGGCCCTCATGGGACGAACGCCTGGCGCTTGCCGGGCTCGTCGCGCTGGTGGCGATTGTCGCGGCGCGATCGTTCTCGATGCACGCGGTCGACTCGTTCCTTTTCCTGAAGATCAGCGGCCTCAGCTTCAATGGCCTGACCGAGGCGGCGGCGCTGGGGCTGGTGCTGATTGGCGCCCTGCGCGGCGGGCGGACGCTATTGATCGAAAAGCCCCCTCGTGCAACACCCGCGCCGTCCGATAGGGATCCTTAAGACCATGTCCGCCATCACGCCCAAGATCGTCGCCGAGCACGGGCTGAAGCCCGACGAATATGACCGTATCAAGGAGCATATGGGCCGCGAGCCCAATCTCCTTGAACTCGGGATTTTTTCGGTGATGTGGTCGGAGCATTGCTCCTACAAATCGTCGCGCCGGCATTTGAAGAAGCTGCCGACGTCCGCGCCATGGGTCATCTGCGGGCCGGGCGAGAATGCGGGCGTTATCGATATCGGCGGCGGCCTTGCGGCCGTTTTCAAGATGGAAAGCCACAACCACCCGTCCTTCATCGAGCCATATCAGGGCGCGGCGACCGGCGTTGGCGGCATCATGCGCGACGTCTTCACTATGGGCGCGCGTCCCGTCGCCAACATGAACGCCTTGCGCTTCGGGTCGTGGGAAAATGCAAAGACCCGCCACCTCGTCGGCGGCGTCGTCGCCGGCATCGGCGGCTATGGCAATTGCATGGGCGTGCCGACGGTCGGCGGCGAAACCAATTTCGACGACGGATATAACAGCAATATTCTTGTCAACGCGATGACTGTCGGTGTCGCGGAGAAACACCGGATTTTTTATTCGGCGGCGCGCGGAACCGGAAATCCGGTTGTTTATGTCGGCTCGAAAACCGGGCGCGACGGCATTCACGGCGCGACCATGGCGTCAGCCGAATTCGACGAGACGTCGGAAGAAAAGCGTCCGACGGTTCAGGTCGGCGATCCCTTCACCGAGAAGCTGCTGCTCGAAGCATGCCTTGAACTGATGGCGTCAGATGCGATCATCGCCATTCAGGACATGGGCGCGGCGGGCCTGACATCATCGTCCTGCGAAATGGCGGCGAAAGGCGGCGGCGGTTTCGAACTCGATCTCGACAAGGTGCCGCAACGCGAAGAAAACATGACCGCCTATGAAATGATGCTCTCTGAATCGCAGGAGCGCATGCTGATGGTGATCAAGCCCGAGCGCGAGGAAGCGGCGAAAGCGGTCTTCGACAAATGGGGCATCGACTTTGCGGTGATCGGCGTCACCACCGATACCGGCCGCCTCGTCATCAAGCACAAGGGCGCGGTTGAGGCCGACATTCCGGTTCCGCCGCTGGCGGACGCTGCGCCGAATTACGACCGGCCTGCTGCGACGCTTGAAAAACCGGCGCCGCTTCAGGACCGGACGGTCTCGATCCGCGAAGCGCTGGTGACGCTGAAGTCGCAGGCGAAATCCGAAGCCGAGTTGAAGACCATCATTGACGCGCTGATCGAAGACAGGGTGGCGTCACTTGACGGCGTCGATGCAATCGGCGTCACCGCCGCAAAGGGCGAAGCCAAGCTCTATGTTCGGCTGGAGCCGGACAGCAGCGCATCTTTTGCACCCCTTGAGGATGCTGCCAAAAACCTCAAGGAAACCAGTATTATCGACCACGGTTCTTTCGAAACGCATGAGGAAACGGTCGACCTCGCCGACCGGCCGGGCGCGCATTCGACGCTGACCGCGCTCGGCATGCTGATGCAGTCGCCCGACCTCTGCTCGCGCCGCTGGATCTGGGAACAGTACGACCACACCGTTATGGGCGACACTGTCATTGCGCCGGGCGGCGACGCGGCGATCGTCCGCATCCACGACAGCAATCGCGGCCTCGCCATTACCACCGACGTGACGCCGCGTTACGTAAAGGCCGACCCGCGCGAAGGCGGCAAGCAGGCGGTCGCCGAAACCTATCGCAATATCTGCGCGACCGGGGCGGCGCCGCTGGCGATCACCAACTGCCTCAATTTCGGCAATCCCGAGCGCCCTGAAATCATGGCGCAGTTTGTCGGCGCCATCGAAGGGATCGCCGAGGCCTGCGAGACGCTTGGCTATCCGGTGATCTCCGGCAATGTGTCGCTCTACAATGAAACCAATGGCGCGGCGATTCCGCCAACGCCGGTGATCGGCGGCGTCGGCGTCATTGAAGACGTCACCAAAGCCGTTCGCGTTGGCGGCGCGCTTGCCGGCGATGAACTGATCGGCATCGGCATCACCAGGGGTCACCTCGGCCAGTCGGTCTATATGCGCGATCTTTTTGGCGTGACGATTGGCGCGCCGCCGCATGTCGACCTCGAAGCCGAACGGCGCAACGGCGAAACGGTCCGCAAACTGATCGCCGAGGGATTGGTTACCGCTTGTCACGATGTGTCGGACGGCGGCATTCTCGTCGCCGCCGCTGAAATGGCGCTCGCGTCGGGCGAGGGGCTTGAGCTCAAAACGCCGGTCAAGGCGCGACGCGCCGCATACTGGTTTGGCGAAGATCAGGGGCGCTATCTGATCGCTTGCGCGCCCGGTGCCGCCGATACCTTGCTCTTAAAAGCCGCGATGGCGGGCGTGCAGGCGTCGAAGATCGGCCGCTTTGGCGGCAATTTCATTCGCCTTGATGAAAACGATGCGATCGCGCTTCTCGACCTTGCCGACATGCACGATCGCGCGCTGCCCGATTACATGAATGCGCTCAAAGTTTCGGAGACCTCGCCCATGCCGATGAAATCCGACGACATCAAGAAAATGATTTTGGAAGCGATGCCCGACGCGACGGTCGAAATCGAAGACCTAGCCGGCGACGGCGACCACTACCGCGCGCGCATCATCTCAAAAGCCTTCAACGGCAAGAACCGCGTCGAGCAGCACCAGCTCGTCTACCGCGCCTTGAAAGGCAATATGGGCGGCGAACTGCACGCACTGGCGCTGGAGACCGAAGCGGCGGAGTAGGTCTCCTCGCGTTACGTGTCTCGAAGAACGCGCAAGGGGGTTTCACGTTTTTTCGGCGATATCGGTCGGCGCGCCCGGCGCAAAGGGCGTCAGCAATTGCTTTTTCCCCTTTTGCGCGCCCCACAGGCACGCCGCGACAATGATAATGGCGCCGACCCAGACTTGCGGGCGCGGGACTTCGCCGAAAAAGAAAAAACCGACGATCGCCGCCCAGATGAGGGCGGTGTATTCAAGCGGCGCCAGCACTTGCGCCTCGGCCTGTCCATAAGCGCGGGCAAGGAGATATATGCCCATCGCGGCAAGCGCGCCAAGCGCCAGAAAATCGGGCAGATCGCTTATCGGCGGCATCTCACCCGTTGCAATGGCGGGGAGGGCGATCAGCGCTCCCGGAATGACGCTGCCCAGAACGCCAATGGCGACCGGCCCGTCCTTGCCGGCGCGGCCGCGCAGCAAGGTCACGGACAGCGCATAGGTGACGGCGGAAAAAAGCGCGCCGGCAATGCCGAGCAGGCGCTGATTGTCAGGCGAGAAATTATCGCCGCCCGTTGCGGCGACAATAACGCCGGCAAACCCCGCAAGCCCTGCAATCAATGACCGCGGTTTGATCTGCTCGCCGAGAACGAAACGCGCCATGAACGGCACCAGCAGCGGCGCCACAAAAGTGATGACCATCAGTTCGACCAGCGGCAGAACCGAGAGGCACCAGAAGAACGACGATGCAGCGAAGGCGATAACGACGCCGCGCCTGGAATGCGCGATCCACATTTCGCGGGTCAAGGTCGGCCGCCCCGACCGCATCCAGATCAGCATGGCAAAGGCCGCGCCGAAGACATAACGTCCAAGCGTTACGACGAGCGCGTCGTTCGTCGCCACCAGATGCTTGATGACGCCGTCCATACCGCACAGGACCGCAATCCCGGCCGCGGCAATCGCAATCGCTCTCAGTTGATTGGCATGATCGGACATGGCGCGGCTGTGGCGAGGCGCACAGGCGAAGTCAAGGCGTCCGGGCGCCTCGCACTGTCAGTTGGACTTGCTTGCGTGAGCGGCATCGCGATTTCAGCGTCCCGCGATCATGTCGTTGAGCCCGAATCCGAACTTTGCATCCAGCCCCAGCACCAGAATGATGAAGACGGCGATCGGCGCGACATAACGGATCATCAGCCGCCAGAAACTGAAAAGTACGGCGCTGGTATTCGGCATTTCGCCCCTCATCACGGAGCGCGGCGCCACCCATCCGGCGAGAATCGCAACGAGCAGCCCGCCAAGCGGAAGCGCGACGCTGCCGGCGGCGAAATCGATCCAGCCGCCAAGGCCGGAGATGACAACAGTCGCAGCGCCGACCGCCCAGGCGACAAGACCCAAAGCGATTGCGGAAAGCGTGCGGTTCATGCCGAATTGTTCCTGCGCCACGGCCCCGACCACCAGCAACATTGAAATCGAGGATGTCAGCGCCGCGATGAAGGCGAGAAAGAAGAAGACGCCGCCGACAATCGAGCCGAACGGCATGCCGGCGAAGACCGCCGGCAGTGCGCCGAAGATGAGGCCGGAGCCGGCGGCCGGATCAAGTCCGTGTGTAAAGACAATTGGGAAAATCATCAAACCGGCGACCACGGCGACCGCGGTGTCGGACCCTGCGATGATGGCGGACGCCTCGCCGATATTTTCGTCGGCGCTGACGAAGGAGCCATAAGTCAACATCAGCGCCGCGCCGATGCCGATCGAGAAGAACGCCTGCCCTAGCGCGGCCAGCACGACCGAGGGGGTAATTTCCGAAAAGCGCGGCGCGAACAGATAAGCGAGCGCTTTATCGGCGCCGCCTGACATCATCGCAAAGATGCAAAGTCCCGCAAGCATCACGAAAAACATCGGCATCAGAATTGTCACCACGCGCTCGATGCCGTTTTGAAGGCCCTGCGCGACGACGGCGACGGTGATGATCATGAATAGCGTATGCCAGAGAATCGCGTGGGTCGGCCCGTTATAAAGCGGCGCGATCTGCGCAGCCTCGCTCGCGGCGCGCCCGGCGAACTCGCCCAGGAACGACATGGTGGAATACGCCAGCACTTGCCCGGCGATGACGCTGTAGGTCGTAAGAATGAGGAAGGCGCCGACAACACCGACCCAGCCGGTTATTCCCCATGCACCAGACTTGCCCGCATCCTTCGCCAGTTGAGATGTCGAACCGACCGCTGACAATCCCTTGTGCCGGCCGACCGACAATTCGCCCATCAGGATCGGATAGGCGACAAAGACGACGCAGATGAGATAGACGAAGACGAAGGCCGAACCGCCATTCTCACCGGTCTGAAAAGGAAACCGCCAGAGATTGCCCAGACCGACCGCTGACCCTATCGCGGCCATCAGGAAGGCGAAGCGCGACGACCATTGCGGCGTTGCGCCGGTTGCCGGTTTCAATGCCATGTACCTCTCCTTTATCAGCGCCAAAACTGCGGCTGGCCCGGACAGATTCAAACTCATTGGGATTTTGGAGGGAACCGCCTCGACAATCAACAAGTGAAAACCGGCGCGCTTAATCCGGAATACGCGGAATGCAAGCGGCGGCCAAACGGCATACCGATTGCGGAATACGTCCGCAAAGCCGCGCCCGATTCGCCTATAATGAGTGCTCTACTGCTATTGAACCTGGCAGACCATTACGTGATCGTCGAAGACGGCGCCGACGACAAGCGTATTGTCCCACATCGCCCCCACCGACGAGGCGTTGATCGTACCATGGGTGTCGATGAAGATGTCTTCCTTGAGCCCGGTTTCCGGATTGACGCGGATGACATGCGACGGCGCGATCGCTTTTGCGTCTTTTGCGTGTTTGAGGAAATCGAAGACCTTTGAGTGACCGCCGATCCACAGGGCGCCGTCCGCCGACACTTCAACATTGTCGGGACCGGTGTTGACGGCGATCGACTTTTTCTTTTTGAGCGCGCCGGTTTCGATATTGCGGTCATAAATGTCGACGCGCCGCCCCAGGAACTCTGTTGCGTAGACGGTTTTTCCGTCCGCCGACATGTTGACGCCATTGGCGTAGGTGAGGCCGCGCGCGACGATGCGGCCATTTTGCCCGTCGAAATAGGCAAGGCTTGCGAGCGGCAGCGCAAGGTAGGCTTCAACCTGCGCCATGAAGCCGTCCTTGACGCCGCGGTCGTTGGTTACATAAAAGCTGCGCGGACCGACGCCGAGAACATCGTTCGGGGATGTCATCTCGGGAAAGGCAATCGAATCGACACGCATCAACGCGCCGCCAAGGCCGACGTCGAAGATCTCCACCTTGTTTCCGTCATTCAGTGTGTGGTTGATGACGAACAGCCGCTTGCGGCCGTCGGCGCCGCGCCAGAGGCTGAGCCCGTGCGGATGAAATTCGCCAAAGGAATCGGGCGAGGCCCTCATCACCCGGTCGCTTCCATCGAGCCGCAATACATAGATCCCGCCCTGGACCGGCGCACCCGCAGCGGTCGCGCGGCGATCGTCGGCGGAAATGAAAGCAATTCCGAGATCGGGATCGATCGTTACGTCTTCCGTTCCCGGAAAAACCGTGACCGCCCGGCATTGATCGACGAGTTTTGGTTTGAGTCCGGCCAAAACCCCTGACGCCGGAACAAGGTTCCATAGCATCCAGCCGATGATCGCCAGCACGATCAGGCCGGTCAGCCTTAAAAATCCACGCATTAACTTTACTCCGCCCCGCATCGGCGACCGTGTCAAAATTGCGGCGTGAGCGCAACCCGCCTATGCTGCCCACGGCACTCGCCAAATGGGAGATATCAATGCGCCTAATTCTCGTGTCGCTTGCGCTGTGTCTTGCTGCGGCCTGTTCAGCAGGCAAACCCGCGCAGGAGCCGCCAACGGACAAGGTCGTGAATGTTGCGGATGCGAAGGCGGAAACGCCGCCAAAAGAAAAGACCATTGACGAAATGCGCGCGGAATCGATGGCGTCGGTCGATCAGGAAGCTTGCAGCAATGTGGGCGGCGAGGTGCGCCAGGAAGGCATGCTCGGCATGTATCGCTGCGTGAAACCCTACGCGGACGCCGGCAAGGCCTGCCGTTCGAAATCCGACTGCGAAGGGAAGTGCCTTGCCGCGGATGATGCAGCGCCGGATCAGGAAACGACTGGCGTGTGTCAGGCCGACGACAGCCCGTTTGGCTGTTATGCGGAAGTTGAAGACGGCAAAATCACCAACGCGATCTGCGTCGATTAGGTCTTGCGGCCGCCCATCATCATGACGGCTCAGTTCGATGAACAGGCTGATGCGTACTTTCAGGAATTGCGCCAGCGCCATTTCCCGCCGGAGATCAATTTCGTTGGCGCGCATCTGACGCTGTTTCACCAGCTTCCCGGCAATGTAGAAGACGCAATTCTCCGTGAGGTCGCGCGCGTTGCGACCGAGACGGCGCCATTTGCGGTCGACGTCGCAGGGCCGATGAAACTTGGGCGAGGGGTGGCGCTGCGGATTGACAGCGCGGCGCTGACCGCGCTCCGCGCCCGGCTCGCCGGGTCTTTCGAACAATGGCTGATAAAGCAGGACCGGCAGAAGTTCCGGCCCCATGTGACCATCCAGAACAAAGTCGCGCCGCATGTCGCCGCCGCGCTCTTCGATCACCTTGCAGCGACGCTGCCGCCGGTAACGGCGATCATTGAGGGGCTTCAGCTTTGGCGGTACCAGCACGGGCCATGGTCTCCCGTCGCCGCTTTTCCCTTTCAGAAGCCGTCGACGCCGACTAGCGATCCGCAATGAAACAAACTCATGCCGCCCCCCGCATCGGATTTGGCGTCTCTGGCCCGCTGGGACAGAAATGGTTCAGCGAAAGCAAAACGCGGGCGCTGATCGAACAGGCCCTTGCCGGCGGGATTGCGCATTTCGATACCGCGCCATTTTATTTCAACGCGGAACGCGAGCTTGGCGCGGCGCTCACCGCCATCGGGCGCGATGATGTCATTGTCAGCACCAAGACCGGAACGCGGCGCAGCGGCCGGCGGCTGATCAAGGATTTCAGCGAGGGCGCGGTGCGCGCCGATGTTGAAGAAAGCCGTCGCCGCCTCGGGCGAAATACGCTCGACATTCTTTATCTCCATGGCCCGGCTAATCGCCAGATCGACGAGACGCGGCCAATCCTCGAAGCGTTGAAAAGTGAAGGCATGATCGCCAGGTGGGGCGTCTGCGGCGAGGGCGACGCGCTTGCGCATGCAGCCGGCTGCGGCGCTGACGTGATCATGGGCGTCTATAATCTGATTGACCGGCGTCATGAGAAGATCTTCGGGGGCGCAAAGCGCGCCGGCGTAATGACCGTCGCCATCGCGCCGTTGATGCAGGGCCTCGTCGATCCGAAGTTCCATCGTCCGTCGTCGGTGTCGGACGTTTGGCGCCTGGCCCGGGCCGCCTTCCGCAGGCATGACCGCCGCGCAGACATCGAGTCGGTCCGGCGCGCGATTGGCGCGGCGGACCCGATTGAAGCCGCGCTCGGTTTCGTGCTCGCCAATCCCGATATAGATGTCGCGATGACGACAACCACCAGATCCCACCATCTCGCCCATTCGCTGGCGATCGCCAGAAGGCCGATGGATCCGGCGGATCACCGGACCTTGAAAGGCCTTTCCCTTGACCCTGGGCGGGCGGGCGCCTAGCTATCTGGAGAAATCGCCGTAAAGGGCCCCATGAGCGACGCAGCAGCCAAGACCGCCATCAAGTCGAAAATCGACGCACATCCCGTCATGCTGTTCATGAAAGGGACGCCGCAATTCCCGCAATGCGGATTTTCGGCGGCGGTCATCCAGATTCTGGACTATCTCGGCGTCGACTACGGTACGGAAAACGTGCTCGCCGATCCCGCCATCCGTCAGGGGATCAAAGATTATTCCGACTGGCCGACGATCCCGCAGCTATACGTCAAGGGCGAATTCGTCGGCGGCTGCGACATCATCCGCGAAATGTTCGAGACCGGCGAGCTGAAACAGTTCCTCGCCGACAAGGGCGTCGCGGTCGCGGTGTAAGGCGGGCCTAGAAGACCGTCATCGCCAACCCTGCTGCAAGCGCGCCCAGCACCACGATCACGGCATTCGTGTGAAAACGGATCAGGGCGATGCCGGCAGCAAGGGCGATCAGCGCCGCGGCGAAGTCGAACGATCCGATTGTTGGCGCGACTAGGGGCGTACCCCACGGCGTTGCGAATACCGAGGATTTCCCGAACAGCACGTTGACGGCAAACCAGAAGGCAAGGCTTGCTATGACGCCAAGCACGGCTGCGGTGATGGCGCGCAGCGCGCCGGTTGCGCGCGGGCTTTTGCGCAAATCCTCCGCATAGGGAGCGCCGGCGAATATCCAGAGGAATGACGGCGCAAATGTGCACCAGCTCGCCATCGCCGCGGCGAGCGCGGCAATCAGCAACCCGCCGCCTTCCGCATGCCATCCGCCCATGAACCCGACGAACTGGTTGACGAGCACCAGCGGCCCCGGCGTTGTTTCAGCAAGGCCGAGCCCGTCAATCATCTGCCCGGCGCTGAGCCAGTTCTCGCTCTCGACCGCTTGCTGCCGGAGATAAGAAAGAAGCGCATAGGCGCCGCCGAAGGTGACAACCGCCAGCTTGGAAAACAAAATTCCGACGCGCGTAATGACATGGCCGTGTCCGAGCGTCGCCAGAGACAGAAGCAACGGGGCCGCCCATGCGCCGCCCCACAGCGCCACCGACAAAAGCATCTTTCTGGTTGAGCCGGCCAAAGACCCTGTCGTCATTGCGATGGTCACATCATTGCGCGCACGTGCAGCGCCGAGCAGCGCCGCGGCAAGAATGATAATCGGGAAGGGCGCCGCAAAAAGCGTCAGCGCCGCAAACGAAGCGGTCGCCGTCAGAAAGTCGGTCCTGTCCTTCAGCGCGCGCCTTGAAATCCTGATCAGCGCCTCAATCACAAAGGCGAGCACCGCGGCGCGAACGCCAAAGAACGCAGCCTCAACCAGCGGCGCCGATCCATGCGCGGCGTAGACCCATGACAGGGCGAACACGACAAATGCGCCCGGCAGCACAAAGAGGAGACCTGCGATGACGCCGCCCTTAACGCCACGCAGCAGCCAGCCGACATAAGTTGCAAGCTGCTGCGCCTCGGGGCCCGGCAGCACCATGCAATAGTTGAGAGCGTGCAGAAAGCGCGCCTCGTCGATCCACTTCTTCTCGTCAACGAAGATACGATGCATCAGTGCGATCTGCGCCGCCGGCCCGCCAAATGAAAGGAATCCAACCTTTGCGGCCGTCACTGTTAGCTCTTTGAGGGAAGGGGTCTGCGGCGAGATCATCAGGCGCCGAGGGCAATGCAAGCGCCAATACCGGCGGATCGTGCGCGCTCAAAGATGACCGCGGCGGCGGCGAGGTCCTGGAAAGCGGCGCCGGTTGAATCAAAGATGACGATTTCTTCCTCGCTTTGACGGCCGGGCTTGCCGCCGCACAAGACTTCGCCAAGTCCGGCGCGGATGTTGTCGCGCGTAATGACGCCAGCGGCAATCGCCGCGCGCGTATCGCCCATGACCACACATTGATCCGTTACATCCGCGATAATTGCCGCGCGCTGCATCAATTCCGGCGCAATCTCGTTTTTATGGGGATTGTCGGCGCCGACCGCGGCAATGAAGGCGCCGGGCCGGACATGGGTCACGTCAAGGACCGGACTTCGCGACGGTGTCGTGGTGACGATGATATCCGATTGCCGCGCGGCCTCCGCAAGGGTGTCGGCGATCTCGATCCTGCAATTCACCATCTTCGCCATTTGCGCCACAAATTGCCGGGCCTTTTCTTCATCCGTGTCGAAAACAATGACGCGCTGGAAATGTCTTGATGACGCAAGCGCCTCGATATGGGCGCGGCCTTGTACGCCGCATCCGCAAATCAACAGGGTTGCGGCCGCGTGGGCCGCCAGGGCGTCCATCGCAACCGCGCTCGCCGCCGCCGTTCGGCGCAGGGTGATCTCGGCGGAATCGAGAATGGCGAGCAGCGCGCCATTTTCCGCGTCGCATAGCAAAATGGCGCCCTGAATGGTCGGAAGGCCAAACCGCGCCGGATTGAAGGGAAAATTGCCGTTCAGCTTGAGCGCGGCAAGCGATTTGCCGCCAAGCGTCATCGATGCGCCCTTCGCGTGAAAGGCGCCGTTGCGACCGTCTATTTCCATTGGCGAAGGAGAGTGGACGCCGCCAGCGCCATGCGCGCGGAAGGATTCGGCGGCTGCTTGAAAATAGTCATCGACAGTGGCGAGCCTTCGAATGTCTGCGCGTGTCAAAATAAATGTAGATTCAGCCTCAATCATACCGGCATCCAGCTATGCTTCTCGTCGCGCGCCGTGGTCGCCCAGGCGTAGAGCGCGTCGTAGACAATGACGCCTTGTTCCAAAAGTGCATGGTCGTCGTCATGCGTGACGCTGAGGCCAAGCGAAAGCGCATGCAGTCCCGCTGATTCGGGCGCGAGATCGTGCCGGTCGGTATCGGCGCCACGAATGATTGGCGCCAGCGCCGCGACGCCGGCGTCGTCAATCTTAAACTCCTCTACAAACGCATCGAAGCTGCAACGCTCGCCAATATGTGAGAACGGCGCGCCTAGAATGTCGAAGGCGACCGCCCCCTCGCTGGCCGCTGTTTCAAAGACAAGTTGTGGCGGCGCGTAGAGGAATTGGGCCTCGGGATCGATGAACCGGCGGATCAGCCATGGGCAGGCGACGCGGTCAATCTTCGGCCTCTCGCGCGTCACCCAGCGCGAAGGGGCCTTATTGCCGAAAAGGTCTTGCAGCAGGTTGCGAATGTGGGGTGATTGCGCGCTCAACAAAGATGGCTCCGATCTTGAGAGATATTCATGCTATTATCGGCTATTGGTCATTATTAAAGCGCGAAAGTTTCATGCAGCGTGAATAGTATTCATGATAGCCATTCGGGCGCATACTGGGCGCCGCCGCCGCTGACCGCCCTGCGGGCGTTCGAGGCTGCGGCCAGAACGCTGAGTTTTACCAAAGCCGCCGGCGAACTCGGTCTGACGCAAAGCGCGGTCAGCCACGCCATTCGCCAGATTGAGGAAAGGTTCGCCGCGCCGCTCTTTCGCCGCAACAGCCGGCGTCTTGAGCTAACCGACGCCGGTAAACGCTACGCGCCCTATGTCAGCGAAGCGCTGGCGAAACTTCGCGCCGGCGATATCGCCGTCACCAATCCCGACCGGCGGGCGCGCGTTCTGACGGTGAGCGTCTCGCCGAGTTTCGCCGCCAAATGGCTGGCGCCCCGTATCGGAGACTTCGCGGCGCTCCATCCGGATCTCGACCTGCGGATCAGCGCAACGCCGCTGCATGTCGATTTTGTCGATGGCGATATCGATCTCGCCATACGCCATGGCGACGGGAAATGGCGGACGCTGGACGCTGTTCGCCTGTGCTCGGAATGGTGGCTGCCGGTATGCAGTCCCGCATTAATATCCGGAGTGATTGGCCCCGCCGGCCTTTGTCAGCACAGATTGATCCACCATCGGGATGCTTCTGCCTGGCGGCGCTGGCTCGAACAGGCAGGGGTCGCTGCACCTGAGGAACCTCAACACGGCCTCACCTTCAACGAACTCAGCCTGGCGATTGACGCGGCAGTGTCGGGACAAGGCATCGCTCTGGCGCGCAGTGCGCTGGCCGCGCGCGATCTTCTGGCGGGACGCCTCATTTGTCCCGTAAACATCAGGCAGGATGCAGAGCTTGGCTATTGGATCGTGCGCCCGAAAGACCGGCCCAGAACCCCAAAGATTGCGCGATTTATCGACTGGCTGATGCGCGAAGCCGCCGCCGACGAAAAAGCCATGCAAACCGCGCTCGCCTAAACCGATCCCGCGCTTTCAAACTGGCTGCACACGGCGTCGCCGCGAGCGGCGATCTGCTGCACAGTCGCCGCGACGCGGTTGACGTCGTCTTCCGTAAATCCGCGCTGGAAGAAGGCGGCAATCTCCGCTTCGATCGCCGATTGCGCGGCGCCGGTTTCGCTCATTTCGCCGACCCTCAAGAGGACGTTCGCGACCTCATAGTCCCGGTCGTTCATTGAAGCGCCCATGTAGCCGGTGATGCAGGCGCAGCTTGTGCGCGGATCGGAAACACCGCCTCTGCGGCTCATCGAGACGCAGGTCGAAAAGACCTGACTTGCGGTCGCTGTCACTGACGAAAATTGATTGCTTTGTGCGCTCGCCGGCGCCGAAGACAGCACGGCCGCGACAAACGCAGTGGCGACAAAAATCCGCATGGAGATCCCCTCGGTTAAACGCCGCCCCCAGCGGCAATCGCAGGCTGCCTTTAAAGCGGGGGCGCGGCAAGCCTTGCGTTCGGCCTGAAAGGCGGGTTTTCGTCAACGAGTGGAAAAGCCGACGAAAAATCTTCCCGCCGTTTTCGCTGACTGGTTCGCCGGGCGCGGCTGGTCCCCCCGGGCGCATCAGCTGCAGTGTCTCGACGCGGCGCGGGCCGGACAGTCGTATCTGCTGATCGCGCCGACCGGCGGCGGCAAGACGCTTGCCGGGTTTCTGCCCAGTCTCATCGATCTTCATGAGAACGGCTCATCGGGTCGCCTGCACACGCTCTATATCTCGCCGTTGAAGGCGCTGGCCGTCGATATCGCGCGCAATGTCGAGCGGCCGATTGCGAATATCGGTCTGAAGATCGCCGTCGAAGCCCGCACCGGCGATACGCCGCCGGTGCGGCGGCAGCGCCAGAAATATGCGCCGCCCGATCTGTTGCTGACGACGCCCGAACAGGTCGCCCTGCTTTTGTCTCACAGCGATGCGGCGAAATTCTTTGCGCGGCTGGATACCGTTGTAATTGATGAACTACATTCGTTTCATGCGACCAAGCGCGGGCATCTTCTGGCGCTCAATCTTGCGGCGCTGCGCCGGATCGCGCCGAAACTGCGCGCAGTTGGGCTGTCGGCAACGGTTCCAGATCCCGCGCCGCTGCTCAATTTCCTGACGCCGCAAAACCGGGCGGCTGAACAGGCGCTGCTGATCCGCGCGGCTGGCGGCGCGACGCCCGTTGTGCGCGTCTTCAGCGCGGAAAACCGCATTCCCTGGTCCGGCCATTCAGCACGCCACGCCTGGCGCGATGTCTATGATGCGATCGGGACAGCAAAGATGACGCTGGTATTCGTCAACACGCGCTCGCAGGCGGAGATGACGTTTCAGGCGTTATGGTCGATGAATGACGACAATTTGCCGATAGCGCTACATCATGGCTCGCTTGATGTCGAACAGCGCCGCAAGGTCGAGGCGGCGATGACGAGAGGGGCGCTCAGGGCGGTCGTGTGCACCTCAACGCTTGATCTCGGCATTGACTGGGGCGACGTCGATCTCGTCATTCAGATCGGCGCACCGAAGGGCGCAAGCCGCCTGACGCAACGTATCGGACGCGCCAATCACCGGATGGACGAACCATCGTCAGCGCTGTTGATACCCGGCAACCGCTTCGAAGTTCTTGAATGCCTGGCGGCCCGTGACGCGATAGAGGAGGGCGCGCTTGACGGCGACGAAGGGCGCGACGGCGCGCTTGATGTGCTGGCGCAGCACATTACCGCAACCGCCTGTTCGGCGCCGTTTTTGGTCGAGGACCTCTATCAGGAGGTACTTTCCGCAGCGCCTTACGCTTCGCTTTCAAAGGAGACTTTCACAAAAGCAGTCGAGTTTGCGGCGACAGGCGGCTATGCGCTGAAAACCTATGAGCGCTTCCGGCGGATCGTCAAAACGCCCGACGGTCGCTACCGCATCCGTAACGCGCAAGTCGCGCAGCAGCACCGCATGAACGCCGGGACGATCGTCGATGCGCCGTCCTTCAACATTCGCCTCATCGCCGGCAAGCGCCGCCGAATGGGTCGCAAGCTGGGGACGATGGAAGAATGGTTTGTCGAAGGGCTGGCGCCGGGCGACACGTTTCTTTTTGCCGGCGAGGTCCTTCGCTTTGAAGGGGCTGAAGGAACCGACGCCTTTGTCACGCGTGCGCCGGGCGAGGACCCGCGTATTCCTTCATGGAACGGCGGAAAATTCCCGCTGACGACTTATCTCGCCGCGCGGGTGCGAAAAATGATTCACGACGAGGCGGGCTGGCCCGGCCTTCCCGAGCAGCTTCGCGAGTGGCTCGACGTTCAGCGCGACGTTTCGATCATTCCCGACACAGATGAAATGCTGGTCGAGACGTTTCCCCATAATGGACGATTTTTCCTTATCTGTTATCCGTTTGACGGCCGGCTGGCCCACCAGACGCTTGGCATGCTGTTGACGCGGCGGCTTGAGCGGGCCGGCGTTCAACCGCTCGGCTTCGTGCCGACGGAATATTCACTGTCGGTGTGGGGCCGGCGGGACATGAACGGCGTCGACCTTGCTCAGCTTTTTGACGAGGACATGCTCGGCGATGATCTTGAAAGCTGGCTTTCTGAATCCGTCCTGATGAAACGCACTTTCCGAGATTGCGCAGTTATTGCAGGGCTGATCGACCGCCGCCATCCGGGCCAGCAAAAGACGGGGCGTCAGGTCGCGTTCTCCGCTGACCTCATTTACGATGTGCTGAAAGAACACGAGCCCGATCATTTGCTGATCAAGGCGGCGTGGGCCGACGCCGCGAAGGGGTATCTTGATCTTGCACGGCTACAAGGATTGCTGTCGCGGATAAAGGGCCGCCTGCGCCATGCAACGCTCGATCGGGTTTCGCCGCTGGCGGTTCCCGTCATGCTCGAAATAAACAAGGAGGCAATTGTCGGCGAGGCGCAGGAAGCCATGCTAAAGGAGTCTTCCGATGCGTTGATTGCGGAGGCGATGCGGCGGTGACGGCGTCTGCAACGATCACGGTGAACGGGGAGCGCCTGATCGCGCTGGGATCGGGCGCGCTTTACTGGCCGGACCGGGAAACGCTGGTGGTTTCCGATCTTCACTTCGAAAAAGGCTCGCACTTCGCGCGGAAGGGCGTGTTGCTGCCGCCTTATGACACGCGGACAACGCTGCGCCGCCTCCAGGTGCTGGTGAAAGAACACCAGCCCAGATCCATCATTTCACTTGGCGACGCCTTTCATGACGGCGACGCCGAAGCGCGCATGGACGAGGACGACGCTGAAACGCTCGCAACGCTGGCGGGGTCGGCGCGCTGGATCTGGATACTCGGCAATCACGACCCGGCGCCGCCGCGCCGCTTCGCCGGCGAGATCGGACGCACATTTCGCTGTGGGCGGCTGCTGTTCCGGCACGAGCCGGGGACAACGTCCGTTCCGGGTGAAATCGCCGGGCATCTTCATCCCGCTGCGCGCGTCAGGGCTGACGGCCGGACGATGCGCCGGCGCTGCTTTGCGAGCGACGGTGAGCGGCTGATCATGCCGGCGTTCGGCGCTTACACCGGCGGGCTCAATGTCCTCGATGCGGCGTTTGACGGGCTCTTTCGCGATCGACTGACCGCTTTCGTCATGGGCCGGTTCGGGGTCTACCCTTTCAATGATTCCGCCTTGCTGCCTGACACGCAACCGGCAAGCAGGCGCACTCCTGTGCGCTGAGTTACGGCGTCAACAGCGCCAGCCAGCCTGTATAGGCGCCGCCATTGGGCGCGGTCGATCCGCCGGCGCTGACCGGAAACTTTGGCGAGGCTGTCGGCCCGCCAAGGGCGACGGCGCCATCGGCGGCAATATCAAGCGCGCGCGCGATATCTGAACCGGAGCCGCCAAAATAGGAAACATAGGGCGCGCCCTTCAGGTCGGGCGTCATCGCCGCCAGGAACGCATCCGTTCCGCCGGCGAAGTTCGACTGGAAGGCGTTCGACGTCGTTCTCAGCGACGCCGATTTTGTGCCGCCCGAAAAATAGATGAGACCATCAGGCGCGATTTCCACGCCCTGAATATCCTCCACGCCGCTACCGCCGAAATAAGTTGATGCGACCAGGCTTGCTCCGTCAGCGGAGAGTAGGGAAACGACACCGTCATTGGCGCCGCCGCCATATTGCGGTTGATAGGCGCCGGCTGTCACCGGATAATTCGACGACGCGCTGATCGACGCGATGACGAGCCGGCCGGAGGCGTCGACCGCAATGTTGTGCGTTTCGAGGTCTTCCTCACCGGCGCCGCCAAGATAGGTCGCATAACGCAGCTGATCCGCCGGGCTGAAACGTGCAATCAGGAAATCTTCTTTGCCCGCATTTGTCCGCCGGTAAGCGTTTGAGGAGGTCGGCGCCCCGCTGCCGCCTTCTTCGATGGCGACATAGACATCGCGGTTCGCCGTCACCCAGATGGACGGCGTTCCCGGCGTTTCTCCCGCCGGTTCATTGCCGCCAAGATAGGTCGCATATTCAACCGCTGTCGCCGTAGCATCGAGGCGCGCATAAACAAGATCGTGCGCGCCATTCACGGAATTCTGCAATGCGGACGGGGTAATGTGCGCAAGGCCAGCGTAAAACGCGCCGGCGACATAGACCTTGTTGCTGGCGTCAACCCCGACATCGCGCAAGAAGCCAGCCTCGGCATCGCCAAAATAGGTTGACCACAGCAGCGCCGACCCATCTGCTGAAAGTTTGGCGATGAAGCCGTCCTGTTTGCCGTAGGCGCTAACCGGGTTTGAATCGCCGGCAAAGGCGGGCTGGATGACGCCTGCAGTTGTCGGGAACCCTTCGCCGGCGCGTCCGGCGATGACGATCCCGCCATCGGGCGCAATTTCAATTCCATAGGCGCGATCGTAATTTGGCCCGCCGATCAGCGTCGACCAGATCAACTGGCCAGCCCGGTTGAATTTCATGACAAAGGCGTCCGACGGACCGTCGCTGCCGAGGCTCGCGCCGCCCGCCGAAAATGTCCTGTCATAAGCGCCGGGGGTTGTCGGAAAATTCGTCGAGAAGGCGCCGCCGGCCACAAAAATATTGCCGGCTGAATCAAATTCGATGTCGCGGATCATCAGAAAACTGCGTGAGGCCGGATCTGCGAGTTCTGAAAAAGTGAGTGTGAGCATGTTCGGCGTCGTCACCGACGCGGTTGCGCTGGCATTCGACAGCCCGGCGGCGGAATCGCCGCGCAGGAAATAGCGGTAATTCGTCGATGGGGTGAGGCCGATGTCGGAAAAAGTTGTCGAGCCAGTCGTCGCGATTTCGACGTCATTTCGATAGATGTGATAGAGAGAGAACTGGCTTGACGCGGCCCAGGTGAGGCTGACCGTCGTTCCGGTCGGAGCGCTCGCCGAAAGGCCGGTCGGAGTCGACGCTTGGCGTGGCGGAGTCGGAGCGGAGTTGCCCCCGGAACAGGCTGTCAAAAAAGCCGTTGCAACAGCAACGGCTAGCCACAATCGTAGTGAATTCATACGCTTACTCATACAAACCAGACGGAGACTATGGAGATAATCCGCTACGCTGGCCAATAAATTCGCCTTAAGGTCTGAATGGAAGCGGGCCGGTTGACAGGCGGGAACCCCAAGGCTATCCCCCGCGCTCCGAATTTAACGCCCTGGATGTCACGGTCATGAAAGTCAGAAGCTCCCTCAAGTCGCTGAAATCGCGCCACAAGGACTGCCGCATCGTGCGCCGCAAGGGCCGGGTCTATGTCATCAACAAGACCCAGAAGCGCTTCAAAGCGCGCCAAGGCTAGGCATTTCGCGGTTCTAAGGGCCGCAAGCGCCGGTTTCGCCCGCTTTTTTCAAGATTTCATTGGTCCGAATCTCGCAGGCGGCCTATGATCATGCCGATGCGCGCCAGCCTTTTAGCCATTTTTGCCGTTTTAGCCGTCCCGTCGGCGGCCTTCGCCGACCAGACGGACGCTCGGCTCGACGCGCTATTTGAAGAATTGCGGACCGGCGACGCGCGCGCCGCTGATGCGACGGTCGAGCGAATTCAGGCGATCTGGGCCGACAGCCAGAGCGATACTGTCGACGTCCTTTATGAACGGGCCAGCGCCGCCGCGACGGCCGGAGCGCTTGATCTCGCTTCGGCGTTGCTCGACCACGCCATCGGTCTCGCGCCAAGTTTTGCACAAGCTTATGCGCTGCGCGGGTCGGTGCGGCTGCGGCTTGAAGATCAGGTCGGATCAATCGCCGATTTCACCCATACGATCGAGCTGGAGCCCCGGCAATTTGAAGCCTCCATCGCACTTGGGGAAATCATGCTGGCGAGCGGCGACAAGCGCGGCGCCAACGCCATGTTTCAGAAAGCGCTGGAATGGAATCCGCACGAAAATCATGCGCGCGAGCGCGCCCGCAAGCTGCGGACACAAATCGAAGGTCAGGAGATCTGAGTCTTCCGGCAGGGTGCTGCGCCGAAATCGACTTTTCCCCAGCCTTTGACTTTTCCCCATGTGGATGAATTCGCCTTGGCCCGCGCGCGCGACGCGGGTTTATCTCGGGCCGAGCAGGTAGCCCGGAGTGCGTGATGGCGGATGGAACAGCAAATATCGGCGTTGCGGCGCCAGGGGCGACCACGGTCGCAGCGGAGCGGCTGCGTTCGTTCCTTGAGCGGGTGGAACGGCTCGAAGGTGAAAAGTCGACGATCGCCGGCGACATCAAGGAAGTCTTCGCCGAAGCAAAGGGCGAGGGGTACGACACCAAGACCCTGCGCAAGGTGATCCGCCTGCGGAAGATGGACCGCGCCAGGCGCGACGAGGAAGAAGCGTTGCTCGACCTCTATCTGTCGGCGCTGGGCGAAGCTTAACTTGCGCGTTTAACCTCAAGGCCGTGATCGCGGAGCTTGCGGTAGAGCGTTGAGCGGCCCATGCCTAGACGGCGCGCAACTTCCGACATGCGCCCTTCATAGGTATCGATCGCCAGCTTGATGAGGTCGCGCTCAATCGACTCGAGCGTTCTCAGATGCCCGTCGCGATCAAACACATCGACATTTTCGAACGCCGTTGCGGAATTGCCGGCGAGCGGGCGCGGCGACGATGCGGCAACCGGTGAGGCGGCGGTTTCGACAAACGCCTCGTCGATCATCGGCGGCCCCATGTCGACACCGGCCGCTTCAAATTCCGAGGCCAGCAGCGGGAAATCGCGCGCCGAAAGGTAGGGCGTTTCAGCGAGAACGACCGCGCGGAAGATGGTGTTTTCAAGCTGGCGCACATTGCCTGGCCAGGGCTGGCGCATCAGCACTTCGAGAACTTCATGCTGCACGCCGCGCACGTCGCGACGCTCTTCGGCGTTGTAGCGCTGAATGAAATGCTCAACCAGCGCCGGAATGTCCTCGACGCGCTCGCGCAGCGGCGGAATGTGCACGGGGAAGACATTGAGGCGGTAGTAAAGATCTTCGCGGAACCGATTGGCTTTCACTTCCTCGGCGAGATCGCGATTGGTCGCGGAGATGACGCGGACATCGACTTTTACCGGGCGCTTGGACCCGACAGGATCGACCTCGCCTTCCTGCAGCACGCGCAAGAGTTTGACCTGCATGTCGGCCGGAAGTTCGCCAACCTCATCGAGAAAGATCGTGCCGCCGTCAGCTTCGAGGAATTTGCCGATATGTTTTTGATGGGCGCCGGTGAAGGAGCCCTTCTCGTGTCCGAAAAGAAGGCTTTCAACGAGGTTTTCCGGAATGGCGCCGCAATTGACGGTGATGAAAGGCCGGCCGGAGCGTTCGGATGAGCCTTGAATGGCTCTGGCGATCATTTCCTTGCCGACGCCCGACTCGCCGCTGATCAGGATCGGGATGTTGGAGGACGCAGCGCGCTCGCCGATGCGCGTGACATTGCGCAAGGCGCCGCTCTGGCCAACGAGATCTTCGAAACCGAGGGCGCCGTCGCGCTTGCGCTTGAGGCGGGAGACTTCCCCCTTCAGCGTCGTGATGTTGAGGGCATTGTTGATCGAGACAATGACGCGTTCCGGGCTTGCCGGTTTCACAAAGAAGTCCGCCGCGCCGTTTTGCATGGCTTCAACCACGGTATCAATGCCGCCTTGCGCCGTCAGCACGATAACCGCGATATCGTCGCGATACGATTTGGCGCGCTTCAGCGTCTCCATGCCGCCGAGACCCGGCATCCTGAGATCGAGCATGATGAGGGCGACGTTCTGGCCTTCCTCGCTTTGCAGGACCGTGATGGCCGCTTCGCCGGAATCGGCCTGAAGCACAGGATAGCCGGCCTTTTCACACACGGCGCGCATCAGGCGGCGCTGCGTCGGATCATCATCAACGATAAGTATGGTTTTGGTGCTCATGCCTTGGTATTCCCTCGCGCCTGATTGGGTTGGCTTTCGGTAAGGCGTAACCGGGCGGACTAAATATCGCGTTAAAGCGTATCATTCCGGGTCAATCTGACGCCGCCCTTAAGGGTTTGTTCAGCATGGCGGGCCCCGTACTTTACTGCGGCCCGGGATCGGCTATGACCGAGCGCTTGTGAAACGGGCGTGCGACCGCCGCTGCGCCGCTATTCATCGCGATTGCTATGACTGCTGAAAACACTGACCATCTTCGCCCGATCGAGCACCTTGCCGGGATAAAACCGCCAGCGCCCGACTGGTTCACTAACGCCATCGCCGAACCGTCCGAGGAAGGATCGGTCGAGGTCAGGGGCGCGAAGATCCGTTTTTCAGCGTGGGGCGAGCGAGGCAAGCGCGGTCTCGTTTTTATTCACGGCGGTCGAGCCCACCGCAATTGGTGGCGCCCATTCGCGCCGTTTTTCTCGAAGAATTACCGCGTCGTCGCATTTGACATGTCGGGGATGGGCGACAGCGACTGGCGGCCGAGCTATTCTCTCGATCTGACTGTTGATGAGTTGTTTTCCGTCATTGATGCGTCCGGCGCCGGCGAGGGCGGCCGGCCAATTGTCGTCGGTCACTCCTTTGGCGGTTGGGTGACACTCGCGGCGGTCGAAAGGCAGGGCGAACGCCTGCTTGGGGCTGTCGTGATCGACAGTCCGATCGGGAAACCAGACCCGGACGAGGGCTATACAATCCTGCGCAAGCAAGATCCAGGAAATCCGATCCGGGCCAACAGGATTTACACGACCATCGAGGAGCCGGTGTCGCGGTTCCGTTTCCTGCCGAACCAGCCGTCGAGCGAGGCCTATTTGGTGGATTTTATTGCGAGGGAGGGTCTTCAAAAGGCGCCGCGCCCTGATGGCGGCGCCGGCTGGACCTGGAAATTCGACCCCGCACACGGCCGCAACTTCGAAATCCATTATGAGCGCGATCTCTTTCTGGCCGCGCGCTGCCCGCTCGCTTTCCTCTATGGCGAGGCGTCCGCCTTCGTTGGCGGTGAGGGGTTTGAGCATCTGCGCGGGCAAACCAAAGGCCGCTCGCCCTTCATCATGATGCCAGCGGTCCACCATCATCTGATGATGGAAGAGCCGATCGGCTTTGCGGCCACCTTGCGGACGCTCCTGACCTGCTGGCCCGTGAGGATCGGGAATTAGCCCCGTTGCTCTTGCCCATCTTCATGAATTCGGCCAGAAAATGCCCCGGCTGAGCTTGGAGATTTGAGACTATGGCGGCGGTAGACGAAGCAGAACAGCAAACCCGGGACGCGGACGAACACCGCAAGATTTACCGCGGCATCATGAAGGGGTCGGCGGAAGTCTGCGTTCCCCTCGCGATGGGTCTAGCCATGTTCTTCACGCAGCTTGTGATGGCGCACGGAATTGGCGTTGCCTTCATATCCTTTGTTGGCGTTTATCTGTTCGTCTGGTGGGTCGTCAAAACCTTCTTCACGCACTAGCCGTCAACCCGCCGCCCGCTTCGGGTGGGCGGATTTTCGCTGCGTCGGCGCCCTGATGCGGCTGCGCTTCCGGCTTTGACCAAGGCGCAGCAACGCCGCGCAACAGGAGGTTCCATGAAGATCGCCGTCCTGCGGGAAACATCGGCCGGAGAAACCCGGGTCGCAGCATCGCCGGAGACCGTGAAGAAATTCACCGGGCTCGGCGCAAGCGTCTCGATCGAACGCGGCGCTGGCGACAACGCAAATTTCATCGATCACGCGTTTGAGGAAGCGGGCGCCTCGCTCGCCAGCAATTTCACCGAAGCGACAGCGGGCGCGGACCTTATCCTTGCTGTGCGCGCGCCGGCGATTGACGATTTGGCGCGCCTTGCAAGCGGCCAGAAAATCGCAGCGATCGTGTCGCCGCATTCGAATGCGCAAACGCTTGCCGCCGCCGCCAGAGCCGGCGTTGATCTTTTCGCCATGGACCTGATGCCGCGGATTACGCGCGCGCAGTCGATGGATGTGCTGTCGTCGCAGTCGAACCTTGCCGGCTACAAGGCGGTGATTGATGCGGCCGCCTATTACGGGCGCGCAATCCCGATGATGATGACAGCGGCGGGAACGATTGCGCCGGCGAAGATCTTTATCATGGGCGCCGGCGTTGCGGGATTGCAGGCGATCGCGACGGCCAGGCGTCTCGGTGCGGTCGTATCGGCGACTGACGTCCGCTGGGCGGCGAAAGAGCAGGTTGAAAGCCTTGGCGCTTCCTTTGTCACGGTCGACGAAGAAGCAATGAAAGGCGCGGAGACCGCCGGCGGATACGCCAAGGAGATGTCGGCGGACTTTCAGACCCGTCAGGCGGAGTTTGTCGGCAAGCACATCGCCAAGCAGAACATTGTCATCACCACGGCGCTGATCCCCGGCCGGCCCGCGCCGCGTCTCGTCACTGAGGAAATGGTTCGCTCGATGGCGCCAGGGTCGATCATCGTCGATCTGGCGGTGGAGCAGGGGGGCAATGTCGCCCTGTCGCGCCGCGGCGAGGTCATTGATGTCGGCGGCGTCATTATCGTCGGTTTTGAAAATGTTCCCGGACGCCTCGCAACCGATGCGTCGAGCCTTTATGCGAAAAATCTCTTCAATTTCGTGTCGGCCTTTTTCGACAAGGAGAAAAAGGAATTCGTCGTTGATTGGGACGACGACATCATCAAGGGCGTCGCGTTGACGCGCGACGGAGCGATCATCCATCCGGCTTTTGCGCCTGCGGCTGACGCCCCGGCGTCTGGCGGATCCGCGCAGGGAGCGACCAATGGCTGAAGAAGCGACCGAACAAGCCGCAACCGAAGCGGCGAAAAATGTCGAGCAGGCGGCCGAAGCGCTAAAACAGGCGGCTGAGAGCGCTGACGCCTCCGCGCAAAACCTTGCTGCCGCGAGCGATCAGGCCGGCTCGCTGATTGATCAGATTCACCAGATCGCAGCGGCGGTTACAGGCGGCCCGTCGGATTTCATCTATCTTCTGGCGATTTTTATCCTTGCGATCTTTGTCGGCTATTACGTTGTCTGGTCAGTGACGCCGGCGCTTCACACGCCGCTGATGTCCGTCACCAACGCCATTTCATCCGTTGTCATCGTCGGCGCGCTGATCGCCGTCGGCGCCGACATTGCCTCTGCGACGTCGGGGATATCGAAGATTTTCGGGTTCCTCGCGGTGGCGCTCGCCAGCGTCAACATCTTTGGCGGCTTCCTCGTCACCCAGCGAATGCTCGGCATGTACAAGAAGAAGGGAACGTAAGAGGCCATGGAGCACAATCTTCCGCCGCTTCTCTACGTCGCTTCCGGCGTCCTGTTCATTCTGGCGCTGAGGGGGCTTTCCTCGCCGGAAACCGCCCGTCAGGGCAACCGCTTCGGCATGATCGGCATGGCCATCGCCATCGCAACGACGCTCTTTGTATTGCAGGACAAGGGGCTGATGACGTGGGTCTATATCATTGTTGCCGTCGGTATCGGCGGCGGGATCGGCGCGGTCGTCGCGCAGCGCGTCAAGATGACCGAAATGCCGGAACTGGTCGCGTTCTTTCACAGCCTTGTCGGTCTGGCGGCGGTTTTCATCGCCTGGGCGGCGTTCCTGGCGCCGCAGGCCTTTGGTGTCGGCGCGCCGGGCGAAATCCATCTTCAGTCGGCGCTTGAAATGTCGCTGGGCGTTGCGATTGGCGCCATCACTTTTTCCGGTTCGGTTATCGCTTACGCAAAACTTGCCGGAAAGATGTCGGGCAAGCCGATTCTGTTGCCGGCGCGGCACGTCATCAACCTCGCGCTCGCCGTTTTCATCGTTGTCATGATTGGCATGCTGATGACGGGGACGCAGAGCTGGACGGTATTTGCCGCGTTGACGGCGGCGGCCTTCCTGCTTGGCTTCCTGCTGATTGTTCCGATCGGTGGCGCCGATATGCCGGTCGTTGTCTCGATGCTGAATTCCTATTCCGGCTGGGCCGCCGCCGGTATCGGCTTCACTCTTGAAAACATGGCGCTGATCATTACCGGCGCGCTCGTCGGATCCTCCGGCGCCATTCTTTCCTACATCATGTGCAAAGGCATGGGACGCTCATTCATCTCGGTCATTCTCGGCGGCTTTGGCGGCGAGGATGCCGCAGCGGGTGGGGCGGGCGAGGAGACGCGCCCGGTCAAGCAGGGTTCCGCCGACGACGCCGCTTTCATCATGAAAAACGCCGGCAAGGTCATTGTCGTTCCCGGATACGGCATGGCGGTCGCACAGGCGCAACATGCGCTGAAGGAAATGGCCGATGTGCTGAAAGAGGCGGGGGTAGAGGTAAAATATGCGATCCACCCGGTTGCCGGACGCATGCCGGGCCACATGAACGTCCTCCTGGCGGAAGCGCAGGTTCCCTATGACGAGGTCTTCGAGCTCGAAGATATCAACGCCGAATTCAGAACCGCAGACGTCGCCTTCGTCATCGGCGCCAATGACGTCACCAATCCGGCCGCCAAAACCGACAAGACATCGGCAATCTATGGCATGCCGATCCTTGATGTTGAAAATGCGCGCACCGTGCTTTTCGTCAAGCGGTCAATGGCTTCTGGCTATGCGGGCGTTCAGAACGAACTTTTCTTCCGCGAGAACACGATGATGTTATTCGGAGACGCGAAGAAAATGTGCGAATCGATCGTCAAGGCGCTGCATTAAGGTTTAATACAACAGCGCCTGTCGCGTGTTCATTTTGATGGAGGGGACAAGAAATTGATGGAGGGGAAAATGAAAACATTATTTTCCGCAGCCGTTGCGACGGTTTTCCTGCTTGCCGGTTGCGCAACTGATGGCGCTGAAAAGGTCATGGAACCGACCGCCAGCAGCCTTCGCCTGCAGACAGTTCTCGCCGCGCAGGCGCCAGAGGTGCAGGCGCGTTACCCAAGCCGCCATCCGGAAGCGACGCTCGATTTCTTCGGCGTTGTCCCGGGCATGACCGTCGTCGACACGCTTCCCGGCGAAGTCTGGTATTCCGGTATTCTCGCGGCCTATCTCGGACCGGAAGGCAAGGTCATCGGCGCCGACTATTCCGTCGATATGTGGAAGCTCTTCGGCAGCTTTGTGAACGATGAATTCCTCGCCAAGAAGGCGACATGGGCCACCGACTGGGTCGCTGGATCATCCGAATGGGCGGCTGCGGACGGCGCCAGGGTTGGGGCGTTTGCTTATGGGTCGTTGCCGGAAGAGATGAAAGGAACCGCTGACGTCGTTTTGATGATCCGCGCCATGCATCATTTCAATCGCTTCGAGGAGGAAGGCGGATACCGCACGGCGGCGCTGAAGGATGCGATGGATGTGTTAAAGCCCGGTGGCATTGTCGGCGTTGTGCAGCACCGGGCGCCAGAGGCCAATTCGGATAATTGGGCCGAGGGCGACAATGGCTATCTGAAACAATCGCAAGTCATCGCAGCGTTTAGAGGCGCCGGATTTGAGTTTGTCGGCTCAGCCGAAATCAACGCAAATCCGGCCGATCAACCAACCGAATCCGACATCGTCTGGCGCTTGCCGCCGTCACTGGCGACGAGCAAGGACAACGCCGAATTGCGCGCCCAGATGGAAGCGATTGGCGAATCCGATCGCATGACGCTCAAGTTCAAAAAGCCGAAATAAGCCCGAAAATGCGGCCGGGCGGGCCGAAAACCCGTCCCGTTCATGTTGATCTATTTGTCGCACAATTGATATTGTCGCAAATAATGGGCTAGGCGCGGAACTCGATGGAAAGTCCGTCAAACGCCGGTTCGACGCCCTTTGGCAGCATTTTCACGAGCGTCCGGAAGTCCATGCTGACGTGGAGATTGGTCAGGATCGCACGCGCAGGCTTGACGATTTCTATCCAGCGCAGCGTCGTTTCAAGATTGGCGTGGGTACCGTGCGGGGCGATCTGCAATGCGTCGACGATCCAGGTTTTGACGCCTTCGAGGATCTCGAAACTCTCGGGCGGCAGTCCATTGACGTCGCTTGAATAAGCAAGATCGCCAATCCGGAAACCGAGCGCGTTAACGGGTCCGTGCTGCTGCAGGAATGCGGTAACGGGAATGTCGCCGCCGGGCCCCGTGACGCCAAACGGCTCGCCGCATGGCGGGATCTGGCGTTCCTCAAGGATCGCCGGATACCAGCTGCCTTCAGCCTGCTCGAAGCAATAACCGAAGCGCTCGATGACAGCGCCGGCCGTCGGGCGATCGAGCCAGACCGGAATGCGCCGGCGCGCCCTGACGGCAAAGGCGCGCAGATCATCAAGCCCGTGTGTCTGGTCGGCATGGTCATGAGTCAGCAAGACGCCGTCGACATGCGCGACGCTGGCGTTCAACATCTGCGCGCGAAAATCAGGCGACGTATCAATAACGGCGGTGGTCACGGCGCTGCGCGCAAAGCTGTCTTGCGGATGGCCGCGCTCGACCAGCAGAGAACAGCGCAAGCGCCGGTTTTTGGGCTCGTCCGGATCGCAGGTTCCCCAATCGCCTTTGCCATCGGCGCCGCCGACCCGCGGCACGCCGCCAGACGATCCGCAACCGAGGATAACCGCCCTCATCCGCTTGTCGCCAGTTAATCCGCTCACGGAGCGACCTCGCTCAGCTTCGCTTTCGTAAACAGCCGGAAGAAATTCTCCGTTGTCATGCGGTCGATGTCTGCGCGTGAAACCCCCAGAATTTCCGCCAGTCTGTCTGCAACATAAACAACATGCGCCGGGTCGCAGCGCCGCCCGCGAAACGGGGTCGGCGCCAGATACGGGCAGTCGGTTTCAACAATGATCCGTTCATGCGGCATCCGCATCGCGACCGCCCGCACGTCGTCAGCGTTCTTGAACGTGATGATGCCGGAAAACGAAACATAGCCGCCCATTTCCATCACCGCTTCGGCCAGCGCCATACCGCTCGTATAACAATGCAATAAAGGCGTGAAGGATCGCTTAGCGAACGCCTGTGTCAGCATCGTCAGCATCAGATCGTCCGCTTCGCGCGTATGAATGATTAACGGCAAACCGGTTTCCTGCGCTGCCTCAATATGCGCCGCGAAGACTTTCTCCTGGGCCTCGCGCGGCGAAAATTTATAATGAAAATCAAGCCCGCATTCGCCGATGCCGATAACGTCGCTGTCCTGCGCCATCGCCATCAGCTTTTCCGCGGTAAGGTCAAGGTGATCGCTCGCATAATGTGGATGCGCCCCGACCGACCGCCAGATGAAATCGTGGCGCGCCGATATCGCCTTGATGGCGTCAGTCGAACTGATCTTGTCGGAAATGGTCAGCATGGCGCTGACACCCGCAGCGCGCGCTGCCGCAATGACGGCCTCGACCTCGCCTTCATATTTTTCGTGGTGGAGATTGACGTGACTGTCGACGAGCATGCGAGGGTTCAATGCCAAGGCGGCATATGCGCGGCGCGAAACGCCCGGCCCGCCGCAAGCACAAGCTGCGTTCGGTCAAGATTGACCGCGTCGCCGCGCGAGAACAACTGACTGATGTCTTCGCGCAAATCCACGAGTGCGGCTGCGGCTTGATGTTGCGCGGCGGCGGCCGACCGCGCCTCGCCAGCAATACGGCTGACCAGCATCGCCCGGAAATGCGGCCAGACGCGATCGCCGTCCTTGC
>JBGSVH010000206.1:0-6915 GCA_041753055.1 Parvularculaceae bacterium
GGCGCGCGCGCAACCAGCGCCGCCGAGGCGCCGCGCTCAAACGCGCTGTTGATGAAATCATGTCCATCGCGCGCATCGCTCAGCGCCACGAATAATTCGCCGGGACAAAGTGTTCTGGTATCGATTGACAGTCCGTCCGCCGCCCATTCTTCGGCGATCCAGCGATCCGGGTCGCCGCCGCGGGCGCAAAGCGCGCCGCCGGTTGCCGCGGCCGCCTCAAAAGCCGTCCATAATCCTGCACTCATCTCCCGATCTCCCTAGCCGCACGCCGCGCGACGTCCCCATCGTCGAATGGCAGCGTTTCCTTTCCCACAATCTGTCCTGTCTCATGGCCCTTGCCGGCAATCAGCAGCACATCCCCGCGATTCAGCATTGCGACCCCATGCGCAATTGCTGTCGCCCTGTCAGCGATTTCCTCTGCGTCCGTACAGCCCGCCAGCACCTCACGGCGGATTGAGGCGGCGTCCTCAGTTCGCGGATTGTCGTCAGTGACGATGACGAAATCCGCACCGCGCGCCGCCGCCGCACCCATCAGCGGACGTTTCTTGCGATCGCGGTCGCCGCCCGCACCGATGATGACGATGACGCGCCCTGTCGCATGCGGGCGAATGGCGGCGAGCGCCGTTTCGACAGCGTCCGGCGTATGCGCATAGTCGACATAAATTCCAGCCCCGCCGAGGTCGGCCGCATGCTGCATCCGTCCCGGCACGGCCGGCAGGCGTGTGAGGCACGCCAGCACATCGGTGGTTTTCTTTCCGCTGGCGATGACAATTCCGGCCGCGAGCAGCGCGTTTTCCGCTTGAAAGGCGCCAATGAGCGGCAACCGCAGCGCTATTTCCCGTCCATCCGCTGAAACGGCAATATCGAGGCCGCCCGATTGCGGCGCCAGTGACGCAAGCCTCAGCGTCGCGCCGCGCTGTCCGGTCGTAATGACTTGATTGCCTTGCGCCGCCGCGCTCGCCGCAACGCTTTCGCCGCCTTCGCCATCCATGTTGATGACTGCAATGCCTGACTTGGGCAACAATTCCAGAAACAGTCTTTTCTTGGCCTGGAAATAGTCGTCAACACTTTCGTGAAAATCGAGATGATCCTGGGTGATGTTGGTGAAAGCCGCCGCCGCGAAGCGAACGCCATCGGCGCGGAATTGCGCAAGTCCATGGCTCGACACTTCCATGGCGAGATGGGTGACGCCGGCGCCCGCCATGGCGTCGAGGGTTTCGTGCAGCATCACCGGATCAGGCGTCGTGTGATGGAGTTTTCGTTCATATGCCGCCGCGCGCGCGCCGAGCGTTCCGAGACTGCCGGAATTCTCGCCGAGCATTGACCAGATTGCCGCTGCAAAAATCGCTGTCGATGTCTTGCCGTTGGTGCCGGTGACGCCGGCAATGAAGTGCGGCTGGCGTGGATAGAACCGCGCCGCGATTTTCGCGAGACGCCGGCGCGGCTCCTCATCGGCAATGAGCGGCAGCCGAGTCTTGGCGCCAGGACGCGCGAGCACGGCCGCCGCACCGTTTTCCTCCGCTTGCGGAATGAAGTCTGCGCCGTCGGCGGCAAGGCCTGGGAGCGCTGCGAACAGGAAGCCGTCTTTTACCATGCGGCTGTCGGCCGTCAGGCCCTTGATGTCGGGGTCGGGAGTAAGAGGCGCCGCCGCGAGCGCCGAAAGCCTCACGGCGCGCCGCCTGCGCCCGCCGCATCAAGCGACGCCTGGCGGTCCCGGGATTTGGAATTGGGTTTGGCGCCATAGGTAAACGCGGCCAACGCTTCGCCTTCGCCGACCGGCATGACACCAAGCATCGGGGCGAGGCGCTTTGTGATCGCCGCAAATGTCGGCGCGGCGTTCCAGCCGGCCGTTGCATAACCCCATGTGCCTTCGACAGCTTGCGGTTCATCGAGCGTGACGAGCACCGCATAACGCGGCGCATTGCCCGGAAACGCGCCGACAAAAGTTGCGATGCGCGCATTTCGGTTATAGCCGCCCCGCGACGGCTTTTCGGCGGTCGCCGTTTTGCCGATGACAAAATAACCGGGCGCTTCGGCCTGGCTCGCTGTTCCATTCGAAATAACGCTGCGCATGATCCGGCGCATGATGAGGCTGGTGTCGGCAGAAAGGATCTGTTGTCCTTTCGGCGCCGATGGAGCGCGCAGGAAGGTTGGCGCATGATAGACGCCGCCATTGACGACGCTGGCGGCGGCGGCCAGCAGGTGCAGCGGCGTCACCGAAATGCCGTGACCATACGAAATCGTCGCGGCCTCGACCGGACCCCACTGCCATGGAAGCTCCGGCGCGCGCCGTTCCGCGAGTTCGATCGGCAACGGATCGAGCAGCCCGAATTTCTTAAGCGCCGCTTTCTGGCGATCGACGCCAAGTTCGGCGGCAATGCGCGCCGCGCCGATATTCGAAGAATACTGAACAACTTCCGAAAGGGTCAAAATCCGGTTCTCACCGTGAAAATCCCTGATTGTTTTGTCCGCGACCTTGTAGGCGCCGCGCGCATCATAGGTTGACTGCTCGGTTGCAACGCCCGTCTCCAGCGCCGCCGCTGCGGTGAATAATTTGAACGCCGACCCCAGTTCATAGCGATCATAAACGGCGCGATTGCGGCGGGAATCCGCCGGCGAGGCGCCCGGCGCGTTGGGATCGAAATCCGGAAGGCTTGCAAGCGCAATGATCTCGCCGGTCGCGACATCCATGACGCCGCCAAATGCCGCCTTGGCGTGAAACTTTTTCAGCGATGCGGCGAGTTCTTGTTCGAGAACCTGCTGGGCGCGGATATCAATCGATGCGGCGAGCGGCCCCGCGCCGCGCCAATCGTTGAGCACGCGCTCAAGCCCCATCACGCCGCCCTTTCCGGGCTCGGTGTGACCAAGAACATGCGCGGCGGCTTTTCCCTGCGGATAAAAGCGGCGCGTGCGCGGCGAAAACCGAACGCCCGGAAGACCAAGCGCAAAAACCGCTTCTTCCTGCGCCGGCGTCAGCCGGTCTTGAATTTCGACATAGCGGCCGGCGCTGAGTTTTTCCGTCAGCGCCTTTGTATCCGTGCCGGGAAAGATCGACGCAATCGCCGTCGCCGTTTCGCCCGCATCCCAGACCTCGCGCCCGGCAATTTCAAGTGAGCGCATCGGCAAGTTGACCGAAAGCAGGACGCCATTGCGATCGACAATCTCGCGGCGTTCCGCATCGTCAGCAACTGTCGCAACGGCGCGGCCGGAAGCCTCCTGCGGACCGAGCGAGACGACGCCTAGGCGCCCCGCAAGAAACAGGAACGCAAAGCCGAAGGCGACGGCGCACATTCCGATGCGATTTTGTGCGACATGAAGACGGCGCGACCGCCGGCTTTTGGCGGCGATCCGTTCCGAGGGCGGACCCGCGACGTTTTCGCATTCTTCAATGACGGTGCATCGCGCCTTCGGTTTTGCCTTCCGCTTAAGCATCTGTTCCTCAGCGTTGCGCGACGGGTCCAAGCTCGGCGACCGCCAACGGACGGTCGGATGATGATGACAATTGGTCCGGAGCTGCGCCATCGCCAAACGCCAGTCTGAAATCGTCCGCTGTCATCAATTGCGCGCCCGACAGCGGTTCAAGGTCAGTGATTTTCGCGGCGACCGTCGCCAGGCGTTCCGGGCTTTCGAGATATGCAACCTCGGCCCGCAAGACCTGGATCGACGTTAACTCCTGCGATTTCACATGATCGAGCCGTCGCAGCTCGTTGCGTGTTTCTCGCACCGCGGCCTCGGCCTGATATCGACCCGCCGCCGCGGCCGCGAGAATGAAGCACAACATGATCATGGTAAGACGCATCATCGTCCTAACTCCAGGCAGAAAGACTTCTAGACAAAGTAAGGCGCGGCAGGAACGCGCGAAAATCACCGCCGAGAGCGGGTGACGCCATGCGAATTCCGGTGCGCAGTTTTGCCGACCGCGCCCGCGGGTTTGCAGCGATCTCTTCTGCTGATGGCGACATCGGTTTGTCGCTCAAAAGCTTGAAGGTCGGCTCGATTGCCGGCGCCGCCGGCGCATGACGGGACGGACGCGCGGCGGCGCCGCTTCGCTCTGTCAAAAAGCGCTTGACGATGCGGTCTTCCAGAGAATGAAAGGTCACAACGACAAGCCTGCCCGCCGGACGCAGAAGTTTTTCCGCAACGACCAGCGCTTTTGCAAGTTGCGCCAGTTCGTCATTGACGAAAATCCGCAGCGCCTGAAAGACACGCGTCGCCGGATGAATGCGATCCTCGCGCTTTGGCGGCGAGGCGCGCGTGACAATTTCGGCAAGCCGCGCAGTCGTTGCAATCGGCGCCGACTTTCGTTCTTCAACAATGGCTCTGGCGATGCGTCCGGCGCGTTTTTCCTCGCCATAGGCCTTGAAGATCGCGGCGAGATCGCCGGCTTCGGCCGAATTGACAACATCGGCGGCGTCTGGTTTACCGCCATCCATGCGCATCGACAATGGGCCGTCGCGCATGAACGAAAAGCCGCGTTCGGCCTCATCGATCTGCATCGACGATACGCCAAGATCGAAGACGACGCCGTCGATCGCATCAACATTCAATTCGGCGAGCCCCTCCTCCATTTCAGCGAAGGGCCGATTGATCAGCGCGAGCCGTCCGGCGTAGGCGCGCGACCACTCGCGGGCGCGTTCGATCGCCGTCGGATCGCGATCAAATCCGAAAACGGAACAATTTGCCGATGCGAGAATGGCCCGTGCATAGCCGCCGCCGCCGAATGTTGCATCGACGTAAAGACCGTGGGTGATCGGCGCGAGCGCCGCGACCGCTTCGTTGAGCACGACAGGCGCATGGGCGGCAAAACTCATTGTCCGCCTCCCATTTTCGGACTGCGCAGGCGCTTCAGCGCAGCGCGCGCGCGGTCGCGGCTCGCCGCAAGCCGTTCTTCAGCGCCTTCCGCGGTCATGATGATGAAGGTCTCGCCCCGCCCTTCAAATAGCACCCGGTCGGTGAGGCGCGCATGCGTGCGCAGCGGCTCTGGAATGACAATTCGGCCTTCCGTATCGAAGGCCAGCGACCGGATCTGGCCGACCAGATGTTCTTCAAGCGCCTCGCGATCTTCCTCGAACGGCTCGAGCGCGCTGATCATCTCTTTGAAATAGGTGATGAGATCGCCGCCGCCGCATTCCAGATAGGCGCCGCGCAGCGACGGCAGGCAGTAAAAGCCGCGGATCGGATCGCCGTCGAGCGCACGGCGAAAGTCCGCCGGGGCCGCGACCCGTCCTTTCGCATCAATCTTGTTGATGTGAGACCCCAAAAAAGAGGTCTCCGGCGACCGCAATTTCACGCCCGAACTCCGCCCTCTCCGCCGGTCGCCGCCGCCAAGGCCGTGACCGGAGGTTTGGCGCCATTAGGCGCCACTCTCCGACATTTAATGGGATAACATGACGAGCATGGCGTAGTCAAACGACAATTGCCGCATCCGACCGGAAATCTTTGGATGGTTCCGGTGAAGAAACGGCGACCGCGAGGCGTTCGGTTAATCTTTTGAAAAGAAAAGTTGATTTTGCCTTAACGGCCGGCGCGGCCGGCGCCGAAGCGCGCAAGGGCAAAATCGTCGAGAGCGGCGGCATCACGCCGGCGCTGAAGCTTGTCGGTCTGCAGGCGCGCCCGCTCGATCAGGTGTTCAAGTTTTTTGGTCTCGGCAAACGTCTCCTGAAGGAGGCTTTCAGTTGCTTCAATCTCAGCGGCAAGGCTGGCCGCGCTCGATTCCAGAACCGCCCGTTTTTGCGACGCGCCCGCGAGATAACCGGCGAGCTGCATGAAACCAACGACTTCGGCGGCCTTGGCGGCCTCTTCCTCACCGGAAATGGCGTCCGCCAAAACGCCAAGCGAGTGCGTGACGCCCGCATGCGCCGACCGCAGCGCCGCAAGGCGGCGGCTGGCGTCATCGGTTTTTGACATTGCAACTCTCAAAAGCTTGACGATCGCCGCTGCGTCGCGGTCATTATTTGTCATTGCGCCCCGGTTTCCTCAAGAGATTTCAAAATTTCGCGTAACGCCGCTTCACCCGTTGCAGCGGATATCGTTTCGTCGCGCCCCTGGGCGAGAAATGCTTCAAGGCCGGTGTGAGACGCGATGGCGCGGTCGACTTCCGCGTTTGAGCCGGGCTTGTAGGCGCCAATGCGGATCATCTCGCGCATGTCGTCATAGACGGAGGCGAGCGCACGGGCCTGGCGCGCCGCTTCATGGACGCCGGGGCCCCGAACAGCGCCCGACGTCCGTGAAACGCTTTTCAGGATGTCGATCGCGGGAAAGCGTCCGCGTTCGGCGATACGGCGGTCGAGCACGATATGACCATCGAGAATGGCGCGGGCCGCGTCGGCGATCGGCTCGTCATGATCGTCGCCTTCAACCAGAACCGAGAAGACGCCGGTTACCGCGCCAGCGCCCGCGCGCCCGGCGCCCGCGCGCTCCAGCAGTTTTGGCAGCAAGGAAAAGACCGATGGCGTATAGCCTTTCGCGGTAGGCGGCTCGCCCGCTGCAAGGCCGATTTCACGTTGCGCAACCGCGACACGCGTCAAGGAATCCATGAGGCAGAGCACATGCGCTCCTTGATCGCGAAAATATTCGCCAATGGTCATGGCGAGAAACGCCGCTTCGCGGCGCATCATCGCCGGCTCGTCCGACGTTGCAACGATGACGACCGAGCGCGACAGGCCCTCGTCGCCAAGATTGTCTTCGATGAATTCGCGCACTTCGCGGCCGCGCTCTCCGATGAGGGCGATGACGGTGACGTCGCACCGCGTATTGCGAGCGATCATCGCGAGGAGCGCCGATTTTCCGACGCCTGAGCCGGAGAAAATTCCAAGCCGCTGTCCGACCCGCGCCGGACAAAAGGCGTCGAGCGCCTTGACGCCAAACTCAACGGCGGCGCCGAGCCGCTCACGCAGCGCCGCCGGCGGCGGCGAG
>JBGSVH010000207.1:0-2890 GCA_041753055.1 Parvularculaceae bacterium
GGCTCGTGCGCTCGCCCGCGGCAAGGCCAAGCGCCTCAAGCAGGATCGACTTGCCAGGGCCGGTCTCACCTGTAAGCGCGGTCAATCCTTCGCCCAATGGAAGCGAAAGCTGATCAATCAGAACGAAGTCCTGAATATGCAGCGCGGTCAGCATTCGTCTCCGCGCGCGCTCCTCTAGTTGGGTTGGCCGCCCGGGGCGCTGACAGGATTGTCGACCGAATCCTCGTAGATATCCTCCGATGGCGGCGCGATCGTCGGCGCCCCGGAATCCTTCAGCAATTTCTCGCGGCTCTTTCTCTGCTTCTCTTCGATCTTGCGCACTTCCTTGTCAGAGCGTTTTGGTTTGGACCCTGCCTCAAGCAGGCCGTTCTTGCGCATCAGATTGTAGGCGCTCTGATACCAACCCGAGCCCGGATAGTTGGCGCCAAGAACCGCGGCGGCCGCGCGCGCTTCATCGATCACGCCAATCTGGAGATAAGCCTCGACCAGCCGGTAGAGCGCTTCTTCGGTTTGGCTGGTTGTCTGGTAATTGTCGACAACCATTTTGAAGCGATTAATTGCGGCGATATGTTTTCCGTATTTGAGGTAATACCGCCCGATATACATCTCCTTGCCGGCAAGATGATCGAAAGTCAGATCGAGCTTCAGCCGCGCATCGCGGGCGTATTCCGTTCCTGGATAGCGGCGAACGACGTCGTTGAGCGCCTGCACCGCGTTATTGGTGAAATCCTGATCGCGCCCGACATCGCGAATACGCTCATAAAAACACATCGACTTCAGATAATAAGCGTACGGCGCGTCCTTGTTGCCGGGATGCAGCGTGATGAACTGGTCGAGCGTTGTGACCGCATCTTCATAGTCATTTTGCTGATATTGAGCGAACGCCTTCATCAGGATCGCGCGCCGCGCCCAGGCGGAGTAAGGGTGCTGACGCTCGACCTCGCCAAACAGCGCAACGGCGTCATCATAGCGTTTGCGCTCCATCGCCTTCGACGCGTCCTGATAGAGAATTTCTACCGGGCGCTCGACATAGGCGAATTTTTCTTTCTTCTTCGACGACGACTCGCAGGCGGCAAGCGCGATGGCGGCGAAAGCGACAAGGAAGATGACGCGGAAACTGGACTTCATGGGAAACCAAACATCCTTACTGACGACGAGCGGAATTTGGCGCACAACCTAGAGGGCGGCGGCGCTGCGGGAAAGCCTGATGCGTTCTCCTCTACGAAGTTTCGCCCGATTGGGAAACAGGCGTCTCACGGAAATCCGCCGGCGCCTCAGCTATAAGCCGCAAGCCGCTGGTTTTCGACCGATTTTACGCTCAGCCTGAGGCCCGCGCCAAGGCGGGCGGCGCGGTCATCTGGCCTCGTTCAAACGCCGTCTTCCGGGCGAGCAGCGCGCGCACGAACCGGGTATTGAGATCGTGTCCGGGCCGGCGCGCAATGATCCGGCCGATTATCGGCGCCCCCGCAAGCGCCAGATCTCCGACGAGGTCGAGCGCCTTATGGAGCACAAACTCCTGCGGATCGCGAAGACCGGTCGGATTGAGGATCTGATCGCCATCGACGACAATCGCATTATCGAGCGATCCGCCCCGGCTGAGGCCGGCCGCACGCATCGCGTCCACGTCCGAAAGTCGGCAGAACGTTCGCGCATGCGCGAGTCTTGTCCGCGACGCGGGGTCATTGAGGTCAATCGCGAGCGACTGCTCGCCGATGGCGCCAGCGTCGAAGGCGATGGCGACTTCAATGATACGTCCATCAAGAGGCTCGGCCCGGATCATGCGGTCGCCGTCGCAGATTTCAACGGGCTCAATTATCCTGATCACAGATTTCGCCGGCCGCAATGTCCGGGCGCCCGCGCGCTCAATAGCGTCGAGATAGGGCGCCGCGCTGCCGTCGAGTATTGGCAATTCGCCGCCTTCAACATCTATCACCAGATTGTCGATTGATGCGATCACCGCGGCGGCCAGAACATGTTCGGCGGTTGCGATCACAGGACCGCCTACGGCGCCAAGACTTGTGCAAAGCCTTGTATCAGCAATGGACTCGGCGGCCGCAGGAATCAGGACGGCGCCTTGTCGCCGTCGCCCGTCCGGCACGCGAAACACAATGCCGGAATCCGCGAGCGCGGGACGCATCGTAACACTGCAGTCCGCACCGGAATGCAGCCCGACGCCGGAAAGCGTCACCGGCTTCGCCAGGGTTGTTTGCCGGACTATGTGCATCGCTTGCCTTGACTCAAAAACCCGTCGCCCCGCGACCATGCGGTTTGCCCGCCGACGGTACAAATAACGCATTGTTGCGGCATATTGCTCAATAATTACGCGAAAAAAAACGCCGCCCGCGAGGGACGGCGCTCTTAGATTGCGTCGGTTTGGAGATCAGCTGACCTTCTTTTTCCGAAGGAATGACGGGATTTCGAGTTCGCCGTCGTCCTCATCGTCAAAGAGGTCGCCATGGGTCGTCCGCCCTGGGCGCACAGGCTGGTCTGCAACTCTGACGGTTGGCTGCTCGTCCGGCTTAGGCGCAAGCGATTTCAGAAGGTCGAGCGCCGCGACCGAGGTGCGCTGCAATTCCTCAGCCGCCTCACGGAAAGGATTGCGTGCGGGCGCGCGCGGCGTTTGCGCAACCTGTTGGGAAATTGGCGCTGGCGAGGCAACCGGCATGCGCGGCGCCGAATTTGAGTCGACCGTTCCTTCTGTCAGCATCCGGCGAATCCGTTCGTGCACATCGCCAACGGGATTTGCCTGCGTCGCAAGCGGATGGCCGGTGACACGCGGCGCGGCGGGCTGACCTGGTTGCTGCAAGCTCTGTTGCAGACTCTGGTGCGTGGTGTGCTGCACCGGCGGCATGGCGACGCGCGCAGCGACAGGGGCTGCCGGCGTAGCTTC
>JBGSVH010000208.1:0-3601 GCA_041753055.1 Parvularculaceae bacterium
TCGTCTCCGACATCAATGCGGAAATGCTGAACGCCGGGCGGGCGCGCGGCCATGACGCCGGCGCTGCGGCGCGCATGGCGCTTTTGTGCGCCGATGCAGAAAATCTTCCGCTCCCGGATCAATCGGTCGACGCTTATGCGATCGCTTTCGGGATCAGGAATGTCACCCATATCGACAATGCGCTCGCTGAAGCGCGGCGCGTTTTGAAAATCGGCGGACGGTTTTCCTGTCTTGAGTTCTCGCACCTCGCAACCGACAGCCTGCAAAAACTTTATGACGCTTACTCATTCCGCGTCATTCCCTGGCTTGGCGAGAAGGTCGCGGGCGATCGCGACAGCTATCAATATCTGGTTGAATCGATCCGCCGCTTTCCAAAGCAGGAGAACTTCGCCGCGATGATCGGTCAGGCGGGATTTTCGCGGGTCGGTTTTGAAAATCTCTCCGCCGGGATTGTCGCCATTCACAGCGGCTGGCGAATTTAGCGAGTGGCCTGCGCATTTTGACAGGGCGTGAAGCAATGCCCGGCTGGCGATCCCGGTGCAAAGACAGCGGGGCGGAAATAGACCGGCGCGCGCCTTTTCCGATTGATGTTGTTGCAACGCCGGTCTGAATGAGCAGCGGCAGGTTGAATTTACGACCCGCCGCCGCAGATCAAGTCGATTACGACTTCTTGGCGGCGCTCGGCTCAACCGGCTTTTCGGTCGCGGGGGCCGTCATTTTCGCGGTCTTGTCCGCGTCTGCGTTCGCGGCGCCCGGCGCCGGGACCGTCGCTGCTTTGGATGCGTCAGGCGTATTCGTGGTTTTTTCATTCGACATGAAAATGATCCTTTTAAGTTATTGATGTTTATCTAGATCTTTATAATTGTTTATTATGGCCATTATTTTCAAGACGTTTCTTATAAAATAAATAATAAAAACAATTATTTAGTCTATATTTGTTGACAATAGCCTGCGCCGCGCGTCCGTTTTTTCGCGCGATCAGGATCGCAAGACGTCGCGCCGGGCGAAAAGGGGGCGATGGTCCCGAGTGGGCGCGGCGACGCGCCGCTACCCATCCGCGAGGCGAGCCTTTATGGAAACTCCCTTAGACGCAAATGCGGCGATGCGGAATGTTCACGGCGCTGACAGACTATTTCCGACTGATCGGCGCCGGCTGGCGTTTGTCGCGCCATGACGCGCTGATCCCGCAGGAAGTGGAGCACCACCTGCCGCTTTCGGCGCGCTGGATCGGCGCGGTGACGCGCATCGGCGCAAGAAAAACCGATGCGTCGGGACGCGCCTTGCGCCCAGGCGAGCGCCTCGCCGCCGCCTTTGAACAGATGAGCCCTGCTTATGTGAAGCTCGGCCAGTTCATGGCGACGCGGCCCGACATTATCGGCTTTGACTTGGCGTCCGATCTCGGGCGCCTGCAGGACCGGATGCCGGCATTTCCGCGCGCCGAGGCGGTCGCCGAAATCGAGCGCGCCTTTCAAAAGCCGCTTGGCGATATTTTCGACGATTTTTCAGAACCGATCGCCGCCGCCTCGATCGCGCAGGTCCATCGCGCGCGGCTCAAAGACGGGCGGGCGGTTGCGGTCAAGGTCCTCCGTCCACAGATCGAACCGCAGGTGACAGCGGAATTCCGCGCCTTTTCGAGAGCCGCGCGCCTGATCGAGGGCCTCACGCGCGCGACCAGAAGAATGGAGCCGGTGCGCTTCATTGAAACGCTGAAGGCGGCCGCGGCGCTCGAACTTGATTTAAGAATGGAGGCGGCGGCGGCGTCGGCGCTCAAGGAAGACTTGAAAGCGACGCCAGGCGTTCGCATTCCGGAAATCAACTGGCGGCTGACGGCGCGGCGCGTGCTGACGCTTGAATGGATCGAGGCGACCCCGATCGGCGATTTCGGGGCGCTCGCGCAAAAAGGCGTTGACCGCAAACGACTGGCGCGCACCATCATCGAGGTCTTTCTCAACCAGGCGCTGATGAAGGGTTTTTTCCACGCCGACATGCATCAGGGCAATTTGATGATCGACAGCGAAGGCCGCCTCGCCCTCGTCGATTTCGGCATCATGGGGCGGCTTGATGAAACGACGCGGCGCACCTTCGCCGAGATCATCCACGGTTTCATCACCCGCGATTATCATCGCACTGCAAAGGTTCATTTCGACGCCGGCTATGTGCCGAAAACACAGTCGATCGACGCTTTTGCGCAAGGGCTGCGCGCCGTCGGCGAACCATTGTTCGGGCTTTCCGCCGACAAGGTCGACATGAGCCGCGTGCTGCAGCAGCTGTTTGACGTCACCGCGCTCTTTGACATGCATCTGCGTCCCGAACTGGTCTTGCTTCAACGCACCATGGTGACGGTCGAGGGGGTGGCGCGCGCGCTCGATCCTGAAATCAACATGTGGGAGACCGCGGCGCCGATCGTCAGAGCAGCGATCACCGAAGCGATCGGCCCGCGCCGCCAGCTGGAGCGGCTGCGCGCGGCGACCGAAAAAGCCCTCGACATTGCCCCGCACCTGCCGCGCTATGTCGAACTGATGGCGGCGGCCTCCGAACGGGTGTCGGACGATCGCATCGGTCTCAGCCACCAGACCACCGACGATCTCGCCCGCGCCCTCTCGCATCAAGGACAGCTGACAAGGGCGGCCCTGTGGTTCGCCGGCGCCGCTGTCCTCGTCCTCGCCGCCGCACTGCTCATTCGATAAAATTTGAGCAATGCGGGCCACCTTATTTTGGCGCCTTGCGCCGACGCTGGGTCTTCAACCATGCGGGGAGGCGGGCGCGATGTTCGGACTGAAACTTTTTTCATCGGCAAAACAGGAACCGGAAGGCGAAATCGTCACCGCGCGTCTTAATGCGCGCGTGCAGCCGGTCGACCGCGGCGAGTATTTCGAAGACCCGCTCGACGAGGCGCTGAAACAGCTCGGCCTTGGCGCGGTGACCGGCGGCGGCACGCAGCTCGCTGACGAGCCCGCCGGCATCGAGTTCTGCGATCTTGAGATCGTTCTCGCCGACGCCGAAGACGCCACCTTGCAGATGGTGATGGCGCGGCTCGAACAATTGGGCGCGCCCAAGGGGTCAAAGCTCATAGTTGACGCGACCGGCGCCGAGCATCCGTTCGGCGCGCATGAGGGCCTCGCGATCTTCCTTAATGGGTCTGACCTTCCCGACGCGGTCTATGCCGCCTGCGACATCAATCACGTCATTGCCGAACTTGACCGGCTGATGGGCGCGAAAGGCAAGTTCAAGGGATTCTGGGAAGGCTCGAAAGAAACCGCGCTTTACTGCTACGGCCCGTCCTTCGCCGAGATGCGCGCGTCGGTTGAGCCGCTTCTCGCCTCTTACCCGCTCTGCCAGAAAGCCCGTCTCGAACAGATCGCCTGACCCCAAATCGCCACATTCGAGCGCTGGAAAGCGCCTTAGTTCGCCGCGATGCATCCGCCCGGCTGAAGGTATCGAGGGCGTCATGTCTGAGTTTCTCGACGACTATTGGTGGGCGGTTTTTCTCTTCCTCATCTTCATGGTTTCGGTGGTGTTCAAACCGGCGCCGCGGCGGCGCGGGCCGGGCGCACGCAATAGACGCGCGGAGAGCGGCGGGGATGGCGGCGCTGGCCCCGCC